>CAZERE010000039.1:0-22712 GCA_964515365.1 uncultured Phenylobacterium sp. | reverse complement strand
CATCGCCATCGCCGTGGTTATCGCCATCGTCTTCATGGAGCGCTCGCAGCGGCGGCTCCTGGTGCAGTATCCCAAGCGCCAGCAGGGCAACCGCATGGTGGGCGGCGACACCTCCTTCCTGCCGTTGAAGATCAACACCGCCGGCGTCATCCCGCCGATCTTCGCCTCGAGCCTGCTGCTCCTGCCGACGACGGTGATGGGCTTCCTGGCGACGGCCGATCTGCCGCCCTGGGCCCAGTGGCTGCCGGGCACGGTGGGGGCGCTGAAGCACGGCCAGCCGCTGTTCATGCTGCTGTATGGCGCCCTGATCATCTTCTTCTGCTTCTTCTACACCTCGATCGTGTTCAATCCGGACGACACGGCGGAGAACCTGCGCAAGTACGGGGGCTTCCTGCCGGGGATCCGGCCGGGCCGGCGCACGGCGGAGTATCTGGACTATGTCCTGACCCGCCTGACGGTGATCGGGGCGGCCTACATCACCATTGTCTGTCTGCTGCCCGAGGCGCTGATCGGTTTCTACAACGCGCCCTTCTATCTCGGGGGCACCTCGATCCTCATCGTGGTCACCGTCACCATGGACACCGTGACCCAGATCCAATCTCATTTGCTCGCCCACCAGTACGAAGGCCTCATCAAGAAGTCGAAGCTGCGGGGCGGCCGCGGGCGATCCTGAACGGGGATCGCTCGCTATACGTCGCGCCATTTCCGGCCGGCGGGGGAGGGTATTTGAAATGAATTTGATTCTGTTCGGCCCGCCGGCGGCGGGGAAGGGGACTCAGGCCAAGCGTCTGGTGAACGAGAAGGGCATGGTCCAGCTCTCCACCGGCGACATGCTTCGCGCCGCCATCAGCTCGGGCTCCGAGCTCGGCAAGCGGGTCGAGGGGATCATGCAGCGGGGTGAGCTGGTCTCGGACGAGATCGTCATCGCCCTGATCGAGGAGCGCCTGCCTGAGGCCGAGAAGGCCGGCGGCGCCATCTTCGACGGCTTCCCGCGCACGCTGGCCCAGGCCAAGGCCCTGGACGCCATGCTCGAGGGTCGGGGCGCCAAGATTGACCTGGTCATCCGACTCAAGGTTGACGACCAGGCTCTGATGGATCGGATCGCCGGCCGCTACGCCGAGACCGCCCGTCCGGACGACAATCCCGAAAGCTTCAAGGTTCGCCTCGGGGCCTATAACGAACAGACCGCCCCCCTGCTGCCCTACTACCAGGATCAGAACAAACTGGTGGAAGTGGACGGTATGGGATCGATCGAGTCGGTGGCCCAGGCCATCGATGGCGCCATGACGGCCCCGCGCCCCTAGCGCGGAACCCCACGGCGCCACCCGAAGACCCCCGGAAAGTCCCGGAGTCTTCACCTTCGCCCACCGGAATGGCCAGAAATGTGTCGTTCCGCCATTGACGGAAACGCAACGATCCATATAACGGAGCGCTTCCGCGAAAGGGCGCGAAGGACGTGCGGCTCCTATTGAGCCGGGCGCCGTTCGCGCATCTCTGCGTGACCAGGAGATTACCCCAGTGGCCCGCATCGCAGGCGTCAACATTCCTACGAACAAGCGCGTCGTGATCGCGCTGCAGTACATCCACGGCATCGGTCAGGCCAAGGCCGCCGAGATCGTTCAGAAGGTCGGACTCGAGCCCGCGCGGCGCGTGAACCAACTGTCGGACGCCGAGGTTCTGCAAATCCGCGAAGCCATCGACCGCGACTATATCGTCGAGGGCGACCTCCGTCGCGAGACGGCGGTCAGCATCAAGCGGCTGATGGACCTGGCCTGCTATCGCGGCCTGCGCCACCGTAAGGGGCTGCCGGTCCGTGGTCAGCGGACCCACACCAATGCGCGCACCCGCAAGGGCCCCGCCAAGCCGATCGCCGGCAAGAAGAAGTAATAAGAGAGCTTAGCCGATGGCCAAAGAACCGGCGCGCGTCAAACGGCGTGAGCGCAAGAACATCACCTCCGGCGTGGCGCACGTGAACGCCTCGTTCAACAACACCATGATCACGATCACCGATGCGCAGGGGAACACCATCTCCTGGTCGTCGGCCGGGATGATGGGGTTCAAGGGGTCGCGTAAGTCGACCCCCTACGCCGCCCAGATGGCCGCCGAGGACGCCGGTCGCAAGGCCGCCGAGCACGGCGTCAAAACCCTGGAAGTGAACGTTTCGGGCCCTGGTTCGGGTCGGGAATCGGCGCTGCGGGCGCTGCAGTCGGTCGGCATGACCATCACCACCATTCGTGATGTGACGCCGATCCCGCACAACGGCTGCCGTCCGCCCAAGCGCCGGCGAGTCTAAGGACTGGCGTTTCGCATCCCCCAACGCCGGCCCGCGTTTCGCGGCCGGCGATCCTGCGTTTAGGGACACCCATCCGTGATCGAAAGAAACTGGAACGAGCTCATCCGTCCCGAAAAGCCGCAGATCGAGACCGGTTCCGACGCCAGCCGCAAGGCCCGCATCGTTGCTGAACCTCTCGAACGCGGCTTCGGTGTGACGCTGGGCAACAGCCTGCGGCGCGTGCTGCTCTCCTCGCTTCAGGGCGCGGCCGTGTCCGCCGTCCAGATCGACGGCGTGGTGCACGAGTTCTCCTCCCTCGAGGGCGTCCGTGAAGACGTCGTCGACATCGTGCTGAACATCAAGCAACTGGCCGTGCGCATGCACGCCGAAGGCCCCAAGCGCATGACCCTGCGCGCCACGGGCCCCGGCGTGGTCACCGCAGGTCAGATCGAGACCCCCTCGGACATCGAGATCCTCAACCCCGACCACGTGCTCTGCACCCTGGACGACGGCGCCAATGTGCGCATGGAGTTCACCGTTCAGAGCGGCAAGGGCTATGTGCCGGCCGAGATGAACCGGCCCGAGGACGCCCCGATCGGCCTGATCGCCGTGGACGCCCTCTATTCGCCGGTCAAGCGCGTCGCCTACCGCGTCGAGCCGACCCGTCAGGGCCAGAGCCTCGACTACGACAAGCTGATCATGGAAGTGGAGACCAACGGCGCGGTCAGCCCCGTTGACGCGGTGGCCTATGCCGCGCGCATCCTCCAGGACCAGCTGCAGATCTTCATCACCTTCGAAGAGCCGAAGAAGAAGGTCGAAGGCGAGGCCAAGCCTGAGCTGCCGTTCAACCCGGCCCTGCTCAAGAAGGTCGACGAGCTGGAGCTTTCGGTCCGTTCGGCCAACTGCCTGAAGAACGACAACATCGTCTATATCGGCGATCTGATTCAGAAGACCGAAGCCGAGATGCTGCGGACGCCGAACTTCGGCCGCAAGTCGCTCAACGAGATCAAGGAAGTCCTCGCCGGCATGGGCCTGCACCTGGGCATGGATGTGCCCAACTGGCCGCCGGAAAACATCGAAGACCTCGCCAAGAAGTTCGAAGACCAGATGTAATCTGCTTTTGCGCTGACTCCGGGCCGCTTCGGCGGCCAGGGCCCGAGGAAGCCGCACCAGCGGTGGAGGGCCCCAGCGCTTCGTGATGACCCAGGCGGGAGCAGGCTGGGATTGATCAGACTGGGCGTCGCCACGCACAAGCGGGGCCGCCAAGCGGGCCAGCGAGCCCTGGAGACAGAGATATGCGCCACGGTTACGCACACCGTAAACTGGGCCGCACCAGCGCCCACCGCACCGCCATGTTCGCCAACATGGCCGCCAGCCTGATCAAGCACGAGCAGATCGTGACCACCCTGCCCAAGGCGAAGGAACTGCGTCCCTTCGTCGAGAAGCTGGTGACGCTCGCCAAGCGTGGCGATCTGCACGCCCGCCGCATCGCCATCAGCCGCGTCCGCGACGTCGAGCAGGTGGGCAAGCTGTTCGCCACCATCGGCCCGCGCTATGGCGCCCGCAACGGCGGCTATATCCGCGTGCTCAAGGCCGGCTATCGCTATGGCGACAACGCCCCGATGGCGGTGATCGAATTCGTGGACCGCGACCCGTCCGAAAAGGGCAAGGACAGCGGCCCCAAGCCTGAGGCCTACGGCGAGGACTAAGTCCCGCGCCTCTAGCTGATTTCCAGAAGGCCCCGGGCAGCGATGTCCGGGGCTTTTTCGTGCCCGACAGGCGACGGTTCAAAACGCCGCTTGACGATATGATTGCGGAAATGGTGAACTATTGCAGAAATAGATAAGGAAGCCGCCGTGGATACCGCCCGTCTCACCGCCGTCCCCATCTATCGCGATCCGCGCCAGGCCCTGGACTGGCTGGAGGCGGCGTTCGGGTTCGAGGTCACCACCCTGCTGACCGACGAGCAGGGGGTTATCGCCCATGCAGAGATGGGCTTCCACGGCGCCTCTATCGGCGTCGCCGGTCCCTGGAGCGGCGGGCCCCTGGGGCCGACGCGCATGCAGAGCCCGGCGGCCCTGGAGGGGCAGGCCACCCAGCTCTGCCGCATCGACCTGCCCGAGGGCGTGGATATCGACGCCCACTGCGATCGGGCCCGGGCCGCCGGCGCGCAGATCACCCAGGCGCCGGAGGACCAGTTCTATGGCGCGCGGACCTACCGCGCCCTGGACCTCGACGGCCACGTCTGGACCTTCAGCCAGGAGGGCCGCAGCGTTTCCACCGCCGAGATGGAGGCCGCCACGGGCCTGAAGGTGGTGATGACCCCAGACCCCGCGCCGGCCTCCGAGGCGCCCCGTTCGGCCGTGACGCCCTATGTGTCCTATGCCGATCCGGCGGCGGCCTATGACTGGCTGGAGCGGGCCTTCGGCCTTGAGCCGCGGATCTATGTCACCGACGATGCGGGCGGCCTGATCCATGCCGAGATGGCCTTCCGCGACCAGACCATTGGCGTCTCCAAGGCCTGGTCGGAGCGCCATGCCGTCCCCGGCGATGTCGGCGGCCGCAACACCCAGTCTGTGCATCTGCAGCTCATCGACGACATCGACGCCCATCACGCCCGGGCCGTGGCGGCCGGGGCGGAGATCATCCGTCCCCTGGAGACCCAGGCCTATGGGGACCGGACCTATCTGGCGCTGGACCTGGAAGGTCACATCTGGTCGTTCGGCCAGACGGTGGCGCCCATGTCGGTCGCCGAGTGGGACGAGAAGCTCGGCACCCAGACCCGTCTGCGTCCGTCGGAGCCCCGATGAGCGCGGCCCTGGACCGCACCCTGGCCGCCCTGGCCGATCCCGCCCGCCGACAGGTGGTGGAGCTGCTGCGCGAACGGCCGCGGCCGGCCGGCGAGCTGGCGCGGGAAACCGGCCTGTCGGCGCCGGCCATGAGCCGCCACCTGAAGGCCCTGCGCCAGAGCGGCTTGGTGGAGGACACCCATCCGGCCTTCGACGCCCGGGTGCGGGTCTATGCCCTGCGGCCCGAGCCCATGGTCGAGCTGATGGCCTGGCTGGAGGAGAGCGAGCGCATGTGGAGCCAGCAGCTCCTGGCCTTCAAGGCGCATGTGGAAGGCCAGCCGTGACGTCCAAGGTCTATGTCGCCCTGCGGGTGAAGGCCTCACCCACCCGGGCCTTCGGCGCCTTCGTGGACGAGATCGGCGCCTGGTGGCGTCCCAGTCCGCTCTTTCAGACGACCCCGCGCGCGCCGGGCCAGCTGGCCTTCGAGGCCGGGGCAGGGGGGCGGCTGACCGAGACCCTGGCCAATGGCAAGGTCTTCGAGATCGGCCGTATTCTGGACTGGGCGCCGCCGGAACGGCTGGTGTTTTCCTGGCGCCAGGCGAGCTTCCCGCCGGACCTGCACACCGAGGTGGAGGTGCGGTTTGACCCCATCGGCGAGGAGACCCGGGTCAGCATCGAACACCGCGGCTTCACCCGCGTGCCGGCGCAGAGCGCGGCAAGGCACGGCTTCCCCGACCCGGTGCTTCAGATGCGCCTGGCCGACTGGTGGCGAAGCCAGTTGGCCGGGCTTGCCACGCGGGTCTAAAGACGTTCAGCCGTTCCGCCCGGCGGCTTCGAGCCCGGGCGGCCGAGGGTTAGGGGACAAGGCGTGAGCGAGCAGGTTCAGGCAGGGCAGGGGCGGCGGGCCGCCTTCGGCTTCATCTTCGCCACGGCGCTGATGAACAGCATCTCGTTTGGCCTGATCATTCCAGTCCTGCCCAACCTGATCAAGGCCTTCACTGGCGGCGACACCGCCCAGGCGGCGGAATGGAACGTGGTCTTCGCCATCACCTGGGGGGCGATGCAGTTCATCTGCGGCCCGCTGCTGGGCCTGCTGTCGGACCGGATTGGGCGGCGGCCGGTGCTCCTGGTCTCGGTCTTCGGCCTGGCCCTGGACTTCCTGATCATCGCCGTGGCGCCCAACCTCATGTGGCTGCTGGTGGGGCGGATCCTCAACGGGATGACGGCGGCCAGCTTCTCCACCGCCAACGCCTATGTGGCCGACGTGACCCCGCCGGAGGGGCGGGCCAAGGCCTTCGGCTGGATGGGCTCGGCCTTTTCGTTCGGCTTCCTGATCGGCCCAGCCCTGGGCGGCGCGCTGGGGGACATTGACCTGAGGCTGCCCTTCTATGTGGCGGCCAGCCTCTCGCTGTTGAACGGGCTCTACGGCCTGTTCGTCCTGCCGGAGTCCCTGCCGCCGGAGCGCCGGACCACCCGCTTCGATCTGGCCCGGGCCAACCCCCTGGGCTCGCTTCGCCTGCTGCGCTCCCAGCCCGACCTGCTGGGCCTGGCCGGCATCGGCTTCCTGTTCCAGCTCGCCCAGACGGTCCTGCCCACGGTGTTCGTCCTCTATACCGGCTATCGCTACGGCTGGAGCCCCTCGGTCATGGGCCTGGCCATGATGGCCTCTGGGGTGGCCGGCGTGTTCGTCCAGGCCGTCCTGGTCGGGCCTGTGGTGGCCCGGATCGGCGAGCGCGGCGCCCTGATGCTTGGCTGCGCGGCCGGGGCGGCGGGCTTCGCCTGGTACGGCTTTGCGCCCACCGGTCTGCTTTACATGGCCGGCGTGCCGATCTTCGCCCTGATGGGCTTCCTGATGCCCGGCCTTCAGGGCCTGATGACCCGGCGCGTGGCCCCCAACCAGCAGGGCCAGCTCCAGGGCGCCAATCAGAGCCTGCAGGGCATCGCCTCCATGGTGGGGCCAGCCCTGTTCGGCCTCAGCTTCGCCTGGTCGATCCGCCATGCCGAGGTTCTGCAGGCGCCGGGTCTGGCCATCTATCTGGCCTCGGGCCTGCTGTTCGCCGCCCTCATCCTGGGAACCCGCGTCGCCCGGGCGCCCCTGGCGACCGCCCAGGCCTGAGACCGGCCGCGCCCCGTGCTATAGGCGTCATCTTTGCGCCCGAAAGCTTCGCCAAAGGGCGTGGTTCGACAGTTCCTTGGAGACGCCATGCGCGCCGCACGCCTGCTCCTTCCGGCCCTCGTTCTTCTGGCCGCCTGTTCCGACCCCGCCAGCCGCAGCGAGGCCCAGCCGGCCCTGGCCCAGCCGACCCGCTCGCCGCCCGAGACGGCGGCCGACATGAAGACCTCCTTCGCGCCGGTCGTCCGCAAGGCTGCGCCGGCCGTGGTCAACATCTCGGCCAAGCGCCTGGTGCGCCGCCAGGCCGATCCCTTCTGGGACCTGTTCGGCATGGGCGCGCCGCGGGGCCGGGTGGAGGGCTCCCTGGGCTCGGGCGTCATCGTCCGCGCCGATGGGGTGATCATCACCAACAACCACGTGGTCGCCGGCGGCCAGGAGATCATCGTCGCCCTGGCCGACCGCCGGGAATTTCCGGCCAAGCTGCTGCTGGCCGACGAGCGCACTGATCTCGCCGTCCTGAAGATCGACCTGGGCGAGGAGCGCCTGCCGGTCCTGGCCATCGATGACTCCACCGACGCCGAGGTCGGCGACCTGGTCCTGGCCATCGGCAACCCGTTCGGCGTGGGCCAGACGGTGACCAACGGCATCATCTCGGCCCTTAACCGCACCGCCGATCCCAGCGGGGACGCGGCGGCCAGCTACATCCAGACGGATGCGGCCATCAATCCCGGCAATTCCGGCGGCGCCCTGGTGGACATGGACGGCGACCTGATCGGCATCAACAGCTTCATCGTCTCCCGTTCGGGCACCTCCAGCGGGGTCGGCTTCGCCATGCCCGCAGCCATGGTCAAGCGGGTGGTCGAGACCGCCGTCGGCGGCGGCCAGCGGGTGGAGCGCCCCTGGCTGGGCGCGCGGACCCAGACCGTCACCGCCGAGATCGCCCGCTCCATCGGCATGAGCGCGCCGCAGGGCGTGCTGGTGGCCGACATCTGGCCGGGCGGCGCGGCGGCGCGCGCGGGCCTGCGCCAGGGCGACGTCATCCTGAGCGTCGATGACCAGGTGGTCAGCGATGTCGGCGGCCTGAACTATGCGGTCGGCACAAGGCGCCTGGGCGACACCCTGCGCCTCGGCGTCCGCCGTGAGAACGGCGCCGCCGCCAACGTCAATCTGCGCGCCGAGGCTCCGCCCGCGACGCCCGCCCGGGACGAGCAGACCCTGAGCGGCCGTCATCCCTTCGATGGCGCCACCGTGGTGAACCTCTCGCCGGCCGTGGCCGACGAGCTGGGCGTCGATCCCTTCCAGGGGCCGGGCGTCATGGTGGTGCGGGTCGGCCGCGGCTTCTCGCTGAACGCCGGCCTTCGCCCCGGGGACATGATCCGCGCGGTCAACGGCCGCGACATCCGCAATGTCCGCGACCTGATGGCCGCCGCCGGAGCGGAGGCCAGCGGCTGGCAGGTGACCATCGAGCGCAACGGCCAGGAGGTGACGGCCAACTTCCGGCTATAGGGGAGGCGGCTGTCGTTCTGGCTGGGGTCGCCTTCAAGCCGACGTTCTAAATGTCTGCGATGGGTGGGAAACGCCCATGCACATGCGGGGGTAATCAGATGAACATTAGCACAGCATTGTGCCTCAGCGCTGAATCACACCCGTAGACTAGGCGCGCCAGACCGAATGCTTCTACGCCGTATCGCATCCAAAGCGGGCCATCGGTTGATGGCGACTCGGCAGCCTTCCAAAGCTGGTCGTCTTCCGGATCTATTCTTACAGGAAGATCGATTAGGCCAGCCAAGACCCGGCATTCCTCAAGGAGAGAGGCTGCGGATCCAACCATGGCGCCAAGCCCTTCGCGTCGCGGCGTGGCCTCATCCAAGATCACGTCGGCGAACGCTCGTGGGAGATAAAACCCTTCGCAATCAGAGTGCCACAGCAGATGCTGGAAGCTTGGCTTGGGCGGGCTGGGTGACAGCCATCTCGCTAGCCGTCCCCTCCGCTCAGCATCGTAGTGACGATCATGCTCGCGATAGAGCTTAGCCAATACGGGATCTTCGCTGGCATCGGCGCCGTGTTCTAGCTGCGGCGGCAAACGCCGTTCCACCGCGTGATAAGCAGCCAGGCGCCGAATCGCGTGCAGGCCGCCATAACCCCACATCCGCGCCTCGAAAACCTGATCCTCGGGCACATCAAGCGGTTCGTGGTGGGGGGGCACGCCCGCCTCGATAAGAACCTCATTGAGGAGATCAAAAGGACGCGTCAGCTCAGCCAGCTCATCATCACCTTCCCTGACCCGGCTGGCTAGCCAACCCACAGCTATATCCAGCCCCATTCGCGCCAGGCTCCTTGATGATAGGGCTACCTTGGCGATCGGCTAACCGCCCGTCAACGCGCCAGTATGCGCAAGCTCCCGCAGCCGGAGCCGACCTTCTCTGTGTCCTAGATGGGTCGCAGGCGGTCACGCCCCCAGAGCCGAAAGCGGACTTCGGCTCGGCCCATCGGGTTGTCGAGCCTGCCCCCAAGTGGTTGCGGCGAGCGCGCCCGGCATTTGCTATGAGTCGCCGATGGCCGATCTCTTCGAAGCCGCTGGGCTGACCCCGCATGCGCCCTCGCCGCTGGCTGACCGCCTGCGCCCGCAGACCCTCGGCGAAGTGGTGGGGCAGGACCATCTGCTGGGGGAGGACGGCCCCATCGGCCGCATGGCCCAGGCCCACCGCCTGGCGTCGATGATCCTGTGGGGGCCGCCGGGCACCGGCAAGACCACCATCGCGAGGCTGCTGGCCAAGGCCGCGGGCTATGAGTTCCAGCAGCTCTCGGCGGTCTTCACCGGCGTGGCCGACCTGAAGAAGGCCTTCGAGCAGGCCCGGGCGCGGCGGCTGGCCGGCCAGTCGACCCTGCTGTTCGTCGACGAGATCCACCGCTTCAACCGCGCCCAGCAGGACGGCTTCCTGCCCTTTGTGGAGGAGGGGATCGTCACCCTGGTGGGCGCCACCACCGAAAACCCGTCCTTCGAGCTGAACGGGGCGCTGCTGTCGCGCTGCCAGGTCTTCGTGCTCAGGCGGCTGGATGACGAGGCGCTGACTGCGCTGCTGGCCAAGGCCGAGGCCTTCGAGGGGCGCGCCCTGCCGCTGGAGCCCGAGGCCCGGCAGGCGCTGGTGGCGCTGGCCGACGGGGATGGCCGTTATCTGCTGACGCTCGCCGAGACCCTGTTCAACATCGGCACGGCCAAGGCGCTGTCCACCAAGGAGCTTGGCGCCATTCTGCAGAAGCGCAGCCCGGCCTATGACAAGGACCGGGAGGAGCACTACAACCTCATCTCCGCCCTGCATAAGTCGATCCGCGGGTCGGACCCGGACGCCGCCCTCTACTGGCTGGCTCGCATGCTGGCCGGCGGAGAGGACCCGCTCTATCTGGCCAGGCGGCTGATCCGCACCGCGGCTGAGGACATCGGCGCGGCCGACCCCATGGCGCTGGTCCTCGCCAATGCGGCCAAGGACACCTACGACTTCCTCGGCAGCCCCGAGGGCGAGATCGCGCTGGCCCAACTGGTGGTTCACCTCGCCACCGCGCCCAAGTCCAACGCCGTCTATGTGGCCTTCAAGGCCGCGCAGAAGGCGGCCAAGGCGACGGGCTCCCTGATGCCGCCTGCCCATATCCGCAATGCGCCCACCCGGCTGATGCGCGACCTGGGCTATGGCAAGGGCTACGCCTACGACCACGACACCGAGGAAGGCTTCTCCGGCCAGAACTACTTCCCCGACGAGATGGAGCGGCCGGTCTTCTATCGGCCGAAGGGCGAGGGGGCCGAGGGGCCGATCAAGGCCCGCCTCGACCGCTGGGCCGAGCTTCGCGCGCGGAAGTCCTGATCAAAGACCGTTGTTCTCCCAGTTGCCCCGATCTAGACTAGGGCGAAGACCCGGGAGGGGACGATGTCGGAGACTGACGGCGCCAGGACCACGCCCTGGCATCTCTGGTTCGTGGGCGTTGTCGGGCTGCTGTGGAATGGGTTCGGCGGCTACGACTATCTGATGAGCCATCTGCAGGGCGAGGCCTTCTATCGGCAGGTGGGTATGAGCGAGGCTCAGATCGCCTATATGGCCGCCTATCCTGCCTGGATGCATGGGGTCTGGGCGTTGGGCGTCTGGAGCGCCGTGGCGGGCTCGGTGCTGCTGCTTCTGCGCAGCCGGTTCGCCCTGCACGCCTTCATCCTCTCCCTGCTCGGCATCGTGGGCAGCAATGGCTACGCCCTGTTCACGCCGGGCGGCTGGGCGTTGATGGGCGGGCCCATGACCCTGGTGATCGCCGGGATCGGGGTATTTCTGCTGGCCTATTCTTGGGCGATGACCCGCGGGGGCGTTCTACGCTAAGGGAGGCCGGTGAAGCCGCCCCGCAATATCCAGCTTTCCGCCGAAGAGATCGCCTGGGTGCGGTCCATGGTGATCTACGAGGACGCCGACCTCCTGGCCCTCAACAAGCCGTCCGGCCTGTCCAGCCAGGGCGGCCGGGGGCAGGTCCATACCCTGGACGAGCTGCTGTTCGCCTTCGCCAAGCCCGGCAAGGCCCGCCCGCGGCTGATCCACCGGCTGGACCGCGACACCTCCGGCGTCATCCTGACGGCCAAGACCAGGCCCGCCGCCTCGGCGCTGGGCAAGGCGATGATGGCCCGGCGGTTCGGCAAGACCTATCTGGCGGTGGTCGCGCCGGGTCCCCCTGATCCCCCGGTGGGGCTGATCGACAAGCCCATGCGCCGCGAGGAGGTGGGCCGTGAGGCCTATATGCGGATCTGCGCCCCCGACGCCGAGGGGGCCGAGAGCGCCCAAAGCCACTACCGCACCCTGTCCGTCGGCGCCGGCGCGGCCCTCCTGGAGCTGTCGCCCCGCACGGGCCGCATGCATCAGTTACGGGTTCACCTGGCCTCCATCGGCCGGCCGATCGCCGGGGACGTGCGCTATGGCGGCGCGCTCAGCCTGGGGGGCCAGGCCTGTTCGCGGCTGATGCTGCACGCCGCGGCCCTCGACGTGCCTCTGGCGGATGGCGCGCGACGGCGCATCACAGCCCCGCCGCCGGCCGATATGAGCGCTTTCTGCGCAGGCCTGGGTTTGGCGATCCCCGCCGTCTGAGCGCGGCGCGGAACAGCGGTCGGTCGCGATACGTTGATAGGGCATGAAGCGAGTCCTCGCCTGCCTTTCCCTTTGCGTCGTCCTGGGCGCCTGCGCCATGGCCGACACGGCCTATGCCCCGGCCTATGGCCCCCGCGGCGCCGGCTTCTCGGAATACCGGATCGAGCCGGGCCGCTTCCGCGTCACCTTCCAGGGCGGACCGGGCGCGCCGCCGCAGCAGGTCGCCGACTATGCGCTGCTGCGGGCGGCCGAGCTGACCCTCGCCGAAGGCTATGATTGGTTCGCCATCACCGACCGCGCCACCTCCGGGCGGCCCGATGGCGGCCCTCGCGTCTCGCTGGGCACCGGCGGCGGTTCCTACGGCGGGCGCAGCGCCATCGGGGTCGGCGTCGGCACAAGCCTGTCCCTGGGCGGCGGTCCCGCCGTGGCCCAGAGCCTTGAGGTTGTGATGGGCGAGGGCCAGCGACCCGCTGATCCCAACGCCTATGACGCCCGCGGCGTCCGCGACACCCTGCGACCCCGGGTCTGAGGGCGCGGCTCAATCTGCGCTTGGCGACGGGAAGCCTCCCCCGGCATAAGGGGCCATGGATAAGCTCTTTTTTGTCGCGGTCGGCGGCGGGGCCGGCGCCGTGATGCGCTACCTGCTCGGCGTAGCCAGCCTGAACCGGTTCGGGATGGGATGGCCTGCGGGCACCTTCCTGGCCAATGTCAGCGGAGGCCTGCTGATGGGCCTGCTGGTCGGCTGGCTCGCCCAGAGGGGCGGCGCCGACCAGGAGCGGCTGCGCCTGCTGCTGGGCGTCGGCCTGCTCGGCGGCTTCACCACATTCTCGGCCTTCTCCCTGGAGACCGCGCTGATGATCGAACGGCGCGCCTATGGCGAAGCCCTCGGCTACGCCCTGGTCTCGGTGCTGCTCTCGGTCACGGCCCTGTTCGTGGGCCTGATGCTGATGCGCAGGTTCGCCTGATGCGCGAGGTCCGCAACATGGTCGTCGATCCCGCGGAGGGCGGGGTGCGTCTCGACCGCTGGTTCCGCCGCCGCTGGCCCCACCTGACCCAGGGCCAGCTGCACAAGTTGATCCGCTCGGGCCAGGTGCGGATCGACGGCGCCCGCGCCAAGCCGGACACCCGGCTGGAGGGCGGCGAGACGGTGCGCGTGCCGCCGCTGCCCGACGCCCCGGCCAAGGGCGACAGCCGCAAGAGCGTCGAACTGCATCCCCGGGACGTGGCCTATGTGAAGGGCCTGGTGATCTATGAGGACGACGAGGTCCTGGCGCTCAACAAGCCCTCGGGCCTGGCGGTCCAGGGGGGCACCAAGACGACCAACCATGTGGACCGTCTGCTGGGCGCCTGGGGCGATGGTCTGGCGCGGCCCAGGCTCGTCCACCGGCTCGACCGGGACACCTCGGGAGTCCTGGTCCTGGGCAAGACCCCCTCGGCGGCGGCCAAGCTGGCGGGCGCCTTCGCCCGGCGCAAGGCGCAGAAGACCTACTGGGCCCTGGTCATGGGCAATCCGCGGCCGACCGAAGGGGTGCTGGAGCTGCCCCTGGTCAAGCGCGGCGTCGGCGACCGCGAGATGATCGTGCCGGCCGAGAAGGGCGACAAGGACGCCGATCCCGCCGAGACCGAGTTCGTCACCATCAGCCGCGCCGGCCCCCGGGCGGCCTGGATGGCTCTGCGGCCCCATACCGGCCGGACGCACCAGCTGCGGGCCCACATGAAGGCCATGGGCCATCCGATCCTAGGGGATCCCAAGTACGGCGACGAGGCCTCGGCCCAGCTGTCGGGCCTGCTCAAGCTGCAGCTCCACGCCCGCCGGCTGACCCTGCCGCATCCGTCCAGCGGCATGCTGATCCTGGAGGCGCCCCTGAGCCCGGAGATGAAGGCGGGCTTCGCGCGCTTCGGCTTCGACGAGCACGAGGCCGATCCAGAGCCCTTCGGCCGCAAGCGGCGCTAGACGAGGCCGAGGATCGGCGGCGCCGCGGCGCTGTCGGGAAAGACGGTGGTGTCCAGGGCCCGGCGATCGACGCCCATGTGATCGGCCAGGACGCCCTTGAACAGGCTGCGCAGGTCGGCGGTGGGGGCGAGGTCGCGGTTCTCGAACAGCCGCGCCTCCTGCAGGGTCGGCCAGTCGCCGATGATCCCGCCAGGCTTTAGCCCCCCGCCCAGCAGAAGGGCGGTGGAGGCCGTGCCGTGGTCGGTCCCCAGGGCGCCGTTGGTCCGGGCGGTGCGGCCAAACTCCGTGACGACGAGGACCACGGTGTCTCTCCACCCGGCGCCCAGACCGCTTTCCAGCCCGCCCAGCAAGGCGTCGAGATAGGCCAGTCTGCGGGCCAGGGCCGCGGCCTGATTGGCGTGGGTGTCGAACCCGTCCAGGGAGATGGCGACCAGGTCGGTGGCGGCGGACTCCTGCATGAATCCGGCGACCGTTCCGCCCAGACGGCTGGCCGCCTCGCGGCTGTCGCCCATCAGGGTGCGGGTCAGTTTGGCCGTCTCCGCCGCACTGAGGTCGCCGGCGGCCTCGGGCGCCAGGCGGGCGATATTGGCCTGGGCGAGGATTTCGGTCTTCAGGCCTCGGGCGAGCGCCGCGCCCAGCACCGGATCATCGCCATAGAGGTCCTGGATCAGCATCGGCAGTCGGGCCTGCGCTTCCACCGCGCGGCCCGGCGACCAGGAGGCGGTGGTGACCTCGCCCCGCAGAACCAGGGGCGCGACGGGGCCGACGGAAAGGGCTTCCACGTCGCCCTGGCTCGAGAGGCTGGCCAGGGCGCGGTTCAGCCAGCCGGAGCTGACGTCATCGCCCGCCGCGCTCTCCAGCCGGTCCTGAGCCTGGAAGTGGGAGCGGATGCGCTCGGGCATGGCCACGGCCGGCGCGATCCTCGCCTGGCCGGCGCCCAGGAGGCGGTGGACGGTCCTGAGCTCGGGGTGCAGGCCGAAGTCGCTGTCCAGCCTCAGGGCCTGATCGGTCAGGGCGAGGTCCCCGCGCAGGGCGACATAGTTGGGATCGCCCACCGGCGGGGTCATGGAGAGGCCGTCGGCGGCGCCGCGCAGAATGACCAGCACGAACCTCTTGCGGCCTGGGGCGGCGAAGGCCGGCGCAGCGCCGAAGGGCAGGGCGAGGCCGAGACCGGCCCCGGCGGCCAGCACCCGGCGACGGGAGAACATCAGGGCGGCGGCCTGTGGGGCTGAGCGGGTCATCGACGCTGAAACTCCGGGCTCATGAGCAGGAGGGCGAGGCCTTCGTCGCGGGACTCGGCGCGGGCGATGGCCTTGGCGGTGGTGGGCGACAGCCGCGCCCCCAGGGCCTGGGCGGCCAGGTCGGAGGGGTCGCGGTCACGTATCGCCTTGGGCGCGAAGCTCTCAGTCCAGACCAGGCGCTTGACGATCCCGTCCGGCGTGGCCCAGGCGGCCTCCTCCTCGGGCCAGCCCTCGGGGGAGGGGGCGTAGAAGGGGCGCTGGCCCATGGCGTTCAGCATGGCCAGTTCGTTGTACGTCCGCGGCGCCGTGTCGGTCGCCCGCCAGCTGGAGATCAGGAAGTCGTAGGGCGTCTTGAACTTCCGGGCCTCGGGCGCCCAGGCCTCGGGCGCCGCGATGAGGGCGGCGGCCACCTGGTCCAGGGCGCCGTCGGACTGGAGCCAGGCCTGCTCCAGCCGAGCGACCAGGGCCGGCGGCGGATCGTCGGCGACGAAGTGACGGGCGATCTTGCGCGAGATGAAGCGGGCGGTCTCGGGCCGGGCGGCCAGGTCGCGCAGGATGGCCGCCGACTGGTCCTGGCCCTCGACCGCGTAGCGCACGCCCATGACCGTCCGGGGGCCGGGCTCATGGGCGAGGGTGTGGAAGAAGGCCTGGCCCGCCTCCTCATGGGGGGCGTGGAAGCCACGGAAGGTGACCCCGGTCAGGGCGCGGGCGAACTCCGTCACATCGGCCTGGGTGTAGCCGCCGTTCACCCCGACGGTGTGAAGCTCCAGAATCTCCCGGGCCAGGTTCTCGTTCAGCCCGACCGTCCGCGGCGCCTTCCGCTCGGCCATCTTCTGCGCCAGGGGACTCGAGGGCCCCACCGAGCGGTTCTGGTCCAGATAGAGCAGCATGGCGGGGTGGGTCTCGGCGGCGACCAGGAGATCGGTGAAGGCGCCGAACAGGTTGGGCCGGATGGCCGTGGCCTCGAAGGGACCGATCGTGGCGACGCGGACGAAATTGCCCGCGCCGACGGTGAAGTGGTTGGCCCAGAACAGCGCCCACCGCTCGGCGAAGGCGCCCGCCGTGGTCGCGCCGTGGGCCGCCCGCTGGACGATGTCGGTCTGGATCGCATCCCGCAGCGCCCGGCGCTGGGCGTTGAGCTCGGGGCGCAGGGCCTCGGCCTCGGCGCTCCGGCGTCGATCGGCCGCCTGGACCGCCGCCTGGGCCTGACGGAACGACTGGACCGCCTTGACGCGGTCCAGGGGCAGGGCGCGCCCGGGTCGAGCCGCCGGCGCGCTGAGCTGAGCTGCCAGAAATCCCTGCGGATCGCCCCTGGCCTCGGCGATTTCGCCGGGGCGGCCGCCAAGTCCAAAGCGGGTGACCGCGATTGCGGCCTGGAGATCACGGTCGGGCAGGGCCATAAGGCGCCTCCTTGCACGTGGCGGGCCTGATCCCCATTCCACGCTTGTCCGGCCCACCTCCGTCGCATCCAATGGAGACGAATTTGAGACGTGGTTTTCAAGAGGCGACCGATAGACCCCGGCGCTTCTACAAGTCTGTGTCGATTTCGCAGGCGGACGACGGCTTCGCCATCCTGCTGGATGAGCGCCAGGTCCGCGGACCCCTGGGCGGGCGCCTGCTGACGCCGACGCGGGCCCTAGCGGAAATGATCGCAGCGGAATGGGAGCGCCAGGGCGAGACCCTGGACATTGTCGGCATGCACGCCACCCGCCTTGCCAACACCGCCATCGACTCCATTCCCCAGGCCCGCGCCGCCACGGCCCGGTCGGTGGCCGAATATGCCGGCGCCGATCTGCTCTGCTATTTCGCCGAGGAGCCGCAGACCCTGGTGTCACGCCAGAGCGCCGCCTGGGAGCCGGTCCTCACCCGGGCCGAGCAGGAGTTCGGCGTCGCCTTTGTGCGAGCCGCCGGCATCATCCATCAGGCCCAGCCCGAGGCCACCCTGGCCCAGGTCAGAGCCCTGGCCGAGAGCCTGGATGATTTCCGGCTGGCCGGCGTCGCCTTCGGCGCCTCGCTCTATGGTTCGGCCGTGCTGGCGCTCGCGCTGCAGCGGGGCTGGCTGGACGGCGCCCAGGCGCTGGCCCTGTCGCGCCTGGACGAGATCTACCAGGAGGAGGCCTGGGGCGTCGACGAAGAGGCCGCCGAGCGGGTCGCCCGCCTGACCGTGGAGTCGGCCATGCTGGACGCCTGGTTCCGCGCCCTTGACGCCGCGTAGACGCGAAATTCCCTGACGCGGCGTGAACTTGCGCGGCCCTGCGGCGCCCATTACGGCTGAGCGGTCAGTGGTCGTCAGGGAGGGGTTCAGCGTGAAGCAGGTCCTCATAGAGCTCGAAGCCAAGCGGGAAACCGCGCGCCAGGGGGGCGGGGCCCGCCGGATCGAAGCCCAGCACGCCAAGGGGAAGCTGACCGCCCGCGAGCGGGTGGACCTGCTGTTGGACGAGGGCTCCTTCGAGGAGTTCGACATGTTCGTCGAGCACCGGGCCACCGACTTCGGCATGGCCGATCAGCGCATTCCCGGCGATGGCGTCGTCACCGGCTGGGGCACGATCAACGGTCGTACGGTCTATGTATTCTCCAAGGATTTCACGGTCTTCGGCGGATCTCTTTCCAGCGCGCACGCGCAAAAAATTCTCAAGGTCCAGCGCCAGGCGATCAAGATGGGCGCCCCGATCATCGGCCTGTTCGACGCCGGCGGGGCCCGCATCCAGGAGGGCGTGGATTCGCTCGCTGGCTATGCCGACATCTTCCTGGAAAACACCCTTGCCTCGGGAGTCATCCCGCAGATCGCCGTGATCATGGGCCCCTGCGCCGGCGGCGACGTCTATTCGCCGGCCATCATGGACTTCATCTTCATGGTGAAGGACACGAGCTACATGTACGTGACCGGCCCCGACGTGGTGAAGACGGTCACCCACGAGGATGTCAGCCACGAGGACCTGGGCGGCTACCGGGTCCACGCCATGAAGTCCGGGGTGGCCGACGGGGCGTTCGAAAACGACCTGGAGGCCATGACCCAGGTGCGCCGCCTGGTGGACTTCCTGCCGACCTCGAACCGCGAACGCCCGCCGGTGCGCGAGAGCTTCGACGGCGCCGAACGGGAAGAGCCCAGCCTCGACACCCTGGTGCCGGCCAATCCCAACAAGCCCTACGACATGAAGGAGCTGATCCTGAAGGTCGTGGACGAGGCCGATTTCTTCGAGATTTCCCCGGACTTCGCCAAGAACATCATCTGCGGCTTCGCCCGCATGGACGGTCAGCCGGTGGGCATCGTGGCCAATCAGCCGCAGGTGCTGGCCGGGGTGCTGGACATCGACGCCAGCCGCAAGGCCGCCCGCTTCGTGCGCTTCTGCGACGCCTTCGAAATCCCGCTGGTGACCTTCGTCGACGTGCCGGGCTTCATGCCGGGCACCCGGCAGGAGCAGGGCGGCCTGATCCGCCATGGCGCCAAGCTCTTGTTCGCCTATGCCGAGGCCACCGTGCCCAAGATCACCGTCATCACCCGCAAGGCCTATGGCGGCGCCTATGACGTGATGAGCTCCAAGCACATCCGCGGCGATCTGAACTATGCCTGGCCCACGGCCGAGATTGCGGTGATGGGTTCGAAGGGCGCGGTGGAGATCATCTTCCGCAACCAGACCGAAGAGGAGCTGGCGGCCCGGGAGGCGGAGTACAAGGATCGCTTCGCCAATCCCTTCGTCGCCGCCAGCCGCGGCTATATCGACGACGTGATCATGCCGCACGGCACCCGCCGCCGCATCGTCCGCGGCCTGCGCAGCCTCAAGGGCAAGGTCCTCCAGAACCCCTGGAAGAAGCACGACAATATCCCGCTGTGATCTGATGGCGGGTTCGCCCGCAGCTCAGACAATTTCGGAACAAGGCCAGGGGCGAGCCTGTTGTTTCAGGGAGAGCGCCAACGCGCGCACACCTTAAGACACGGGAGAACCGACCATGGCTGACAGATGGACCGACGACCGGGATCAAGAGCGCGCCCGCTGGCCCCGGCGCGGGGATGGCGGAGGCCGGGCGCCCGGCCGGCAGGGCGGCGGCTTCGCCGACTATGGCGCGGAAGACCGCAGCTTCAGCCCGGGCCGACAGGGCCGCGGCCGCGTCTTCGGAGAGCAGGAAACCGGGGCCGATTACGAACACAGCACCCAGCCGGCCGACCGCAACGCTGCGCCGAGGGAGCCCTATGAGGGGCGCGACCGTCTCTATGGCGAAGGCTATTTCGGCCAGGAAGGCTACGCCATGCAGAATGGCGGGTTTGGCGGCCAGCGCGAGATCGATGATCCGCCGCGCCGCCAGCGGCCTGAGACACAGCGGGCCTATGCCCGCGCCTATGGCGGCGAGGGTCGGCTTGCCCGCGACGCCCACGACCGCGGATTCTGGGACCGCACGACCGACGAGGTCGCCTCCTGGTTCGGCGACGAGGACGCCGAGCGGCGCCGTCGCTGGGACGAGGCCCGCAGCCATCGCGGCCGGGGTCCCAAGGGCTATGCCCGCCCCGACGAGCGGATCCTCGACGACGTCCACCACCATCTCACCGACGATCCCTGGCTGGACGCCTCGGAGATCGAGGTTCAGGTGAAGGACGGCGAAGTGACCCTCAGCGGCACGGTGGACGACCGTCGCGCCAAGCATCACGCCGAGCACTGCATCGAGGACATTCACGGGGTGAAGCACGTGCAGAACAACCTGCGCGTCCAGGCCCGGGTGGACCAGCCTTCGGCGGTCACCGGCCAGCAGGGCCGCATGGCCACCAACTCCACCCTCGCCAAGGTCACCGACGGCGACGAATAGGTCCGGTTTGCGCCCGGCGTCCCCGCCAGCCTAGGCTGGCGGCATGGGCGCCGGACTTGAGGATTTTGAACCCTGGCTCGCCCTCTGGAACCTCGTTCCGGAGGGCGATGTCATGTCCATGCCCGTAACCCGCTCGCGCCTGCTGCCGGTGCGCGCCGGGGATCAGGCCGCCATGCTGAAACTGGCCCACAGCGCCGATGAGCGGCGGGGCGCAAGCATCATGGCCTGGTGGGCCGGGCAGGGCGCCGCCCCGGTGCTGGCGTTCCAGGGCGAGGCGCTGCTGATGCTTCGGGCGCCGGGCGATACGCTGGCGCAGAAGGTCCGGGCCGGGCACGATGAGGCGGCCACCGCGATCCTTTGCCAGGTGGTCGCCCGGCTGCACGCGCCGCGAGGCTCAGCCCCTCCAACGGCGCCGCCCTTGGAAAAGCTGTTCGACGCCCTGATCCGGTCGGCAGACCTGAGCCTCGCCCGGGCGCGCGACGTCGCGACGGGCCTGCTGGAGACCCCACGCGATCCGGTGCTCCTGCACGGGGACATCCACCACGGCAATGTGCTGGATTTCGGCCCCGCGGGCTGGCTGGCCATCGATCCCTGGGGGCTGGTGGGCGAGCGCGCCTATGACTACGCCAACATCTTTCCCAATCCCGACCTGGCCTCCGTCAACCCCGATCGGTTCGCCGCGCGCCTGGCCCAGATCGCGCGAACGGCCGATCTGGAGCCGGCCCGGCTGCGGGCCTGGGCTCACGCCCATGCTGGCCTGTCCGCGGCCTGGCACGCCCAGGACGGCAGCGACCCGGCCACGGCCAGGGCCATGCTCGCCGTCCTTGAGGGGGCCGGCTAGCCCGCGCCCATGTGGGCGTTGTCGCCGCGGCCCAGGGGATCGCGCAGGGGCTGGCCGTCGCCGACGAACTCCAGCGACACCGAATTGATGCAGTAGCGCAGGCCTGTCGGCCGCGGGCCGTCGGGGAAGACGTGGCCCTGGTGGCTGTCGCACCGGGCGCAGCGGGTCTCGATGCGCACCATGCCGTAGCTGACGTCCCGGACAGCGACCACATGGGCCTCGTTCATCGGCGCGAAGAAACTCGGCCAGCCGGTGCCGCTCTCGAACTTGGTGTGGGCCCGGAAGAGGGGCAGGCCGCAGAGGCGGCAGCAATAGACGCCATCCTCCTTGTTATCGAGCAGGCCGCCGCAGAAGGGCGCTTCGGTGCCGTGCCGCAGCAGGACCTCGGCCTCTTCGGTGGAAAGGTCGGCCTCGAGGGCCTTGCGTTCCGCAGGGTCGGGCGGGGACAGATCGAATTCGGTCGTCGGGGAGTCGGCTGGCTTGGTCATGATCACCAATCTAAGGTTCGCCCCCACGGAGCGAAAGGACCCCCTCGTGCGATTGGGGGCATGTCGGGAGAGGCCAGGAATGATCACCGCCACCACACCCACCCTCGCAGAGCGGGAAACGGCCCGCACCCTGGGCGTCGTCACCGGGGAGGCGATCATCGGCGCCCACATCTTCCGGGACTTCTTCGCCGGCATCACCAACATCATCGGCGGCCGCGCCGGCGGCTACGAGAAGGCCCTGCGCGAGGCGCGCGACATCGCCCTGCGGGAAATGTGCGACGAGGCCCGCAGCCTGGGCGCCGACGCCGTGGTCGGCGTCGATCTCGACTATGAAACCCTGGGCGTCGAGAACGGGATGCTGATGGTCAGCGCCTCGGGTACGGCGGTGAAACTGCGTTGAGTTCGGTGACCATGTTTTCAAAAATCCTGATCGCCAACCGGGGCGAAATCGCTGTCCGCATCATCAAGACCTGTCGCCGGATGGGGATCGCCACGGTGGTCGTCTATTCCGAGGCCGACGCCGATTCCATGGCCGTGGAGATGGCCGACGAGGCGGTCTTCATCGGGCCGGCGCCGGCCTCGGAGAGCTATCTGGTGGCCGACAAGATTGTCGCCGCCTGCCGTGAGACGGGCGCGCAGGCCGTCCATCCGGGCTTTGGCTTCCTGTCGGAAAACGCCGGCTTCGCCCGGCGGCTGGCCGAGGAGGGGATCGTCTTCATCGGCCCGAACCCCGAGGCCATCGCGGCCATGGGCGACAAGATCGAGAGCAAGAAGGCCGCCGGCCGGGCCGGCGTCTCCACCGTGCCTGGCCACGTGGGCGAGATGTCCGACACCGCCCCGGCGGTCCAGATCTCCGAGGAGATCGGCTATCCGGTGATGATCAAGGCCAGCGCCGGGGGCGGCGGCAAGGGCATCCGGGTGGCCTGGACCCGCAAGGACGTGGAGGAGGGCTTCCCCGCCGTCCAGTCGGAGGCCAGGTCCAGCTTCGGCGACGACCGCATCTTCATCGAGAAGTTCATCGAGAGCCCGCGCCATATCGAGATCCAGGTGCTGGGCGACAAGCACGGCCATGTGGTCCACCTGTTCGAGCGGGAATGCTCGATCCA
>CAZERE010000038.1:0-23142 GCA_964515365.1 uncultured Phenylobacterium sp. | reverse complement strand
GAAGATCCAGTCGGCGGGCGGCGTGCCGACCATCGCCTGGCAGCTGATCGAGCATCCGGCCCGCAAGGATTTTGACCTGTCGTCCCTGACCACCGTGGCCTATGGCGGCGCGCCCTCGGCGCCCGACCTGGTGCGCAAGATCGTCGAGACCTTCCCGGGCTCGGCGCCGTCCAACGGCTGGGGCATGACCGAGACCTCGGCCACCTGCACCACCAATATCGGCCGGGACTATGAGCACCGCCCCGACAGCTGCGGCGTCGCCCCGCCGCCCTGCGAGCTGAAGATCGTCGATCCCGCCGACGGCGTCACCGAACTGCCGGTGGGCAAGGTGGGCGAGCTGTGGGCCAAGGGCCCCAACATCGTCAAAGGCTACTGGAACCGGCCCGAGGCCACGGCCGAGACCTTCGTGGACGGCTGGGTGCGCACAGGCGACCTCGCCTTCCTGGACGAGGAGGGCTTCTGCTTCATCGTCGACCGGGCCAAGGACATGCTGATCCGCGGCGGCGAGAACATCTACTGCGTCGAGGTGGAGAATGTCCTCTACGACCATCCCGACGTGATGGACGCCGCCCTGATCGGCCTGCCCCACCGCACGCTCGGCGAGGAGCCGGCCGCCGTCGTCCATCTGAAGCCGGGCGGCGCGGCCACCGAGGACGAGCTGCGCGCCTTCGTCCGCGAACGGCTGGCGAGCTTCAAGGTCCCGGTGAGGGTGGCCTTCTGGCCCGAAACCCTGCCGCGCAACGCCAACGGCAAGATCCTGAAGGCGGAGCTGAAGTCCGCCTTTGGGGCCGACGCTAAGGCCTGAGCGACCTTGAGGCGGGGCTTCCTGCGCTAAGCGGGCGCTCTAGCGGCGTTCCGCGAGCGTCGCTGAACAGGTTCCGGCCCTGCGACAAACTGGCCCAAAAAAGCACGCGCGGCTTGTTAAGAACTGAAGCGTCACAAGGGGACATCTTCCCCTGTAGGACAGCTGCATTGCGCCTCTTCAATCAACTTCCGGTCGCGAAAAAACTTCTAGTTGCGTTCAGCGTCGTGCTCGCCATCTCCCTGGGGGCGTCGGTGGTCTCCTATTTCAGTTCCCAGGCCGTCGAAGAGGCCACGGGCTGGAACACCCACACCTACAAGGTGTTGTCCGCCGCCGAAGACGTTGGCGCCGCGATTGTCGACCAAGAGACTGGGGTGCGGGGCTATCTGCTCTCGGCAAATCCAGACTTTCTGGAACCCTATCACGATGGCCTCAAGCGCTACGGCGTCGCGGTGGAAGAGCTGCAGACGCTCACCGCCGACAACGCCGAGCAGCAGGCGAGGATTGCGGCCCTGAAAGAGCTGTCCGACCGCTGGCACGCGGACGTCGCCGAGGTCGAAATCGACATGATGAAGGACCCGGCCACCATTGAGGCGGCACGCGCCCTGGAGGCCTCCGCCGCCGGCAAGGAGGCCATGGACGGCGTGCGCGCCTTGCTCGCAGAGATTGATGCGGCTGAATCGGCCTTGCTGGCCGAGCGTTCGGCCCGGCGAGACCGCGATTCGGCCAGCGCCCGCCAGGCCCTGATCGCCGGCGGCCTGCTGGCGGCGCTCGCCTCGGTGGGCATGCTGCTGCTGCTCTCGCGCACCATTGGGGTCCCGGTGTCGAACCTGACCCTGGTCATGCGGCGACTGGCGGATGGGGACAACACGGTGGACATCCCCAACACCGACCGCACCGACGAAATCGGCCGCATGGCCGGCGCCGTCCAGATCTTCAAGGAGGCGGCTATCGAGAAGCTGCGCCTGGAGGGCATGAGCGCCGAGCAGGCCAGGGCCGTGGAGGAAGAGCGCCGCCGGGCCGAGGCCGCGAAGGCCGAACTGGCCAAGGAGCAGGCCCGGGTGGTCGAATCCCTGGCCGACGGCCTGGAGAAGCTGTCCAAGGGCCAGCTCACCTTCCGCTTGGATCAGGCCTTCGCCGCCGAATATGAAAAGCTGCGGCTGGACTTCAACGCGGCCATGGAGACCCTTCAGGAGACCATGACCGTCATCGGCGGCGCGACCCTGGGCATCCGCTCGGGCGCCAATGAGATCACCCAGGCCTCCGATGATCTGTCTGGCCGGACCGAACAGCAGGCCGCCAGCCTGGAAGAGACCGCGGCGGCTCTGGACGAAATCACCGCCACCGTGCGCCGCACGGCGGAAGGGGCCGAGACGGCCCGTCACGTCGTCGCCACAGCCAAGCAGGACGCGGAGCATTCCGGGGGCGTGGTGCGCAACGCCATCGCCGCCATGGCCGAGATCGAGAAGTCTTCCTCCGAGATCGGCAACATCATCGGCGTCATTGACGAGATCGCCTTCCAGACCAACCTGCTGGCGCTAAACGCCGGAGTCGAGGCCGCCCGGGCGGGTGACGCGGGGCGCGGGTTCGCCGTGGTCGCCTCAGAGGTCCGGGCCCTGGCCCAGCGCTCGGCCGAAGCCGCCAAGCAGATCAAGACCCTGATCTCGACTTCCGGCGCCCAGGTCGCGCAGGGGGTGACCCTTGTGGGCCAGACGGGCGAAGCCCTCACCCGCATCGTCATCCAGGTGTCGGAAATCAACGGCGTGGTGGCCGAGATCGCCGCCTCGGCGCAGGAACAGGCCACCGGCCTTCATCAGGTGAACACCGCGGTGAACCAGATGGACCAGGTCACCCAGCAGAACGCCGCCATGGTGGAGGAAGCGACCGCCGCCAGCCACAGCCTGGCCCGCGAGGCCCAGGAACTGCAGGGCCTGATGGCCAGGTTCGAGACCGGGTCTTCCGCCAAGGGCCAGCCCGCCGCCCAGCGCCCAGCCCCGCGGTCACAACCGGCGCTGAAGACCGTCGCCCGGACTGGCGGAGGCGGCGCGCTGCGGCGACCCCAGGCTGAACCCGAGGCCGCCGGCTGGGAAGAATTCTAGCCTCTCACCCGGCAGGGCCTGAGGCCGTCCGCCTCGGCGGCGGCTGCGCCGAGCGGGCTCAGCCCGCCGGCGCGTCCACGGGTTTGCCGTAGACCAGTTCGGCGCCCTTCATGGACCGGGTTTCCGGCGTCGGCAGACCGCTGGCCTTGATCTGGGCCTGCAGCTCGGCCTTGCGGGCGGCCATCTTCTCGCCGAGCGCGTCGAGGTCGACATCGGTGCGGCGGCACTGGGCGAACATGCCCTCCGACGGACGTTCCTCCTCCTTGACGTGGTGCTCGATCTCTTCGGACAGCACCGAGACCTTGGCGTCATAGAAGGCGTCGTCCGGCGTGCCGGCCATCAGCTCGGCGATGAGCACCTTGGCGCCGTCATGCTCCACATAGCCTTCGTCGAGCATGTCGCCCTCGATCTTGCCGCGGAAGGTCGGATAGAAGATCTCTTCCTCGATCAGGGTGTGGATGGTCAGCTCGGTGCAGATCTTCTCCACCAGCTTGGCCTTGCGGTCCTTGGAGGTGGCTTTTTCGAACTGCTCGAACAGATCCTCCACCTCGCGATGGTCCTGTTTCAGAAGCTTGATCGCATCGATCTTTTCATTGGTGGCCATGGGTCTCTCCCGCTGTCTGGCGCTTGCAGGCCTAACGCCGCGCGGGGGGATAGGATGCTCCGTCGGAAAGACGACCCAAGCTCCAGAATTGCCAAGCGCCCCGGTTTTCCGCCAAGCTGAGGGGATAGTGCGTCGGCGCGGAATTTCACGCCGGCGAATAGGCCTGCTTCTCATCGCCGGATTACCCGGCCGCACATTTCAGACCGACCCATTTTCGAGATCCTTCCCATGACCGAGATCCTTGTCCCGCGGCAGTTCCGCGGTCCCCCCGTCACCGCCAATGGCGGCTATATCTGCGGCGTCCTGGCCAAGGCCGTGGGCGGCAAGGGCAGCGCCATGCTGCGCGCCGGCGTGCCGCTGGACACCCCGGTCAAGCTGGTGACGGGCGAGGACGGGACGGTCTCGGCCCTGAACGCCGAGGGCCAGGTGCTGGGGCTCGCCAAGGTCGCCACCGACGACCAGATCCCGCCGCCGCCCCCTTCGCCGGGGATCGAGGCCGCCCAGGCCGCCGCCGCGGCCTCGGCCTTCGCCACCCGGTCGCTCCATCGGGGCTGCTTCTCCTGCTGCATCGAGCGCGAGCAGGGCGAGGGCCTGGGGGTGCATGTGGGCCAGCTGCCGGACGCCGAGCCCGGGGTCTGCGCCGGGCTGTGGGTTCCCCACGTCAATTTCGCCGGCCCCGATGGGACCATGCCCGACGAGATCACCTGGGGCGCCCTGGACTGCTCAGGCTCCATGGCCTGGTGGATCAAGACCGGCTCGCCGGTGGGCCTGCTGGGCACCATGGCCGGGGAGGTGCTCAAGGCGCCCAAGGCCGGCGAGACCTATGTGGTCGTCGCCTGGGCGCGGGAATCCGAAGGCCGCAAGTTCTTCGCCGGGGTCGCGCTTTATGACAGCGCCGGCGAGGTCGTGGCCAGGAGCGGCCAGATCTGGATCGGCCGCCCGGCCGGCGCGCCGGCGCCTGCACCCCTGGCCTCGGCCGCCAGCGCCTGAGGGCTCGGTCTTCCAGGCCTTTCCCGGCTCGCGGCCTTCACGCTATCGGGAAAGGCCCCGGCCGGGCATTTCCTTTCCCGTGGAACGGGCCTATACGGAATATTGACAACCGCCCGGCCGAAAGGCCGGGCGCCGTCGTTTCTGGAGTACGGCCATGACCGACATTTTGATGCCCAAGGCGACCGCCGTCTGGCTGGTCGACAACACCTCGCTGACCTTCGACCAGATCGCGGACTTCTGCGGCCTGCACCCGCTTGAGGTGCGCGGCATCGCCGACGGCGAAGTGGCGCGCGACATCCGCGGCGCCGACCCGATCGCCAATGGCCAGCTGTCCCGCGAAGAGCTGGACGCCGCCCAGAAGAGCGCGGCCTATCGCATGAAGGCTCAGAAGAGCCGCCATGCCGAGCTGCTCAAGCCGACCAAGAAGGCGCCGCGCTATACGCCGGTCTCCCGCCGGCAGGACCGCCCCGACGCCATCGCCTGGTTCCTGCGCAATCACCCCGAAGTGCCGGACGCCCAGATCTCCCGCCTGCTGGGCACCACCAAGGCGACCATCGACCAGATCCGCAACCGCACCCACTGGAACTCGGCCAATATCAAGCCGGTGGACCCGGTGACGCTGGGCCTCTCCACCCAGATGGAGCTGGACGCCGTGGTGCGGAAGGCCGCCGACAAGAAGGCCAAGGACGACGCCAAGGCCGGAATCACCGATCCCGACGGCCCGTCCCTGCGCCCGGCTTCGGAAACCGGCGCGGTCGCCGATGAGGCTGACGCCCCGGCTGAGCAGGACTGAGTCCGAGCCCGACCGCGTCTGTTTGATGCGGCGGTCGAAACGCAAGAGGCCCGCGCGGTGCGCGGGCCTCTTTTCGTTCCGGAGAGCTAGTGAGCCTTGCGCTGCAAGGTCTCCATCTCTTCCTTGAGCTTCAGCTTTCGTCGCTTGAGTTCCTGTAGGCGGAGGTCGTCTCCCGCGGGGCTTCGCACTTCGTCCTGGATCGCCTTGTCCAGATTCTGATGGCGAGATCCAAGTTCACGGATGCGGGCTTCAACGGCCATAGGTACGCCTCCTTCAAGGGTTTTTCGACACAACAACTGAACACCCCTTCGCGGGGGTGTCAGATCAAATATGATTGCGCAGGGTTTAGTTCGGATTAGGGCCGGTTTTTTCGGCGTGTGGGTGAGACGGTATGTCGCAAATCGAGCCATCTGGCCCTGAGCGCGCCGATCGGCGGCCCCGGCTGGTGATCGGCGTGGCCGGCGCCAGCGGCGTCGCCTATGGCCTGCGGGCGCTGGCCGCCTGCCGCGACCTCGATGTGGAGAGCCATCTGGTGATGAGCCGCGCCGCCGCGCTCACCCTGGCCCAGGAGACCGAGCTTTCCGTGGCCGAGGTGCAGGCCATGGCCGATGTGGCCTACCGCCCCGGCGATGTGGGCGCGGCCATCGCCTCCGGCTCCTTCCCGACGCTCGGCATGCTGATCGCCCCCTGTTCGGTGCGCACCATGAGCGAGATCGCCACCGGCGTGACCTCGTCCCTGATGACCCGGGCGGCCGACGTGACCCTGAAGGAGCGTCGCCCCCTGGTGCTGATGGTCCGCGAGACCCCCCTGCATCTGGGGCACCTGCGCACCATGGTGAAGCTGGCCGAGATGGGCGCGGTGATCGCCCCGCCCCTGCCGGCCTTCTACGCCAGGCCCGTCAGCCTGGAGGAGATGGTCGACCAGTCGGTGGGCCGGGCGCTGGACCTGTTTGGCCTGTCCTGGGCCAGGGTGAAGCGCTGGGGCCAGGACATGGCCATGCCGCCGGCCCAGGACTGAGCGCCATGGGCCTCTGGAACTGGGCGGTGGACACCTATGGGCGCGCCGGCGTGGCGCAAGCCGCCTTGGCGCTGCAGGACGATCACGGGCAGAACGCGCCCCTGCTGCTCTGGGCGGCGTTTGCGCGCACCACCGATCCAGAGGCCCTGGCCGCCGCCGCGGCCCTGGCGCGGACCTGGGAGGCGACCGCCATCCTTCCCCTGCGCCGTGTTCGACGGGCCCTGAAGGACCCCTTGCCGCCGACGCCGGATGCGGCCCGGGAGGCCCTGAGAGGGCAGGTGAAGGCGGCCGAGCTGGCGGCCGAACGCTGCCTGCTGGAGGCGCTGGAGACCATCGACCCCGGCCAGGCGCCCCTGGTCCCCCTGAGCGACGCCCTGGCCGCGGCGGGCCGCGCCTGGGACCCCGGCCTCGACCCGGGCGAGCTTGCGACCCTGACCCGAGCCTTGGCCTGAAGTGGGGGCCTGAAGCGGGGGCCGGAAGAGAGGGCGGGGCATAAGGCCGCCTTTACCCGTGACGCGCAAAATCTGATGATGTCGGGACGCTGGCGGGCGTCGCGGGTGCAAGGGGAGCGGTAGCCGCATGAACGATCTGGGACCCGATCCCGAGACTCAGTTGCGCGACCGGCTGGCCGCGGCCCGGCAGGAACATGCCGACCTGGACGTCGCCGTTCAGGCGATCAGCGCCATGCCGACGCCGAGCCTCGGAACGCTCGGCCGTCTGAAGCGGCGCAAGCTCGCCCTGAAGGACGAGATCGCCGCCCTGGAGGACCAGCTGACCCCGGACATCATCGCCTGAGGCGCGGACACCGCCTCAGTCGATGACCTTGAACCGGCCCTTGTCGAACAGCCGCAGGACCTGATCCAGCTCATGGCCCCGGCGCAGGATCATGCCGCCCTGGCCGATGACCGCCCAGGCGCCCTGCCGTCTCGCCAGGGCCGGGCGCTTTTCGATGCGATAGAGCGGCGCTTCGGAGGCCCGGCGAAACACCGAGAAGGCGCAGGCCTCGGGGCCGGGCTCGATGGAATAGTCCCGCCACTCGCCCGCGGCCACCATCCGCCCATAGAGGGCGAGCAGCCGCTGGAACTCCTGCCGCTGGAAAAAGATCGGCGCGCCCCTGCGGCCGGGCGGTGCGGAATCGTTGGCGGACGGATCGATGGCCATCGCCTGTGAGCGTGACTCAATCCGGCGTCGAAATCGAGAGGCCTTGTGGGGCCGCAACCCATTCCCGTGCGCCGTGAAAAGACCTTATTTCGGTCCTGCGCCCGCCTGTTTGGGCCTCGATAAGGAGAGCGTCGGTTGATCGGGACTTCGCGGTTCCAGATCCTGAACAGCCCCCCCAGCCCCCCTGGGATCTCGGGCCTCGGTCAGCCGGCGTCATATCCTCTTCCCCTGAGAAGACCCGTGCGGAGTCAGCCCCACTCCTCTGCGCGGGTCTTTTTCGTTTTTGGGCCGGCCAGCCTCAGGGCTGGGCGAGCTGGGTCTGCCGGGGCATGGCGGCGAGGATCTTGCCGCCCTTGGGGGCCTGGACGATCAACAGGGTCGCCAGCCCCTCTTCGTCAGCCGCCGGCACCGCATAGGCGGTGGGACGGCCCCGCCAAACGCCCAGGCGGGCGATCTGGCGGACCACATTGCGCTGAACCAGGGTCTGGCCGCGGTTCTCGCCCTTGCGCACCACCACCTCCCGCGGCTTGGGATCATAGCGCACCAGCCACACCTCGGCCCCGCCGCGGGGCGCAGGGCCTGAGCCCACATCCACCCGGCGCGGGCCGATGAACTGGATGTCGGGGGCCGGCAGACGCGTCACGGCCGCCTGGTCGAGCAGGGCCTCGACCTTGTCGGCCTCGACGGCGGAGGCCTCCAGGGCCCCGTTGATCACCAGCTGCGGCGTGTAGGGCTCGCGCAGGGCCAGCGGCGTCAGATAGGAGCGCTGGCGCTCAGCGAACTCCGGCAGGGCGAAGGTGTCCTCCCAGCCCAGATAGTCCCAGTAGTCCACCGCGAAGGTCAGGGCGACGACGCCCGGCCGATCGGCCAGGTCGTTGACGAAGGTGTTGGCCTCGGCGCAGGCCGCGCAGCCCTGGGCGGTATAGAACTCCACCACCACCGGGGGCTTGCCCGCGGCGGCGACGGCCGGGGCCGCCAGGAGACATAGGCTTGCGAGCAGGGCTCTGATCATGGTTCGGCAATTAAGCCGACTTGTCGCCTCGGCGCGTTTCAACAAGGTGTGAGCAGAAGTCGACATAGGGCTCGACGTCTCAAAAAAGCAGTCCCTCAAAAAACGGAAAAGGGGGCCGCGGCGACCGCGACCCCCCTCATATTCCCCGTGTCGCGGCGATCAGGCGTCTTGCGAGGCCAGGTTGCGCAGCACGTAGTTCAGGACGCCGCCGTTCTTGAAGTACTCAAGTTCGGTGGGCGTATCGATCCGGCAGCGGACCGGGAAGCGGGCCACGCGGCCGTCGCCGGCGCGGTAGAGCTCGACGGTCAGCTGCTTGCGGGGCGACAGGTCCTGCAGGCCACGGATCGAGACGATCTCCTCGCCGGTGAGGGCGAGCTTCTGCCAGCCTTCCTGGGTGAACTGCAGGGGCAGGACGCCCATGCCCACCAGGTTGGACCGGTGAATCCGCTCGAAGCTTTCGGCGATCACCGCGCGCACGCCCAGGAGCTTGGTGCCCTTGGCCGCCCAGTCGCGGGAGGAGCCGGTGCCGTATTCCTTGCCGGCGAAGACCACCAGCGGGCGGCCCTCGGCCTGGTAGCGCATGGCCGCGTCATAGATCGACATCACTTCGCCGGTGGGGAAGTGCTTGGTCACGCCGCCTTCAATCTCCGGGGTCAGCTTGTTGCGGATCCGGATGTTGGCGAAGGTGCCGCGCATCATGACCTCATGGTTCCCGCGGCGGGCGCCGTAGGAGTTGAAGTCGGTCTGCGGCACCTGGCGTTCACGCAGATACTCGCCGGCCGGCGAGGTCAGCTTGATCGAGCCGGCGGGGCTGATGTGGTCGGTGGTGATCGAGTCGCCGAACACGCCGAGGACGCGGGCCTCGATGATGTCGGTGATCGCCTCGGGCTCCATGCTCATGCCCTCGAAATAGGGCGGGTTCTGAACATAGGTGGAGCTGACGTCCCAGGCGTAGGTCTGGCCGCCGGCCACCTTGATGCCCTGCCAGGCCTTGTCGCCCTTGAAGACGTCGGCGTAGCGGGTGGCGAACATCTTGTCGGTGACGTGCTTGCGCTGAAGGGTGGCGATCTCTTCGTTGGTCGGCCAGATGTCCTTCAGATAGACCGGCTGGCCGTCCTTGCCCTCGCCGAGCGGCTCGGTGGTCAGGTCGATCTGCATCGAGCCGGCCAGCGCATAGGCCACCACCAGGGGCGGCGAGGCCAGATAGTTGGCCCGCACGTCGGGGTTCACCCGGCCTTCGAAGTTACGGTTGCCCGACAGAACCGAGCAGGCCACCAGGTCGCCCTGCTGGACGGCCTCGGAGATGGCTTCCGGCAGCGGGCCGGAATTGCCGATGCAGGTGGTGCAGCCATAGCCCACCAGGTTGAAGCCCAGGGCGTCGAGGGACTTGGTCAGGCCCGCGCTCTTCAGATAGTCGGTGACCACCTGGGAGCCCGGCGCCAGCGAGGTCTTCACCCACGGCTTGACCTTCAGGCCCTTCTCGATGGCCTTCTTGGCCACCAGGCCGGCGGCGATCAGCACGCTGGGATTGGAGGTGTTGGTGCAGGACGTGATGGCCGCAATGACCACGTCGCCATGGCCCACATCATACTTCTCGCCGGCCACCGGGACCCGCTGGGAGATGGAGTCGGCCTTGCCGAAGTCCTTGGCCAGGGCTTCCTTGAAGTCCGACGCGGCGCTGGTGAGCAGCACCCGGTCCTGGGGACGCTTGGGGCCGGCCAGGGACGGCACGACGCTGGAGAGGTCGAGCTCGAGGGTGTCGGTGAACACCGGATCGGGCTCGTCGCCCTCGCGCCACATGCCCTGGACCTTGGCGTAGGCTTCCACCAGGGCGACACGGTCGGCGTCGCGGCCGGTGGCGGCCAGATAGTCGATGGTCGCCCGGGTGATCGGGAAGAAGCCGCAGGTGGCGCCGTATTCCGGGGCCATGTTGGCGATGGTCGCCTGGTCTTCCAGGGTCATCTTGGCCAGGCCGGGGCCGAAGAACTCGACGAACTTGCCGACGACGCCCTTCTTGCGGAGCATCTGGGTGACGGTCAGCACCAGGTCGGTGGCGGTCGCGCCCTCGGGCATGGCGCCGGTGAGCTTGAAGCCGATGACCTCGGGGATCAGCATCGGGATCGGCTGGCCGAGCATGGCGGCTTCCGCCTCGATGCCGCCCACGCCCCAGCCCAGAACCGACAGGCCGTTGATCATGGTGGTGTGGGAGTCGGTGCCGACGACGGTGTCGGGATAGGCCAGGGTTCCGCCATCCACATCGTTGGTCCAGACGGTCTGGGCCAGATATTCCAGGTTCACCTGGTGGCAGATGCCGGTGCCGGGCGGCACCACGCGGAAGTTATTGAAGGCCGAGGAGCCCCAGCGCAGGAAGCGGTAGCGCTCGATATTGCGCTCATATTCCCGCTCGACATTCTCGCCGAAGGCCTTGGCGTTGCCGAAATAGTCGACCATCACCGAGTGGTCGATGACCAGGTCCACCGGGTTCAGCGGATTGATCTTTTCCGGATTGGCGCCGAGCTTGGTCATGGCGTCGCGCATGGCGGCCAGATCGACCACGGCGGGCACGCCGGTGAAGTCCTGCATCAGCACCCGGGCCGGGCGGAAGCTGATCTCGTGCTCCTTGGCGCCCTTGTTGTCGAGCCAGGCGGCGACGGCCTTCAGGTCGTCCTCGCCCACCGACAGCCCGTCCTCGTTGCGCAGCAGGTTCTCCAGCAGAACCTTCATCGAAACGGGCAGGTTGGAAATTCCGCTCAGGCCGGCGTCTTCCGCAGCGGCCAGGCTGTAGTAGACGTAAGTCTTGTCGCCCACCGTCAATTCGCGGCGGGTCTTCAGGGTGTCGATCGACGCCATCCTAAAGGATCCTCTCTCTGTTCAAGGCCGTTCATCAACCGCCCCCGGGATCGCGCGCTCAAAGGGAAGGACACACAGCGTCCGACCCCGCGCCGCGTACGCCCCCTCGGGTGGCGACGGCCGCGGCTGTCATAGACCCGGCCGCGAGACTCGTCCATGCGAGGCGTGAGGACAATTTGCGTCCTCTTCTTGTGTTTTCAGGCTCGACCACGTGATCCCAGAGGTTTCGATCCAGTCCCTGGCCCTGTCCCGCGGGGGTCGCCAGTTGTTTTCGCGACTTATTCTCAACTTGGCGCCAGGGGAGGCCGTGGCCCTGATGGGGCGTAACGGGGCGGGAAAGACCAGTCTTTTGCGGGCCATAGCCGGTCTGATCGCCCCGGACGAGGGGACCATCGCCTTTGGCGATATTGATCCGGCCGACGCCCGCGAACACATTCATCTGCTGGGTCACCTGGATGGACTGAAGTCGTCCCGCACCGCCCGGGACGAACTCGGCTTCTGGACCGGCTTCGCCGGCGGCGCGCCCGGCGCGGTGGAGGCCGCCGCCGCCCGCCTGGACCTGACCCCCCTGCTGGATCTGGAGGTGCGGCGCCTGTCGGCCGGCCAGCGCCGGCGCCTGGCCTTGGCCCGCCTGCTGGCTGCGCCGCGGCCCCTGTGGCTGCTGGACGAACCCCTGAGCCCCCTGGACGCCCAATGGCGCGGCCGGTTTGGCGAGATCATGGGCGAGCACCTGGCCACGGGCGGCATGATCCTGGCCGCGGTCCACGATCCCCTGCCGTTGGCGACCCGCACGGTGGAGGTTGGCCGATGAGCGCAGTTTCGACCCTCCTGGCCCGGGAGACGGCGCTTGCCTGGGGCAAGGGCGGCGGGCCGATGGTGGCCGTCGGCTTTTATGCCGGGGTCGCCACCCTGCTGCCGCTGGCGGTGGGATCGGAGCCCGAGCGGCTGGCCGCCATCGCGCCCGGCGCGGCCTGGGTGGCCCTCGCGCTTGCGGCCCTCCTCTCCCTCGATCGGCTGTTCGAGCGGGACTATGAGGACGGGGCGCTGGACCTTTTGACGCTGTCGCCGGTGCCGCTGGAGATGGTCTGCGCGGTCAAGTGCCTGGCCCAGTGGCTGGCCACGGGTCTGCCCCTGGCGCTCGCAGCTCCCGTGGCGGCCATTGCGCTGGGCGCCTCGCCCCTGCTCAGCGGCCTGGTGGTGGCCTGCGCGCTGCTGGGGGGCCTCGCCTTTTCCTTCATGGGTGGGATCGGCGCAGCGCTCAGCCTGGGCGCCCGCCGGGGCGGCCTGCTGACCGCGGTGATCGTCCTGCCGCTCTTCGTGCCGCCGGTGATCTTCGGCGGCGGCGCCCTGGCCAGCCTCGATGCGGGCCTGCCCTGGCGGGCGGGCTTCGCCCTGCTGGGCGCCTATGCGGCGGGCGCCGTCGCGCTTGGCCCCATCGCCATGGCCGCGGCCTGCCGCAACGCCCTGTCCTGAGGGCGATCCGCGGCGGCTGAAAAGATTCTTCGACGGAACGGGGGTCGGTTTGCGTTGAAGGTCTCAGAGGGGCACGACTGGAGACAAAATATGAAAACGATCAAGACCATCGCTCTCACCGGCGCCCTGGCCAGCCTGGCCTTCGCCACCACCAGCTTCGCCCAGCAACCGGCCGCGCCCGGCCAAGGCCAGCGCCCGGCCATGGAAGGCCGCGAGCGCCCGAGCCCCGAACAGATGCGCGTCCACATGGCCGAGCGCCTGCGCACCACCCTGCAGCTGACCAGCCAGCAGAACGCCGCGCTCAACGCCTATGTCAGCGCCATCAGCCCGCAGCCGGGCGCGCGGGATGACCGTCGCGGCGACCGACAGTCGATGCGCGAGATGACCACGCCCCAGCGCCTGGACGCCATGGCGGCCCACATGGCCGAGCGCCAGCAGGCCTTCGCCGCCCGCGCCGAGGCCACCAAGCGCTTCTACGCCCAGCTGACGCCCAGCCAGCAAAAGGCCTTCGACGCCCTGCGTCCGGCAGGCCGCGGCATGGGCCATGGGGGCAACGGCATGGGCGACAAGGGTATGGGCGGCCATCGCGGCGGCCCGCACGGCGGCATGGGCCACGGCGGTCCCGGCGGTCGCTAAGGCGCGCCCAAGCTGGAAGAGAACGGCCAGAAAGGACAGGTCGGCGGTTTCGCCGGCCTGTCCTTCATCTCGTCAGATGCTGGCCCAGAGGCCTGTCAGTCCATATCCAGCCAGCCGGCCGAGCCGATCGGCGTGCCGGGCGGGGTTTCGGGGCGGACCTCCTTGGCGGCGGCCAGGCGGCGCAACTCGGCCGGGTTCTTGATCAGCGCCACAAGACGCGCCCGGTGGGCGGCGGTCGCGGCGTCTCCGCCCCGGGCGCCTTCGAGCCGCGAGGCGATCGTCGCCAGGGCGGCGCTGGCCTGGGCCGCCACACCGGGCGAGGCGCCCGGATCCTGGGCCAGACGTCCGAGGTCGAGCACGGCGCGGGCCTGAACCCGCTGGGCGATCGGCGCCAGGGCCGTGTTGGCGGGCTCGGCGAACAGTTTGCCGATCAGCGCCTCCATCACCTCGCCCGCCCCCGGCAGGGACGGATCATGGCGATGCTGCTCGATCAGCCGGGCCAGCCGCTGGTCGTTGAGCAGCACATCCAGGGGCAGGCCAGCGGCGACCTCAGCTGCGGCCAGGGGATCGAAGATCGGCCCGGCCAGGGTGGGGAAGAGCTCGATCTCCGTCTGGCGGTCGCTGCGCCCGGTCAGGCCCGCCGACATCAGCGGGGTGAGGCCCGGCGGCGTCTCGAGCGCCGCAGGCTCGAGGGCCGCCAGCAGGGCGGTGAGCGCCGCGCGCTGGGCGCTGGACGGAACCGGCGCGGAGGTTTCCCGCCCGTCCCCGATCACCGAATAGGCGAAGTCCACCCCGCCCAGCAGCTTGCCCGCCGCCTCCACCTGATAGCGGTGCATCAGATAGATGGGCACGTACTTGCGGCGCAGGGCCGCCACCGGCTCGCCGGGATAGAGGGCGCCCAGGCCGAAGCTGGACAGGGCGGCCTCGCGCACCGCCATCATCCGCGTCAGCTCGGCGGCCGGATCGGGGCCGTCATCCCACAGGCTGCCCCAGGGCTGGCCGACCCCTAAGCCGCGGGAATCGGCGTCGGTGATGTAGCGCAGGCCCTCAGGCGCCGTGGCGTTCTGGTGCAGCAGGGCCTGGGCCTGGTCTTCCGGCCCATAGACGGCCGCGACGCTGACCTTGTCCCAGTCGCCGATCCCCACCGCATAGGCCTCCGACAGGTCCGGCCGGCCGTCCTTCAGCAGGATGCGCGGGGCCGGATAGTCCATCACCGAGGTGCGCCCTTGCGTGGAGCCGGCGAAGTTGTGCGCAAAGCCAATGGAGTGGCCGACCTCGTGGGCGCCCAGCTGGCGCAGGCGGGCCAGCGCCACCTCCGCCGGATCATTGGGGCCGCCCTTGCCGGTCATGTGCGCGCCCACCAGGCCCTCGAAGATCAGCATGTCCTGGCGCACCCGCAGGGCGCCGAGCACCACTGAACCTTTGAGGATCTCGCCGGTCCGCGGGTCGATGATGGTCTGGCCATAGGACCAGCCGCGAGTCGCCCGGTCGGCCCAGTTGATCATGCTGTAGCGCACGTCCAGGGGATCGGCGCCCGGCGGCAAGAGCTCGACGCGGTAGGCGTCCTGGAAGCCGGCCGCCTCGAAGGCGTCGGCCCACCAGGCCGCGCCTTCCATCAGGGCGTTGCGGATCGCCTCTGGGGCGGCGGGGTCCATATAGAAGATGATCGGCTTCTTCACCGGCGAGACCGCGGCGGTGGGGTCGGTCTTCTCCAGGCGGAAGCGCAGGGCGTACTGCTGGACGATCGGCTGGCCGAGCGGGGCGGCGAAGTCCAGGAACTGCAGGGCGTTGCCGCCGCTGCGGGGGTCGAAGGCCCGCGGCTGATAGCCGGGCTCGGGCAGCTTGACGAAGGAGTGGCGCACCCGGAGCGTCATCCGCTTGTCGTCCGGGGTGATGTTGGACACCTCGTCGCCGGGCGTCTCGGAGACGAAGGTCTGGATGGCTTCCAGCTCGACATTCTCCGGGAAGGCCTTGGCCTCGGCGGGGTCGGCCAGGCTGAGATCCTTCGACAGGCTCCAGCCGGTTTCGCCGGAGAATTTCAGGGCGTCGGCGACGCCCAGGCCGTCCTGGGTCAGGAAGCTGGAGATGTCGATCAGGATGCGGCCCTGGGCGTCGGTCGACAGCACCTCGCCGGCCCAGACCATGGAGGGCGCAAAGGCCTCCCGGGCCGAGGCCTGCTCGGCGGCCGGCGCGCCGACGGCGCGGAAGCGGGGGTTTTCGTACTCGGCCACCACCTTGGCGCCCACCCGGCGGAAGGCCAGCAGCCGCGAGGGGCCGAGCCTGGCCTTGTCCAGGCCGATGGGCGCCGAGCCCAGGCCCGTGCGCAGGCTGGCCACATGGATGTAGCGGCCGCTGATCCCCTCGGCGTCCGGCGCCGGCAGCAGCAGCAGCACCCGGCCCCGCTCGGCGTCGGCATAGATCGGGATCAGCCCCTCGGTGCGGGAGAGGCCGGCGGTGGCCGTGGCCATGGGTTGCGGCGCGGCCTGGACCGCCAGCGGACAGGCCAACAGCGCAGCGACGGCGGTCGCCGCCAGCAGAGTCTTACGGATCATGGATGACGCCCCTGGAATGAAGGGCTCAGCCTAGGTCGGCCAAGGCGCAGAGGTCTAGGAAAGAGGCCGCCGATCGGCCCGGATTCGCCCCGGCGCCCGCGGTTCGCGCAGGGGCCTCATCTTGACGTTAACGTAAGATGCCGCTTACGCTGTCAGCCAGAAACAAGCCGCCAAAAACCAGGCTCAACCGGAGAGACGCCCATGCCCACCGACCTGCGCCGCCCCCAACGCACCTATACGATCCGCCAGCTCTGCCTGGAGTTCAAATGCACCCCGCGCGCCCTGCGCTTCTATGAGGACAAGGGCCTGCTGACGCCCGCCCGCGACGGCATGAACCGGGTCTATTCCTACAAGGACCGCGCCCGGCTGAAGCTGATCCTGCAGGGCAAGCGGGTCGGCCTGTCCCTGGCCGAGATCGGCGAGATCCTCGACCTCTACGACCTGGACGACGGCGGGGCGGCCCAGATGGCCAAGTCCCTGCGCAAGTTCAAGGAGCGCATCGTCGCCCTGGAGAGCCAGCGGGAGGACATCGACCGGGCCATCACCGAGCTGAAGGCCGGCTGCGACAATCTCGAACGCAAGCTGATCGCCACCCGGCCCGACCTGCTGCCCCGGGCGGCCGACTATGATCAGATGCTGCGCCAGCGCCTCGACGGCCTGGAGCATGTGGGCGCCAAATAGGGCGCCTGCGACCTCGACCACAACACCTTGACCGGGCCGGGCGACCGGCCCGGCCGACACCGGAGTCCCCATGCCCTACCAGCCGCCTGTCCGCGACCACCTCTTCCTGCTGCGCGACGTCCTGCAGATCGAGCGCTACGGGGACTTGCCCGGCTTTTCCGAAGCCTCGATGGATGTGGTCGCCCAGATCGTCGAAGAGGCCGGCCGCTTCACCGGCGAGGTCCTGGCGCCCCTGAACAGCGTCGGCGACAAGCAGGGCTGCACCTGGCACGCCGACCATTCGGTCACCACGCCGGACGGCTTCAAGGCCGCCTACAAGGCCCTGGTCGAGGGCGGCTGGCCGGCTCTGGGTGCCGACAAGGCCTATGGCGGCCAGGGCATGGCCCATGTGGTCAACCTGTCCTTCTCGGAGATGTCGTCCTCGGCCAACATGGCGTTTTCCATGTATCCGGGCCTGACGCATGGGGCCTATTCGGCCATCCACACCGGCGGCTCGCAGGACCAGAAGGACCTCTACCTGCCCAGGCTCGCCTCTGGCGAATGGGGTGGGACCATGAACCTGACCGAGCCCCAGTGCGGCACCGACCTCGGCCTGCTGCGCACCAAGGCGGTCCCTCAGGCCGACGGCTCCTATCGCATCACCGGCCAGAAGATCTGGATCTCCGGCGGCGAGCACGACATGGCCGAGAACATCGTCCATCTGGTCCTGGCGCGGATCGAAGGCGCCCCGGCCGGCACCCGCGGCATCAGCCTGTTCATCGTGCCCAAGTTCATCCCCGACGCCGAGGGCAAGCCCGGCGCGCGCAACACCGTCTTCTGCGCCGGCCTGGAAGAGAAGATGGGCATCCACGGCAACGCCACCTGCGTCATCCAGCACGAGGAGTCGGTCGGCTGGCTGGTGGGCGAGGAGAACCAGGGCCTGCGCCTGATGTTCGTGATGATGAACGAGGCCCGCATCGGGGTTGGCCTGCAAGGGGTCGCCCAGGCCGAGGCCGCCTATCAGGCCGCCGCCAGCTTCGCCAAGGACCGCCTGCAGGGTCGCTCGCTCACGGGTCCGAAGAACCCCGACGGCCCGGCCGACCCGATCATCGTCCATCCCGACGTGCGCCGCATGCTGATGGACTCCAAGGCCGTCATTGAGGCCGGCCGCGCCTTCCTGTTCTGGACCGCCCTGCACGGCGACCTGGCCCATGGCAGCCCCGATGAGGCCGTCCGCCAGAAGGGCGGCGACTACATGGCGCTGATGACCCCGGTGGTGAAGGGCTTCCTCACCGACCGCGGCTTCAAGGTCTGTTCCGACGCCGTCCAGGTGCACGGCGGCTCGGGCTTCACCGAGCACTTCCCGGTCAGCCAGTACATGCGCGACTGCCGCATCGCCCTGATCTATGAGGGCACCAATGGGGTCCAGGCGCTCGACCTGGTGGGCCGCAAGCTGGCCGCCGAGGGCGGCCGCGGGGTCATGGGCTTCTTCGCCGAGATCGACGCCTATGTGGGCGCCCACGAGAACGACAAGGCGCTCGCCCCCATCATCGAGGGCCTGTCCCACGCCAAGGAAGAGCTGCAGGACGCCACCATGTGGCTGATGGCCAATGGCCTGGCCAATCCCGACAACGCCGGGGCGGCCTCGACCGACTACATGCACCTCTTCGGCCTGACGGCGCTCGCCTATATGTGGGCGATGATGGCCCAGGCGGCGCAAGGCAAGATCGCGGCCGGCGACACCGATCCCTTCTATGCGACCAAGCTGACGCTCGCCCGCTACTATGTGGAGCGCATCCTGCCGGAGACCTCGGCCCATCTGGCCAAGCTGAAGACCGGCTCCGACACCCTGATGAGCCTGCCGGCGGAGGCCTTCTGATGGCGACCTACCGGGCCAGCGTCACCTGGCGGCTGTCGGCGGGCGAGGACTTTCCCGCCGGCCGCTACAGCCGTGGCCACGAGCTGGGCTTCGACCGGGGCACGACGGTGCCCGGCACCGCCTCGCGCCACGTGGTGGGCAACAAGTGGTCGGTGGAGGGCGCCGTCGACCCCGAGCAGATGCTGGTCTCGGCCCTGTCGTCCTGCCACATGCTCACCTTCCTGCACCGGGCGCGGCTGGCGGGCTTCTCTGTGGCGGCCTATGCCGACGAGGCCGAGGGCGTGATGAGCGAGATCGCCCCGGGCCGCCAGGCGGTGACCAGGGTCACCCTGCATCCGGTCATCGAATGGTCCGGCCCTGAACCGGACGCCGAGACCCTGGCCCGCCTGCACCACGAGGCGCACGAGGAATGCTTCATCGCCAATTCGGTGAAGACCGAGGTCGTGGTGGCCTGAGGGGGCGCAGGCCTGCCTCCACCGCGTCCGGGCTTGGCCCTCCACCCTCGTCACCCTCGGGCTTGACCCGAGGGTCCATGAACACCGCGCCTGGCCCCTGTGTGCATGGATGGTCGGATCAAGTCCGACCATGACGGCATGTGGGTGGCTTAAGCCGGCCGCCTCCAACCTCCCCAACCCCGTCATGCTCGGCCCTGTGCCGAGCATCCCTCGTCGGGGCGGGCGCAAGCGTCACGAGGGATCCCGGGCACAAGGCCCAGGATGACGCTTGTGGGGCTGTGGAAACCGGGGCGGCCGTCTCGCGCGCCGCTGGCGCTGAAAAAAGACGAACCACCAAGAGCACAAAGGACACGAAGAGCCGCAGCGCCTTCGTGCTCTTGGTGTTCTTCGTGGTCGATCTTCCCTAACCCCGGTGAGGATTCTCGAACACCGCCTCGACGTCCGTCTCGAACAGCACGGCGATGCGATAGGCCAGGTCCAGGGAGGGGTCGTGGCGGTCGCTCTCCAGGGCGATGACCGCCTGGCGCGACACCCCCAGCCGCTGGCCAAGCTCGGCCTGGGTCCAGCCGCGGGCGGTGCGCAGCTCGCGCAGACGGTTCTTCACGCCCGGCTGTTCCGCACCAGGGGGGTGACCAGGCCGAACGCCGCCCAGAACAGCGGATAGATCAGCCATCCCGGCGCGTGCGCCGCGCCCGCATAGGTCTCCAGGAACCCCCAGGCGGAGAACAGGGCCATGGCCGCGCCCGCCGCGATGATGAACCGCTTGGCCGCCAGGGCGCGCACGAACTCGTCGCTGTCGCGCATCCAGACCAGCACCGCCCAGATCTGCCCGGCCACCGGCGCGGCCACCGCCAGGGCCAGCACCCAGGCCGCCCTGGCCCCGATATCGTCAAAGGCCCCGGTGATGGCGGCGAGATTGATCGCGGCGTAGCCGGTCATGAAGGCGGCGGTGCGCCGGATATAGCGCCGGTCGGCAGGGGTGGCGGACATGGGCGAGGGCCTCCGTGAATGTCAGGTTAGCCTGACATGGAAGCGATGTCAGGTCAACCTGACATTACATAGTTTGCAAAGGCAACTCGAGATGACCACAGACCCAACGGATAGGCTGGCGCTCACGCGGAAAGCTAGTCTTAGGCCCCGCCCGAGAGCACCTCGTGCATCAACTTGCGGAGCTCCTTGCTGCCCGGGAACTGCGCCGCGAACTGTATGTCCCGTTTGCGCAGTCCCTCCTCGGTTTCATTAAGGAGTTCGTCCTCAGGGGGGGCGACTAGAAACAGGAGTAGGCTGAGGTAGGTGAAGGCGGCGACGCTGGCCTCAAAGAGGCGGTCCCAATCCTTCGGCCTGACGACCTTAACAACGTAATGAGGGACTCTGCCCTTCTGGCGTTCAAGGCACATGAAATGGACGGTCCCGTTTTTCTCATGCTTGAGCGGCGTCCCGTGCACGATGCTGTTCCGCAGCGTCTTCTCGGTCTTGAACTTGGCGTTAGCCTTCGCCGCCCAATCAGATCCAGCTTCCAGAGTCGGGAACATGGCGACGGCTTCGGCAAGGTATTTTAGCTTGTGCTCCAAGGTCGCCGGGTAAGGCGGGCGGGGTTGGCGAGTATCGTGGTCTCGCATGATGGCGACTAGGACCATGTCCAAGGTCGCTTCGGCCAACCCCCATGTTCGAAGCATTGAGAATAGGCGCTCTGCGTGGGTCTCCGGTCCGTCGTGGTCTTTAGGTGTGGTTGCGGGCATGAAGGACAAACCCTCTGAAAACGGCGGTGCGGCGCTATTGGATCATAGATCCTGAACCGCCACTGCCGGCGAAGTGTCTCGGTCGATGGGTATTTCGCACCAAGTCGAAGCCCCTACTCCCGCATCCCCCACAGCGCCGCCGCATCCTCCGCGCTCAACGGCCCCGCGTGCTTGGCGAGGATGGTGCCATCGGCGCCGACCAGATAGGTCTCGGGCACGCCGGTGACGCCGAACTCGACGCCGGCGCGGCCGTCGCGGTCCACCAGGTGGGTGGTGAAGGGGTCGCCCAGGCGGGCCAGGAAGGCTTCGGTATTGGGCGGGGCGTCCTTGTAGGCGACGCCGATGATCGGCACGCCTGAGGCCTCCAGCTCCATCAGCACCGGATGCTCCACCTCGCACGGCGGGCACCAGGAGGCGAAGAAGTTGACCAGGGCCGGCTGGCCGCCGAGCGCTTCGGCCAGGGCCACCGGGCGGCCATCGGCCAGGGCGGGCAGGGCGAGCGCCGGGACCGGCTTGCCGACCATGGCGTCGGGCTGCACCTGGGGGTCGCGGTTCAGGGAATAGAGGCCAAACAGGAGGCCGAGCGCCACCAGGGCGACAAGCGGCAGGATGGCCAGCCAGCGGCTCATGGGGCGGGCGCTTCGGTAGGCGCCGGGCGGCGCGCGGCCTCGGCGGTTTCTGCGGTCTGGCGCAGGGTCTCGGTGCGGGCGCGCCAGCGGCGGGCGTGGGCGAGAGACGCGGCGATCATGCCGGCGAAAACGAGCGCGGTGATGGCGAAGGCCGGCCACACATAGGCGCCGTAGGGGCTGGCGTCGAAGTCGAGCATCATGGTCAGGCCCTCGCTGCGCGGAGCGCCAGGGCCTCGGCCCGGCGGCGCCACACCTCGCCGCGGATGCGCACCAGCCACAGGGACCCGAAGGCCGACATATAGGCCAGGCCCATCAGCAGCAGGGGATAGAGGAAGACATCGGCCACGGTGGGGCCGTCGGCGCGGAACACCGAGGCGCCCTGGTGCAGGCTGTTCCACCAGTCCACCGAGAACTTCACGATGGGCAGGTTGACCACGCCCACCAGGGCCAGAATCGCCCCGGCCCGGGCGGCCTTGGCCTCGTCGTCGAGGGCGGCGCGCAGAGCCATATAGGCGACGTAGAACAGGAACAGCACCAGCACCGAGGTCATCCGCGCGTCCCACACCCACCAGGCGCCCCACATGGGCCGGCCCCACAGGGAGCCGGTGACGAGCGCCAGCGCCGTGAAGGCGGCGCCCAGCGGCGCTGCGGCCTGGGCTGCGGCGTCGGCGAGGGCGTGGCGGAAGACCAGGGACAGGAAGCTGGCCCCGCCTAAGCAGGCATAGACGAACAGGCTCATCCAGGCGGCGGGCACATGGATGAACATGATCCGCACCGTGTCGCCCTGCTGGTAGTCCTCCGGCGCGGCGAAGCCGAGATAGAGGCCGGCCAGGGCGAGGGCGGCTGCGATCACGCCGAACATCGGCGCGGCCCAGCGGGAGAACGCCATGAACCGTTCGGGATTGGACAGGAAGGCCGGCGCTGGGATCATGGCGTGGGCCATTAGCCCTTTGCGCCCCAGCCCCGCAAGGCGCGGCTAGGCCGGTGCGACATCATCTGCCGCCACCAGATCGCCGGCCAGGGCCTTGTCGATCAGCTCCAATGTGCGCTCGACCCCGAAGATGGCCACGAAGGAGCCGAAGCGCGGACCCTGGCTCTGGCCGAGCAGGACTTCGTACAGGGCGGTGAACCAGGCCCGCAGGGGCTCGAAACCCCCGGCCTTGCCGGCCTCGAACACCTCGTTCTGGATCGCCTCGGCGTCGGCGCCCGCGGGCAGGGCGCGCAGGCGGGCGGCCAGGTCCTGAATCGCCGCGCGCTCCTGGTCGGTGGGGGCGCGGAAGGTCTTCGCGGGCTTCACGAAGTCCTCGTAATAGTTGATCGCATAGCCGGCCAGGCGGTCGAGCAGCGGGTGGTCGGCGGGCGTCGCGCCGGGGATGTAGCGGCTGATGAAGCCCCAGAGAATCTCCTTGGTCGAGGCGTTGGCCGCCGAGACCAGGTTCAGCATCAAAGCAAACGAGATCGCCGCGCCTTCGGCCGGGGGATCGCCCCGGTGGACGTGCCAGACGGGGTTGTCAATCTGCGGCTCGTTGGCGCCCTCGGCCTTCTTGCGGTTGAAGGCGTCCAGCTGCTGCAGGTACTCGTCGGTGGCCTTGGGGGCCACGTCGAAGTGCAGCCGCTTGGCCGACTTGGGCGACTGGAACATGTAGTAGGCCAGGCTTTCAGGCGTGGCGTAGCGCAGCCACTCCTCCATCGAAAACCCGTTGCCCTTGGTCTTGGAGATCTTCTTGCCCTCGATGTCGTGGAACTGGTCGTAGTTGAAGCGCTCCGGCGGAACCCAGCCCAGGGCGCGA
>CAZERE010000037.1:1447-24097 GCA_964515365.1 uncultured Phenylobacterium sp. | reverse complement strand
TAATGTGTAAAACAGTCCGCCATTTCGTCGTCGTCGCCGTTGCCGCCGTTGCCGTCGCCGCCTTCGTCGCCGTCGTTGTCATCGTCGTAGCTGCCGTCGCCCTTGTCTTTATCTTCGTCGCAAGGCCGAGCTGCTGTCGTCCACCGTCGAGCACGTGGCCATCGACCAGTACGACGCCCGCCCGATCATCGACGCCATGCGTCAGATGAGCTTCACCAGCCGCGCCACCGCCCGGGCCGCCGACATCTTCTCCATGGCGCTCGAAGATCCGTCCTGCTCCACCTGGCTGACCCTGGCCGGCTCGACCAGCGCCGGCGGCTGCATGCACATCTATCGCGACATGGTGAAGTACGGCCTGATCGACGCCGTTGTCGCCACCGGCGCCTCCATCGTCGACATGGATTTCTTCGAGGCCCTCGGCTTCAAGCACTACCAGGCCAAGGAGCCGGTGGACGACCGCGACCTGCGCGCCCTCTATATCGACCGGATCTACGACACCTATATCGACGAGGAAGAGCTGCAGACCTGCGACGCGGTGATCAAGGAGATCACCGACCAGCTGGAGCCGCGGCCCTATTCCTCGCGGGAATTCATCTGGGAGATGGGCAAGTGGCTGGCGGCGGGCAACGCCAAGAAGCCCGGCTCGCTGATCCAGACGGCCTATGAAGAGGGCGTGCCGATCTTCTGCCCGGCCTTCACCGACTCTTCAGCCGGCTTTGGCCTGGTCAAGCACCAGGTGGAACAGATGAAGGCGGGCAAGCCCTACCTCACCATCGACTCCATCGCCGACTTCCGCGAGCTGACCAATGTGAAGATCGCCGCCGGCACCACCGGCCTGTTCATGGTCGGTGGCGGCGTGCCCAAGAACTTCGCCCAGGACACGGTGGTCTGCGCCGAAATCCTCGGTGAGGAGGTCGACATGCACAAATACGCCATCCAGCTGACGGTGGCCGATGTGCGCGACGGCGCCTGCTCGTCCTCGACGCTGCAGGAGGCCTGCTCCTGGGGCAAGGTCGACGTCACCTGGGAACAGATGGTCTTCGCCGAGGCCACCACCGTGGTCCCGCTGATCGCCTCGGACGCCTGGCACCGCGGCTCTTGGAAGACCCGCGAACGCCGCCGCTGGAACAAGCTGTTCGAAAAGGCGGCTTAAGAGCCCCGACCAAGGCCCCGCCCCGGCGGGGCCTTTTTCTTTTAGGGGCGCTCGGCGCTTTCTCTTCACCGTCAAGGTCGGACTTGATCCGACCATCCATGAACACCGGCGAGCGGCTGTGTGCATGGACCCTCGGGTCAAGCCCGAGGGAAACGGGGGAGAGGGACACAAAGACCACGAAGGACGCCAAGGACACGAAGGAGTCAGCGGCCTCATCTTCGTGTCCTTCGCGCCCCCTTTGTGTCCTTCGTGTCGCCCCTTGAAAGCGCCAGCGGCGCCCAAGACGCCACCATCGAATCTCAAAGCCACACCGTCACCCTGGGCCCTGTGCCCAGGGTCCCTCGCGACGCTTGCGCCCGCCCTCGACAGGGACCCTCGGGACAAGCCCGAGGGCGGCGGGGAATTAGTCGTACAGGCGGTTGCCACAGGCCCCTCACTCCGCATACTCCGCGCCAAAGTCGAATGAGGGAGTAGCGCCGTGAGCGAAGGCGAGATTTTTCCGGTGCCTGAGGCCTGGGCCAAGCGCACGCATATGGACGCCGCGGCCTATGACGCCGCCTGCCAGCGCGCCGACCAGGACCCGGACGGCTATTGGCGCGACGTCGCAAGCCGCCTGGACTGGTCCAAGCCCTTTACCCAGGTGAAGGACGTCTCGTTCGCCGCGTCGGACTTCCGCATCAAGTGGTTCGCCGATGGCGAGCTGAATGTCAGCGTCAACTGCATCGACCGGCACCTGCCGGAGCGCGCCGACCAGGTGGCCATCATCTGGGAGAGCGACGACCCGGAGATCCACAGCACCCTGACCTATGGGCAACTGCACGCCGAGGTCTGCCGCATGGCCAATGTGCTGAAGGCCAAGGGGGTCAAGAAGGGCGACCGGGTCACCGTCTATCTGCCGATGATCCCGGCCGCGGCCGTGGCCATGCTGGCCTGTTCGCGTATCGGCGCAGTGCATTCGGTGGTGTTCGGCGGCTTTTCCCCCGACAGCCTGGCCGGGCGCATCCAGGACTGCGATTCCCGCATCGTCATCACCGCCGACGAGGGCCTGCGCGGCGGCAAGATCGTGCCGCTCAAGGCCAATGTGGACGAGGCGCTGAAGGCCTGCCCGGACGTCACCGACGTCATCGTCGTGCGCCGCACCCGGGCCGACGTGCCGATGGTCGAGGGTCGCGACGCCTTCTATGGCGAGCTGAAGAAGACCGTCGCCGACACCTGCGATCCCGAACCGATGAACGCCGAGGACCCGCTGTTCATCCTCTACACCTCCGGCTCGACGGGGAAGCCCAAGGGGGTGCTGCACACCACCGGCGGCTATCTGACCTGGGCGGCCCACACCCATGAGCTGGTGTTCGACTATCGCCCCGGCGAGATCTTCTGGTGCACCGCCGACGTGGGCTGGGTCACCGGCCACTCCTATGTGGTCTATGGGCCGCTGGCCAATGCGGCGACCACGGTGATGTTCGAGGGCGTGCCGACCTATCCCGACAATTCCCGCTTCTGGCGGGTGGTCGACAAGCACAAGGTCGAGATCTTCTACACCGCGCCCACGGCCATCCGCGCCCTGATGCGCGACGGCGCCGAGCCGGTGAAGAGAACGAGCCGGGAATCCCTGCGCCTGCTGGGCACGGTGGGCGAGCCGATCAATCCCGAGGCCTGGCTCTGGTACCACCGGGTGGTGGGCGAGGGCCGCTGCCCCATCGTCGACACCTATTGGCAGACCGAGACCGGCGCCTGCCTAGCCACCCCCCTGCCCGGCGCCACCCCGGCCAAGCCCGGCTCCTGCGCCAAGCCCCTGCCCGGCGTGAAGTTCCAGCTGGTGGATGCGGACGGCAAGGTCCTCGACGGCGCGACCAGCGGCAATCTCTGCCTGACCGATTCCTGGCCCGGCCAGATGCGCACGGTCTACGGGGACCATGAGCGCTTCATCCAGACCTATTTCACCGCCTATCCCGGCAAGTACTTCACCGGCGACGGCTGCCGGCGGGACGAGGACGGCTATTACTGGATCACCGGCCGGGTGGACGACGTGATCAATGTGTCGGGCCACCGCCTGGGCACGGCCGAGATCGAGAGCGCCCTGGTGGGCCATGAGGCGGTCGCAGAGGCCGCCGTGGTCGGCTATCCGCACGACATCAAGGGCCAGGGCATCTACGCCTTCGTCACCCTGAAGGCCGAGGTGGAGATGACCGACATCCTGCAGGCCGACATCAAGGGCTGGGTCCGCCGGGAGATCGGCGCCTTCGCCGCCCTGGACGCCCTGCAGTTCGCGCCGGCCCTGCCCAAGACCCGGTCGGGCAAGATCATGCGCCGCATCCTGCGCAAGATCGCCGAGAACCAGACCGACCAGCTGGGCGACACCTCGACCCTGGCCGAGCCCGGCGTGGTGGACGATCTCGTGCAGAATCGCGTCGCGGTTTGATCCCCGACCTTCCCGGCCCCCTGCGCGGGGCCATTGAGGCCAGGCTCGAGGGGGTGTCGCGCCGCGATCTCGCCGAGCGGGCGGCCCGGGTCTCGGCCGCCTATCGCGGCGGCGCAGGCTCGTCCGGGGTGGTGCTGACGCCGGACGATGCGCTGGCCTATGCGCTGGCCCGCCTGCCGGCCACCTACGCCGCCGACATGGCCGCCTTCTCGGCCGCGGCCGAGGCCTGCCCGGACTTTGCGCCGGCCACCCTGCTGGACGCCGGCGCCGGCCCCGGCACGGCGAGCTGGGCGGCGCTCGAGGTCTGGCCGCAGATCGAGGCGGCCCTGCTGCTGGATGAGAGCGGCCCCTTCCTCGACCTCGCCCGCATCCTGGGGGAGGCCGGACCGCCGGTGCTGGCCGGCGCCGAGCGGCGGCGCGCCAATCTGACGGCGGCCCAGGCCGAGGCCTGGCCCCGGGCCGAGCTGGTGGTCGCTTCCTATGTGCTGGCCGAGATCCCGGGTCCGGCCCAGGCGCCCCTGGTGGAACGCCTCTGGGACGCCTGCGAGGGGCTGCTGGTCGTGGTGGAGCCGGGCACGCCGGCCGGCTATCAGCGCATCCTGGCCGCCCGCACCCAGCTGATCGCGGCCGGCGCCCGGCTGGCCGGGCCCTGCCCCCACGCCCAGGCCTGCCCGCTGACCCAGCCCGACTGGTGCCACTTCGTCCAGCGCCTACCCCGCTCCCGCGACCACCGCCTGGCCAAGGGCGCCGAGGTCCCGTTCGAGGACGAGAAGTTCATCTGGATCGCCGCGGCGCGGCCGGACGTCACCATCGTCCCCTTCGCCGCCCGGGTGCTCAGCCCCCCGCGCCAGGCCAAGCCGGGGATCGACCTGAAGCTCTGCGTCGAGACCGGCGCCCTGGAGCAACGCTTCGTGCCCCGCCGCGACAAGCCGGCCTTCGCCAGGGCCAGGCGCCTGGACTGGGGCGACGCCCTCTAGAGTCTTTGAGTTTAGCCACCCGCCCTTCGCGGCGCCGCATTTGCTGGCGTCAGGCGCCTGCCCTGTGCGTCGCCGCCGAAAATAGGCCTATCCGAGCGAACCCGGTTCATTTTGGGACTCGCCTCAGGGTAGCTTTGGCCCTATGGGGTGGCGACGACGGGGGCGGGCGCGTCAGGGAGCTGAGCGTGCTGAAGTTACGTCGCGTATTCGACACCGAGCATCACCATTTTATGGCGGGTTTCCAGGTCTTCCTGGTGGCCTTGCTGGCGGGCGGCCTGGCCGTGGCCGCGCCCTATATCGGCCAGGAACGCCCCGAACTGCGGGTGGCGAAGCTGACCTCGGGCCAGATGGACGCCGTGGCCTTCGCCCGTCTGACGGGCGCCATGGACCCGGCCATGCTGAGCGTGGCCGACCGGTTCGCGCCGACCCCGGTCTCCCTGGCCTTCGGCCACATCAATCGCGCCACCGGCGTCATGGAGGGCCTGGACGGCGCGCCCGAGCCCGCCATCCTGCGCCTGCAGGACATGGACGAGGCCGAGGCGCGGCTGTGGAACGCGTCCAACCCGACCTCCACCCTGCCCAATCCGGCCGCCCGGCCGTTCCGCATTTCCGGGGGCGCCTCGCACCAGGCCCGCGCCCTCGATTGTCTGGCCGCCGCCATCTATTACGAAGCCCGCTATGAGTCCGTGGAGGGCCAGCGGGCCGTGGCCCAGGTGGTGCTGAACCGCGTGCGCCATCCGGCCTATCCGGCTTCGGTCTGCGGCGTGGTCTTCCAGGGGTCCGAGCGCACCACCGGCTGCCAGTTCACCTTCACCTGCGACGGGGCGTTGGCCCGGGCGCCGGACCCAGAGGGCTGGATGCGGTCGCGCCAGATCGCCGAGGCGGCCCTGTCGGGCTATGTGATGAAGGACGTCGGCAACGCCACCCATTACCACGCCAGCTATGTGGCCCCCTATTGGAGCCCCAGCCTGATGAAGGTGGCCACGGTCGGCGCGCACATCTTCTATCGCTGGATGGGCGGCTGGGGTCTGCCCGGCGCCTTTGGCGGCGCCTATAGCGGCGACGAGTCGGTCGGCTTCCGGGTCGCGGCCCTCAACCGGCTCTCAGGCCCGGGCGAGGTCCAGATGGTGGCCCTGACCGAGGCGGTCGACGCCCTGGGCGCGACCCAGGTGGGCGGCGACGACGCCGGCGCGGGCGAAGGCCAGCGCGACATCCAGGTGGTCGAGGTGGCGACCATCGACCATGATCTGGTGGCCGAGCCCCAGGCCGTGGTGGCCCAGGCCGAAGGCCTGGTGCCCGCCGAAGAGCTGGACTGGACCGGCCGGGTCAAGCCCCGCGCCCCGGCCCGCTTGGCCATGCCCACCAGCAGCTTCTAGCGGGCATCAGCGCGCAAGCTGCGGATTCTGCTCGGCGGTGAAGGCCGCCACGTCCGCCAGCAGGCCCTCGGCGGCCATGCGCACCAGCTCGCCGCCCTTTTCCGGGGTGGCCTGGGCCGGGTCCGAGCCCATGCGGCCATCGGGATAGCGGGCGCGGAAGTCCAGGGCCTCGCGGATGGGCCCCGATGGCGCGATCTTCGGCGAATAGTCCGCCGTCTTGATGGAGTCCGGATAGGCCCACTGGGTCACGGCGATCTCGGACGGGGTCGCATGGCCCCCGTGGCCGACGGGGAACTGGCTCGTGGCCAGGCCCATGACGCCCTTCAGCTCCCACCAGTTCTTCAGCTTGCAGGAAAAGCCCCGGGGCTTGCCGGCGAAGCTCGCCTCGGCATAGAGCTCGGAGAAGGCCGCCTCGATGGTGGCCACATTGCCCCCGTGGCCGTTCAGGAAATAGAGCCGCTCAAAGCCATGGGCCGAGAGGGACCGGCACCAGTCGCCGATGGCGGCGATGAAGGTCGAGGGCCGCAGCGAGATCGTGCCCGGAAAGCCCAGATGGTGCTGGGCCATGCCGATATTGAAGGTCGGCGCCACCAGGATGTCGCCGCTCTTCTGGGCCTCATGGGCGATGATCTCGGGGCACAGCCAGTCGGTGCCCAGGAGGCCCGTGGGGCCATGCTGCTCGTTGGAGCCGATCGGGATGACCACCGTCCGCGAGCGGTTCAGAAAGCCCTCGACCTCGGCCCAGGTGGACATGTGCAGCAGCATGGCAGGGTCTCCGCGGTCGGTGGCAGGGGCGTTGTCAGGGATTCGACATAGGCCTTCCCAGCGCTCGAGGTAAGTCCCGCCGCCGCCTCAGATCCCCGCATACCATTCGTAGCCGCGGTCTTCCCAGAAGCCGCCCTGGCCGCCGGCGATCTGGGCGAAGCTCTCCACCGCCTCGACCCGCATCACATATTTGGCGTGCTTGTAGCCCAGCTGGCGCTCCACCCGCAGGCGAAGCGGCGCGCCGTGGGCCACCGGCAGAACCTGACCGTTCATCTCGTAGGCCAGGATGGTCTGTTCGTGGAAGGCGTCGACCAGGTCGATGCTCTCGTAATAGAGCCCCCGGTCGCCGGCCGCATTGGGGTCCAGGCGGTCGGCGCAGTGGAAGACGATGTAGCGGGCCTGGGGCTTGAGCCCCGCCTCGTCCAGCAGGGCCGAGAGCCGCGCGCCGGTCCACTGGCCGATGCTGCTCCAGCCCTCGACACAGTCGTGGCGGGTGATCTGGGTCCGCGCGGGCCGGGCGCGCAGGTCATCCAGGCTGAGCGCCAGGGGCCGCTCCACCAGGCCGTCGATCTGCAGCCGCCAGTCGGAAAAGCCGGTCTCGGCCATGGCCTGATAGGCCGGCTCGCCGGGGCGGCGGGTGCCGTTGGCGCGGAAGTCCGGCGAGATGTCCTTGGCCTCGAACTCCCGGGCCAGGGCGCTCCGATTCAGGATCAGCCGCTGGGCGGCCTGGGTCAGGCCCTCGGCGCGGGCGAGGCCCGCCTTGACCGCGGGACTGCGGTTGAGCTGGTCGCAGCCGGCCAGGGTGAGGCCCAGCAGGCTGGCGCCCAGGCCCGTCAGCAGGCCGCGGCGGTGCGGCGTCATTCCGGTCATGGCTGGTCTCCGTCCTGGATCGGCGCGCGCCCCGCGCCTGCCCGCCCCGGACCTGCGCCTCCGGTGATCATGGCCCGCAGCTGACCGATGGGTCCCGAGGCCAGCACCATGGCCAGGTGGACGACCACAAAGGCGACGATCAGGGTCGCCGTGATGAAGTGGATGGTCCGGGCCGACTGTCGGCCGCCGAAAATCTCGAAGGTCCAGGGCCAGGCGGCGTTGACGCCGGGCGACATCCCCAGGCCCGACAGCACCATCAGCGGCAGAAGGACGAAGATCACCGCCAGATAGGCCAGCTTCTGCAGGCTGTTATAGGCGTGCGCCGCCTCCCCCTTGGGAAAGCGCAGCCGCGCATGCTCGACGATCTCGGCCCACAGGTGACGCGGCGAAAGCTCGCGCCGCCCGGGCGCCAGGTCGCGGCGGAAATGGCCCGAGACCAGGCCCCAGGCCAGATAGATCAGCCCATTGGCCACCAGCACCCAGGCGAAGAAGAAGTGCCACCGCCGGCCATCAGCCAGGGACCGGTAGCTGGGCAGGGTGGCCCAGGCGGGAAAGCCGCGGCGTTCGCCGTCCGAAAGGCCAAACAGGCCGGTGGTCTCGATTCTGATCGGCCCGATCTTGGTGAAGCCGGCCAGCCGGTCCCCCAGCGGCTCGGCGGTCATGGCCGCCCAGGGCTCGGCGAAGGTCGAGCTGTGCCCCCAATAGAGGGCCGGGTGGGCGTTGAAGATCTGCAGGCCGCTGCCCAGCAGGACGAACAGGGCCGCCACATTGATCCAGTGGGTCAGCCGCACCGGCAGGCTGTGGCGGCTGCGGCGGCGGTCAGGGGCGGCGGCGTCCGGTGTCGTCTCGTCCATCTACTTCGGTCCTGATCCGCGCCAGCGCAGACTAGCTCTGGACGACAGCCTGGAACAGGCCCGCCGCCCTGCGCGCTCTGCCTTCATACGCAAACCAAGGAGGCTCAGATGTCTGGACCCGATACGAAACATCGCACCCCGGTGGAGAACCCGCCGCCGGAGGCGCCCGTCCGCAGCCAGGAGGAGCAGATCGAGCGCACCGGCCGCGGCCCCGAAGTGACCGGCGAGACCGAAGAGGCGCCCGAGGTCCCGGGTGAAAGCGATAGCAAGGCCTGATGACCGGCCAAAGGGGGCGCCTGGCGTTGCCGTCGGCGCGCGGGCGCCCCTAAGGTCTGCGCCGCCCTTTCGGGCGTAGCGACGGGGGAGGCGGCATGGCCTGGAACGGCGGAACCGAGATCTGGGTGGGCGGGGTCAACACCTGGGAATGCGATGAGATGGGTCATCTCAACGTGCGCCACTGGGTGGCCAAGTCCATGGAGGCCCTGGCCGGTCTGGCCGCAGCCCTGGGCATGCCAGACGCCTTCTCGCCCTTGGCCCAATCCACCCTGATCGTGCGCGAACAGCACATCCGCTTCCTGCGCGAGGCCAAGCCCGGGGCGGCGCTCACCGCCCGTGGCGGGGTGGTGGCCATGGGCGAGGATGAGGCCCGGCTGCTGATCGTCATCCTGCATCCCGACGGAACGCCCGCCGCCACCTTCCAGACCGTGGTCCGCCACGTCACCGCCGACGGCGCCCGGGCCTTCCCCTGGCCCCGCAGGATCGTCGAGGCCGCTGATGTCCTGCGGGTGGAGATTCCCGACTTCGCCGCCCCCCGCTCGATCACCCTCGACCCCGTCGCCCAGAGCCAGGGGAGCCTGGAAAAGGCCCAGGCCCTGGACCTCAAGCGCATCGGGCTGGGCGTCATCGGCGCCCCCGATTGCGACGGCTTTGGCCGCATGCGCACCGAAATCCTGATGGGCAAGATTTCCGACGGCATCCTGCATCTGCTGGGCCCGGACCGCGGCGTGGCCGAGCCGGCGGTCGAGGGCGGGCCGGCGCCGCGGATCGGCGGCGCGGCGCTGGAATACCGCCTGGTGCATTTCGCCTGGCCGAAGATCGGCGACCGCTTCGAACTGCGCTCGGCCACCGCCCATGTGGAAGAGCGATTCCGCCTGCTGCGCCACTGGATGATCGACCCGCTCAGCGGCCGGCCCTGGGCCAGCGCCGAGAACGTGGCCGTCGGCTTTGATCTCGACGCCCGCAAGGTGGTGCGCTTGGCGCCCGCCAAGGTGGCGGCCCTGCAGGCCACGGCCCGCCCCGATATGGCGCTTTAGGCGGCGAGCTCCGCCACCGCCTGGACCAGGGCCTCACGGACCAGGTCCGGGCGTTCCATCGGCAGGAAGTGGCTGGTCCCGGGCACGGTCTCGATCCGGTAGCGGCCGGTGGCGGTCAGGGCCTCGATCTGGGCGTCCACCCGGCAGGTGGAGCCGTGCTCGGCCCTGAGGATCCGCACCGGGCAGGGACAGGCCTGCGCGGCGGCCCAGGCCTGACCGTCATAGACCGAGAAGTTCGAGGCCTCCCAGGCCGGCGCGCAGGCCAGCTCCACCCGGCCATCCTCCAGATCGTGGAAGCCTGCGGCCACATAGTCGGCCAGCTGTTCGGTCGACCACGTCCTGAAGGCGCCCCGGCCCTGATAGGCGGCGAAGGCGGCCTCGCGGCTGTCGAACACCGGCCGCCGGCGCAGGGCGCCCTGGACCATGGGCGACTGGGCGATGTCGGTGGGGGCGAGCTCGGTCCGCTCGGGGCTGAGCACCGGGTCAAACAGCACCAGCCGGCCGATGGTCTCCGGCGCCTGGGCTCCGGCCATCAGGCTGGTGGTCGCCCCCATGGAATGCCCGGCCACCACCACCGGTCCGGACGTCACATGCGGCAGCAGGGCCAGCAGGTCGTCGCGATAGTCCGCCCAGCCCGGCCGGTTCTCGAGCACGGTGGGCAGGGTCGTGGCGCCATGGCCGCGCAGGTCGATGGCCAGGATGCGGAGCCGGTCCGCCAGCGGGCCGAGAATGGTCCGGTAGGTCTGGGCGTTGAAGCCGTTGGCGTGGCAGAAGACGAGGTCCAGGGACCGGTCGGCGGGGCCGAACTCCAGGGCCGCCATCTCGCCGCCCCGGCTGGGCAGGGGAAACCGGCGGGTCCGCAGCGTCGCATCGACCATTCCATCCATCGGCGGATCCCCCAAGTCCAAGGCCATAGGTTTGCGCCGTGAAGCTGGGTCAGGACGCGAAGCCTCCATATATCCCGTCTCAACCCTGACCCAAGGAGAGGTTCGCCATGGCCATCGCCACCATCGGCTATGAGGGCAAGACCCAGGCAAGAATGATCGAAGAACTGAAGGCCGCCGGCGTTGAGCTGGTGGTCGATGTCCGCGCCGTGGCCGCCTCGCGCCGGCCGGGCTTCTCCAAGACCATACTGGGCGCCAGCCTGGAGGCCGAGGGCATCGGCTATGAGCACCTGCGGGGCTTGGGCACGCCCAAAACCGGCCGGGACGCCGCCCGGTCGGGCCGCATCGCCGAGATGCGCGCCATCTTTGAGGCGCACCTGGCCGAACCCCAGGCCGTGACCCAGCTGGCCCGCGCCCAGGAGCTGGCCGGCCAGAAGAAGATCGCCCTGCTCTGCTTCGAGGCCCGGGCCTGCGACTGCCATCGGGCGATCGTCGCCGAACGGCTCTGCGAGGCCCTCGACCAACCTGTAGAAGACCTCTGAGGGGCTTGGCCTTCCCTACGTCAGCGGGCGATGATGGGCCAAACACTCAAAGCCAGACCAGGGATACGCCATGACCGCCGCAAATCTGAACGACGCCCCCGCCATTCCGGCCCTTGGCCCCTGGACCTGTTTCGATGTGGAGATCGAGGCGGGCGTCGCCCACATCCGGCTCAAGCGGCCCGAGGCCTATAACAGCATGATCCGGGACTTCTGGAACGAGCTGCCGGTGATCGTCCGCGACATCAATGACAATGTCCGGGCCCGCTGCATCGTCATTTCGTCGACGGGCAAGCACTTCTCCGCCGGCATGGACCTGGCCGTGTTCGGCGGCGGCGGCACCTCGGCGGCCGATGGCGGCGCCGCGCCCGACCGCTTCATCGCCGCCGAGGGCCAGCGCCACCATATCCGCTGGCTGCAGGACTGCTTTTCCTGTCTCGACGAGGCCCGCATGCCGGTCCTGGTCGCCATCCAGGGCGGCTGCATCGGCGGGGCCATGGACATGACCAGCGCCTGCGACATCCGCTACGCCACCGAGGACGCCTTCTTCTGCGTGCAGGAGATCAATATCGGCATGACCGCCGATGTCGGCACCTTCCCGCGGCTGTGCAAGCTGATCCCCGAGGGCTGGGTCCGCGAGCTGGCCTATACCGGGCGTCGCCTGTCGGCCCAGCGGGCCCGGGAGATCGGCCTGGTCAATGAGGTCTTCCCAACCCACGAGGCCCTTATGGATCACGTGATGGCCACCGCCCGCGAGATCGCCGAGAAGTCGCCCCTGGCGGTGACCGGCTCGAAGGTGATGATCAACTACGCCCGGGACCACACCATCGCCGATGGCCTGGACTATATCGCCGTCTGGCAGACCGGCATGTTCGCCGGCTCCCACATGGGCGAGGCCTTCAAGGCCAAGGCCGAAAAGCGCCCGGCCGACTTCCCCGACCTGCGCCCCCTGCGCCACGAGATGTAAGCGGGTCTAGAGGATCAGTTCGGCGCCGCGCAGGTCGGCGCCGGACAGCTTCGCCCCCGACAGATCGGCCTCCAGGAAACGGGCGCGGCGGGCCTGGGCGCCGGTGAGGTCGGCATAGCGCAGCACGGCGCGGTTCAGATCGGTGCGCAGGAGCCGGCCCTCGCCGATCTCCAGCGGCCCCAGCCGGGCGTCGCGCAGGTCGGCGCGGATCAGATTGGCCCCGGTCAGCCGGGCCCCGCGCAGGTCGGCGCCCCGCAGCCTGGCCTTGCGCAGGTCGCATCCGGAGAGATCGGCGCCCTGCAGCTGGACGCCCTCCATATCCATGTCGAAGAAGATCGAGCCGGCGGCGGAAAGCCCGCTCAGTCGGCGACCGCGCAGGGTCCGCAGGCCCCGGAAGTCGACCTCCGTGGCCGCGGCCGCCTGGCCGCGGGCGCCCTGGCTGTCGCAGAAGGCCTCGTGCTCGGCCACCAGCTCATAGAGCGGCACGTCGTCCACATAGAAGATCGGCGCCGGCGCCCGCAGGACCTCGCTGAGGTCCACCTGGTTCATGCCGGCGGAGGCCAGGTTGACCCCAGCCACCACCGCGCCGCGCAGGGAGGCGCCGGTGAGGTCGGCGCCGTCGATCTGCGCGCCGGTCAGGTCGGCCCCATCCAGGCGGGCGCCGGCCATCCGCGCCCCCACAAGGATCGCCCCATCCAGGCTGGCGTCGGTGCAGTCGACGGCGGTGAGCACGTCGCGCAGATTGGCGCCGGCCACCACGGCGTATTCCAGGTTCCCCGGCCGTTCGCCGGGGGTGATCATGCGAAAGCCGTCCTGGCGGTCCTGCATGGCGATCCGCCCCTCGCGCAGGTCGCATTCGGCCATGTCGGCGCCGGAGAGGTTGGCGCCGCGCAGGCTCGAGCCCCTGAGGTCGGCCCGGGCCAGCTTGGCGCCGCGCAGGTCGGCGTCGCGCAGATCAGCGCCGAACAGGTTGGCGCGGCTAAGCTCGGCCCCGGCCAGGATCGCGCCGCTGAGGCAGGCGCCGGCCAGGTCGGCCTCGGTCAGTAGGGCGCCTTCCAGGTTCCAGTCGGAGAGGTCGGCGCGGATCAGGCTCGCCCGGCGTCCGCCCTTCAATCCGCGCACATAGCGGCCGTGCGCCTCCAGGGCGTCGCCGATGGCGTCCGCCGTGTGGCGGAGCAGATGGGAAGGGGCGGCTTGGGCGGACATGCTTGGCTTTCAGCTCAAGCCGCCACCTTGATCCCCTGGCCTTTAAGGAAGGGTTCGCGCCGCGGCGTTTCGCCGCAGCCTGGGGTTGAAAGCCTATTCCGGGCTGTCGGTCGAGGCGCCGCCCTGGCCGGCGGCCTGCAGAAGGCTGGCGATCTTGTCGGTGGCGTCGGCGGCCTGGCTGAGCATGTGCAGCGGACCCGAACCCGGGCGAACCGCGGCGACCATCTGGTTGGCGGCCGACTGGGCCACGGTGACGGCCGTGTTCTGGGCTGTGGTGAAGCCGGTCTTGGTCAGGGTCGCGGCCGTGGAGTCCTGATAGATGAAGCCATGCACCGGATAGGTGGTCGAGCCGAGGTCGCCGATGGAATCGTACCAGACCTTGACCTGGCTCCAGTCGCCGGTGGGCGACACGTCGATCACGGTGACGTCGCGCTCGATCTGACCGCGGGTTCCGTTGATCCGCGACCAGTTGGCGTGATTGATCTGGATGACCCGTTCGGTGAGCACCTGGCTGACCACGGCCACGTGGCCCAGGCGCATCTTGCCGGTGGGCTTGAAGCAGAGCACCGCGCCGGCCTGGGGGGTGTTTCCGGTGTCGTACTTGCCGGCGGCCTGTTTCCACCAGGTCCAGGCGTCGCCGAAGATCTGCACGCCCGAGATCATCCGGGCGAAGGGCACGCATTGCCAGTAGGTGTCGGCGAAGGCCGAGCTTGCGGGCGCCAGGGCCATGACCGCCGCAGCGGTGATGGAACCAAGGACGATGCGTGTCCGTTTAATCATGTTGGGCGCACTCCCATGACGCGAACTCGGGTCATGGATAGTTTCGCCCCGCGGGAATGAAAAGAGGGTTTATGCGCCTGCGACAGTTGGCGCCCGCCCTTTCCACATCTCCGCCCACAGCTTCATGTGCGTCCGGGCCGGTTTCTCGATCAGGTGATACGAGATCGCCGCCAGTGGAACCACGCCCACCAGGAAGACACACCACAGCGGCCAGGGCAGTTGATCCCCCTCAAGCTTGAGCAGACTGGTCGCGCCGTTAACGAATACAATCTTCCATGGCACGCAGACCATGTAGATCGAATAGCTGATCTCACCGAGATAGATCAGCGGGCCGGCGCTGAGCACGGCGGAGCCGGCCTGAGCCATGCGGGCCAGGTAGAAGATCAGGGCGCCGGTGGCCAGGACGATAATCGTGTCGGACATGGCGGTGGCGGCCGCAATCAGGGCGACGGCGCCTGAAATTGCGGCGCCGGCCAGGGCGCCCTTGCGGCCGGGACCCGCCCGTTCCCGCCAGAGGCTGTGCAGGGCGCAGCCCAGGGCGAAGCAGGGGACGATCCGCAGGGCGCCCCAGCGGATGGTCGCCAGGGTGAGCGGATGGCCGGCCCACGCCTCGAAGCCCGCATAGAGAACCGCCATGAAGATCGCCGCCAGGGCCATCGCCACCAGGGGCCGGGCCTTGAGCGCCAGCGCCGCCCAGGCGAACAGCGGGAAGGTCAGATAGGCGAACCATTCGGCCGAGATCGACCAGGAGGGATGGTTCCAACCGGCCTGCGGCGCCAGGCCCCAGGCCTGCACCAGCAACAGATTGGCCGGCAGCGACTCCCAGGACAGGATGTTGGGATCGACGGCGAAGCCCGCCGCCGTGGCCCCGGCCGCCAGCACCCCCATGCCGATCAGGGTGGCCAGGTGCAGGGGATAGACCCGCGCCAGCCGCGCCCACAGGAAGCTCCCATAGGTGAAGCGCCCGGTTTCGACCTCGCTGCGATAGACGTGGCAGAGGATGAAGCCCGAGAGGATGAAGAACAGCTCCACGCCCAGATAGCCCTTGGCCACGAACAGCGGCGTCGCCGTGGTCGCCAGCGCCGGCCAATAATGAAACAGCACCACCCAGAAGGCGGCGAAGAACCGCAGGGAGGTCAACGGGCGGATATGCTGGGCGTCGGTCATGGATCGGGGCTTTCTGGCGCGACGTTTCGCCCTAGTCTGGCGCCGGAAGCCTCACCATCGCGTTAGCGCTGGAGCGCGATCCGCGTTCGGCTAGAAGTTCGTGACGGGAGCAAGGAGAATCACCCCCGATGGATAGTCTTATGGCCCTGATGGCCGACCCCGCCGCCTGGGCCGCCCTCATCGCCCTGGTGGTGATGGAGGTGGTGCTCGGCATCGACAACCTGGTCTTCATCTCGATCCTCTCCAACAAGCTGCCGGAGGAACAGCGCAGCAAGGCCCGCAGGATCGGCATCGCGCTGGCGCTCGTCATGCGCCTGGCCCTGCTCTCGACCATCGCCTTCCTGGTCGGCCTGACCCAGCCCGTGTTCAGCCTGCCCTTCCAGGGGCCGGTGGATCCCGTGCATGGCGTGCCGATGTTCGAAATGGCCTTCTCCTGGCGCGACCTGATCCTGATCGCCGGCGGCCTCTTCCTGCTGTGGAAGGCCACCACCGAGATCCACGAAAAGGTGGACGTGGACTCCACCCACGGGGTCATGGACGTGAAGGGGCGCGTGGCGGCCAATTTCGGCGCCGTGATCGTACAGATCCTGCTCCTGGACCTGGTCTTCTCGGTGGACTCGATCCTGACCGCCGTGGGCATGACCGACCACCTGCCGATCATGATCGTCGCGGTGATCGTGGCCGTCGCCGTAATGCTGCTGGCCGCCGACCCCCTGGCCAACTTCATCAACCACAACCCCACCGTGGTGATGCTGGCGCTCGGCTTCCTGCTGATGATCGGCGTCACCCTGATCGCCGACGGCTTCGGCTTCCATGTGCCCAAGGGCTACATCTACGCCGCCATGGCCTTCTCCGGCCTTGTGGAAGGCCTGAACATGGCGTCTCGAAACGCCGCCAAGCGGAAAGAGGCGAAAGCTGCATCAGGGCATGCATCGCCCGCCGGTTCTGATAACGTCTGAGGATTAACCCCGCCCCGGAGCGCCTCACGGCGCGCCGGGGCGGACTCAGATATTTCGAAAAACCGGAATGGGCGGCGCTTTTTCGCGTCGTGCAGATCCGCATAATTTGGCGGCGCTTGAACGTCGCTTTTGGAAACGCCGCGTTGCAAGAGCCCCACGTTTTTAACGAGGCCGATCGTCGCCTCACGCTTATCTCGGTCCTGATCGTCTTCCTGCTCAGCGCCATGAGCCAGACCGTGGTGGCCACGGCCATGCCGCGGATCGTCTCGGACCTGTCTGGCCTCCATCTCTACGCCTGGGCCACCACCGCCTATCTGCTGGCCTCGACCGTCATGGTGCCCATCTGGGGCAAGCTCGGCGACATCTATGGCCGCAAGCCCATCCTGCTGATCGGCATCGGCGTTTTCTTGAGCGGCTCGTGGCTGGCGGGCCTGGCCGGCGAGTTCGGCGACCTGCCCCTGCTCGGCGGCGGCATGGTCCAGCTGATCACCGCCCGGGCCATCCAGGGGATCGGCGGCGGCGCGCTCTTCACCATCGCCTTCGCCATCATCGCCGACCTCTATGCGCCGCGGGAGCGGGCCCAGTTCTCCGGCCTGTTCGGGGCGGTGTTCGGGGTGGCCAGCATCTTCGGCCCCGTCATCGGCGGCTTCTTCACCGATCACGGGACCGTCGAACTGGCCGGCCATGTGATCGAGGGCTGGCGCTGGGTCTTCTATGTGAACGTGCCCTTTGCGCTGGCCGCCGTAGCCATGATCCTGATCAAGATGCCGGCCCTGCCGCCCCGCGGCGAAGGGCGGATCGACTTTGTCGGCGCCGCCCTGATCGTGGTCGGCTTCACCACCCTGCTGCTGGCCATCACCTGGGGCGGCCGGGACTATGGCTGGGGCTCGCCCATGATCCTGGGCCTGCTGGCGAGCGCCGGCGCCAGCCTGACGGCCTTCGTCTTCGTCCAGAAGGCGGTGTGGGACCCGATCCTGCCCCTGGACCTGTTCCAGAACCGCACCTTCAACACCGCCAATGGGGCGGCCTTCGTCTACTCCATGGCCTTCATGGGGGTGACCTCCTTCCTGCCGCTCTACATGCAGGTGGGCCAGGGGGTGCCGGCCACCCGCAGCGGCCTGACCATGCTGGCCCTGATGGTCGGCCTGGTGGCCTCCTCCACCCTCAATGGCCGGCTGGTCACCAAGACCGGGGTCTACAAGCCGTTCATGATCGGCGGCGGCGCGGTGCTGATCGCCGGGGTCTTCTCGCTGTGCTTCATCGGGCCGGACACCAGCACGCTGGACCTTGCCTGGCGGCTGCTGATCGTCGGCGTCGGCCTGGGTCCCGGCCAAAGCCTGTTCAGCCTGTCGGTGCAGAACGCCGTGCCCATGCACCAGCTCGGCGTGGCCACCAGTTCGGGCCAGTTCGTCCGCCAGATCGGCTCGACCATGGGGGTGGCCCTGTTTGGCGCCATCCTGACCTGGGGCCTGACCGCCGAGCTCGGCCGGCTGTCGGCCGCCAATCCGGCCCTGCAGATGGAGACCCTGGAGCTGTCGGACCTGCAGCGGATGGCCATGGAGCGGGACGCCGATCCGTCCCAGGCCGCCGCCCGCGCCGCCGATCCGGTCACCCGGGCCGCCGACCAGATCATCCGCCAGAGCCTGTCCACCGCCGTGGTCTACGGCATCATGTTCAGCCTGGCCGTGCTGCTGATCGGCTTTGCCCTGATGCTGATGATCCCCGGCGTGCCCCTGAAGGACAGCCACGCGCCGCCGCCGCCCAAGGCCGCCGAGGTGGAGGCCTGAGGCCCGCCCGCGCTTAGTCTTCGGTCACCTCGGGCAGCAGCACGGCGAAGTGGTCTTCGACGGCGCGGTAGCATTCGCAGCAGGCCTCCTCCAGGCCATCCCGGTCGAGGATCTCCACATGGCCGTGGTGCTGGCGGATCAGCCCCCGGTGCTCCAGGGCCTTGGCGACGCCGGAAACGGTGGTGCGCTGCACGCCGAGCATTTCGGCCAGGGACTGCTGGGTCAGGCGGATGACGTTGGATTCGGCCCGGTCGTGGGTCGACAGCAGCCAGCGGCAGGCCCGCTGCTCCACCGGATGCAGGGCGTTGCACAGCACCGACTGCATGACCTGGGCCAGCAGGCTGTCGGCATAGCGCGAGAACAGGTCCGAGATTTCCGGATGCCGCCGCTTGGTGGATTCAAGGACTTCGGTGGCGATGGCCATGGCCGGGCCGGCCACCTGGACCACGGCCCGGGCATAGGCGGGCTTGTGGCCGGCGCTGACGATGCCGCCGGCGGCGCCTTCGCGGCCGATGCTGGCGGCCTCGACCTCGCGGCCGTCCCGGGTGACCAGGACCAGGGAGATGATCGCCGGGCCGGCCGGCAGATGGGTGGTCTCGATGTCGTCGCCGGGCTCGAAGATCACCCGGCCCCGCTCCAGGGTGATCTGTCGCAGGTTGGGCGCTAGCTCCCGCAGGACCACGGGCGGCAGGGCCGCCAGCAGCCGGTTTCCCCGCAGGGCCGAGAGATCAATCACCCCCGCCGGTCGGCGGGGATCGGGACTGGACTGGCCCATGGACATGGGGGCGGGGCCTCAGCTCGTCTTGAAGGAAGGAGGGAACCCTATCAGGCCTAGCGCTCTGGACCCAGCCTGTCCGTCGGCTCGCCGACGCCTGGTCAAGCTTGCCGGGCGCCCGTGTCGATCAGAGGAACGCTTCGCTCAGAGGAAGCTGTAGGGATCGACGTCGATCGCCACCCGGACCGAGCCCGGCGGCTTCACCCGCGCCCGCCAGGCCGCCAGATAGGCCGAGATATCCACATTCCGGTCGGCCCGCACCAGGAACCGCTTGCGGCGGCGGCCGCGGATCAGGGCCAGCGGCGCATCGGCCGGGCCATAGACCTCCACCCCCTCGGCGTTGGGGGCGCTGGCGGCCATGGCCTGGACGAAGGCTTCGAGCGCCTGCGGATTTTCGCTGGAGACGATCACCGCGCCCAGGCGGCCGAAGGGCGGCAGGCCGGCCAGCTCCCGCTCGGCCATCTCGGCGGCCACGAAGGCGTCCCGGTCCTGGGCGGCCAGGGCCTGCATCACCGCATGGTCAGGCGCATACGTCTGCAGCAGGGCGCGGCCCGGCCGGTCGTGGCGGCCGGCGCGGCCCGGGGCCTGGGCCAGCAGCTGATCGGTCCGCTCGGCGGCCCGCAGGTCGCCGCCCCGCAGACCAAGATCGGCGTCCACCACGCCCACCAGGGTCAGGTTGGGGAAGTTGTGACCCTTGGCCGCAGCCTGGGTGGCCACCAGGATGTCGATCTCGCCGGCGGCCATGGACTCCACCAGCCGCCGGGCGGCCTGGGCGTCGAACACGGTGTCGGAGGAAAACACCGCCACCCGGGCCTCGGGGAACAGGGCGCGGGCCTCCTCCTCCACCCGCTCCACGCCGGGGCCCACCGAGACCAGGCTGTCGATGGCCCCGCAATGGGGGCAGGCCTTGGGCTTGGCCATGGAGAAGCCGGTGAGGTGGCAGACCAGCCGGCCGGTATAGCGATGCTCCACCAGCCAGGAATCGGTGTCCGGCGCCGTCAGCCGCTCGCCGCAGGCCCGGCAGAGCACCAGGCCAAGATGTTCGTGCGTGATTCCGAGGGCCGCTTGAGGAACAAGAGCGCCTGCTCGCCCCGGGCCAGGGTCTCGGTCACCGCCGCCACCAGCGGCGGCGAGAGCCAGCGGCCGTGCTCCAGCGGAACCTCCCGCAGGTCGATCAGCTCGATCTGCGGCAGCACGGCGGCGCCATGGCGGGCCGACAGCCGCAGCCAGCGATAGCGGCCGGTCTCGGCGTTGCGCAGGGATTCCAGTGAGGGCGTCGCCGAGGCCAGGATGACCGCAGCCGCCTCCATCTTGCCGCGCACCACGGCCAGGTCCCGGGCCTGGTAGATGAAGCCCTCTTCCTGCTTGAACGAGGTGTCGTGCTCCTCGTCCACCACGATCAGCTTGAGGTTCGTAAACGGCAGGAACAGGGCCGAACGGGCCCCGACCACGATGGGGCAGGCGCCGGTGGCCACCGCCTCCCAGACCCTGCGCCTGGCCGGCGGGGCGACGCCGGAATGCCATTCGGCCGGCATGGCGCCGAACCGCTCGGCGAAGCGGGCCAGCACCGCCTGGGTCAGCGCGATCTCGGGCAGCAGAACCAGCACCTGGGCTGAGGGATCGGCCGCCAGGGCCGCGGCCACGGCCTCCAGATAGACCTCGGTCTTGCCCGAGCCGGTCACCCCGTCCAGCAGGGCGACGTTGAAGCCCCCTTCGCCCATCATGGCGGTCAGCGCCTGGGCGGCGGCGGCCTGGCTGGGGTTGAGCGGGCTTCTGGGGCGCGACAGGTCCGGGGCCGGGAAGGCCACCGGCGCCGGCGCCAGGCGCACGGCGAGCACGCCCTCGTCGATCAGCCCCTTGATCACCCCGGCCGAAACCCCGGCCTGGCGGGCGAGGTCGGCGGGCGCGCCGGAAAATCCCGCCAGGACCGTCAGCACCCTTTCCCGGGCAGGCGTCAGCCGGGCGGGCGCTGTTCCGGTGGCGATCACCTGCTTTTCCGGCCTCGCCTTGGGCGCGCGGGCGCCGCGCAGGGCGATGGCGAGCGGCTGGCCCGGGGCATCGACCGCGTAGCGGGCGGCCCACTGGATGAACTCCAGGGTCCTGGGCGGCAGGGGCGGATCGTCCAGCCGCTGCTCCAGGGCCTTCAGCGGCCGGTTGCCCCCGGCGGCCTCGCGCAGGGCGGTGACCACGCCGCGCAGGGTGCGGGGGCCGAGCGGGGCGGCCACCTGGTCGCCGACCTGCAGCCCCATGCCGTCGGGCTCGGCATAGTCGAAGGCCTCCGGCAGGGGCATGGGCAGCAGGACCGAGGCGATGCGGCTCATGGCGCGTGGCCTGCAACTGTCATGCGGTCAGGGTGGCGAGGACCCGGCGCAGGCGCTACACACCGCCATCCATTGCGCAGGGAGGCCCAGGCCATGCAGATCTTTCTCGACACCACCGACACGGCCGTCCTGAAGGACCTGGCCTCCACCGGACTGGTGGACGGCGTCACCACCAATCCGTCGCTGATCGCCAAGTCGGGCCGTCCCATGCTGGAGGTCATCGCTGAGATTTGCGACCTCGTCGAGGGGCCGGTGAGCGCCGAGGTCGCCGCCATCGAGGTCGAGGCCATGCTGGCCGAGGGCCGCAAGCTGGCCGGGGTGGCTCCCAATGTGGTGGTCAAGCTGCCCCTGACCCGGGCCGGGCTCACCGCCACGGGCGAGCTTTCCCGCGAGGGAATCCAGACCAATGTCACCCTGTGCTTCTCCGCCGCCCAGGCCCTGATGGCCGCCAAGGCCGGCGCCACCTACATCTCGCCCTTCATCGGCCGCCTGGACGACCATGGGGCCGACGGCATGGAGCTGATCACCGAGATTCGCGCCATCTACGACAACTATGATTTCGACACCGAAATCCTCGCCGCCTCGGTGCGCAATCCTGCCCACGTCACCGCCTCGGCCCTGGCCGGCGCCGACTGTGCGACCATTCCGCCCTCGGTCTTCCTCGACCTGTTCAAGCACCCGTTAACCGAGAAGGGTCTTGATCAGTTCATGAGCGACTGGGCCAAGACCGGCCAGTCGATCCTCTAGAGGACGAAGGGCGGCGCGCATGGACGGGACCAGCATCGACGGGGCGATGAGCGCCCACGAGGCCAAGGACGAGGTCCGCCGCTTCCTGCTGGAAAACCCCGGCGTCCTGCTGGACGATCCTGACCTGCTGGCCCAGCTCGGTCTGCAGACCCTGCCGGACAATGTGGTGGCCTTCGGGCCGGCCGCCCTGGCCCGGGTCCACGCCGCCCACCGCAAGGAATCAGCCGTCCGTCGGCGGCTGGAATCCACCGCCCGGGCCAATTTCGCCGCCCAGGCCCACACCCACGGGGCGGTCATCGACCTGCTGGAGGCCCGCAACCACGCCGACCTGGCCCGCCGGGTGGACGACCTGGCCCAGCTGCGCTTCGCGCTCGCCAGCGGCGTCGTGGCGCTGGAGGGACCGGAACGCACCCCAGCCGGCTGGCGGCCCCTGGTCGAGGGCCAGGTGGACATGATCCTGGGGGGCCACCAGAAGCTGACCCGCATGGGCTTCTGGGCCCCGGCGCTCGGCCTGTTCGGCGACCGCGCGCAGGACGTGAAGTCCATGGCCCTGGTGCGCCTGGCCATGTGGGAGCCGGCCCGCGAAGGGATCGTCGCCTTCGGCTCCTCCGATCCCGAGGGCTTCACCGAAGACATGGGCGCCGAGCTGGTGGCCTTCCTGGCCCGGGTGATCGAGCGAACGGCGGAGCGTTGGCCGGTCCTGTGAGCGCCCTGCCGGGTCAGCACGCCGAGGCCGCCCAGGCGGTCCAGGCCTGGCTTGCCCATCTGGCCCAGGAGCGACGGGCCTCGCC
>CAZERE010000037.1:0-1437 GCA_964515365.1 uncultured Phenylobacterium sp. | reverse complement strand
CGCGCACCCTCGAGGCCTATGGCGCGGCCGCACGCCGCTACGTGGTCTTTCTGGAAAAACATCGTGGCGGGGGCCTGACCATCGTCGATCTGGCCGGGGTCGAGACCGCCGAGCTGCGCGCCTGGCTGGCCTATCTGCGCCAGGGCGATCACCCCCTGTCGCCGCGCTCCATGTCCCAGGCCCTCTCGGCGGTGCGCGGTTTCCACAGATTTCTCGACCGAAGGCTGGGCGTGGCCAATGCGGCGGTCACCCTGGTGCGGGGGCCCCGCGTCAAGCCCGGCGCCCCGCGGCCGATCAGCGAGGACCAGGCCTTTGGCCTCATCGCCGAGCCCGGCCTGAACGCTGACCTGGACCCTTGGGAGGCCAGCCGGGACGCGGCGGTCTTCACCCTGCTCTATGGCTGCGGCCTGCGGATTTCCGAGGCCCTGTCCCTGCGCCGCGCCGATGCGCCCTTGGGCTCAACCCTGCGAATCACCGGCAAGGGCGGCAAGACCCGCCTGGTTCCGGTGCTGCCGGCGGTGAGCGCGGCGATCGAGGCCTATCTGGCCGACCTGCCCTTCGTGCTGGCGGGCGACGAGCCCCTGTTCCGCGCCCGGCGGGGCGGACCGCTCAGCCCGCGGCACGTGCAGGCGAGCATGCAGATCCTGCGGGGCCGGCTCGGCCTGCCCGACAGCGCCACCCCCCACGCCTTGCGGCATTCCTTCGCGACTCACCTCCTGGGAGCAGGCGCCGACTTGCGTTCTATTCAGGACCTGTTAGGCCACGCGTCGCTGTCCACCACCCAGCGTTACACCGAGGTGGACGCCCAGCGGCTGCTCGCCGCCTACGCCAAGGCTCACCCCCACGCATGACCTGCCCGATCCGACTGCGATCCGTCACATCCGCCGACCTGCCGATCTTTTTCGAGCAGCAGCGGGACCGAAGCGCCAACCGCATGGCCGCCTTCGGCGCCGCCGATCCTGAGGACCGCGCCGCCTTCATGGCCCGCTGGGACCAGCTGTTGAAGACGCCCGGCGTCACGGCCCGCACCATCGTGGTGGCCGGGGACGTGGCCGGCCACATCATCAACGAGGCGCCCTATGGGGCGCCGTCGATCTCCTATTGGGTGGGCAAGCCCTGGTGGGGCCACGGGGTGGCCACCGGCGCCCTGGCCGCCTTCCTGGAACAGGTCGAGGTCCGCCCCGTCCAGGCCCGGGTGGCCAAGGACAACGTCGCCTCGATCAAGGTCCTGCAGCACGCCGGCTTCGCCATCCGCGGCCAGAACAAGGCCTTCGCGCCGGGTCGCGGCGAAGAGGTCGAGGAATACGTCCTGGTGCTGGAAGCCGAGGCCCTCGCCCAGGCCAGCTGAGCCGGTTCTCACCCCGCCCAAAGTTTTGCCGTCACCCTCGGGCTTGACCCGAGGGTCCATGCACACAGCCGCTCGCCGGTGTTCATGGA
>CAZERE010000036.1:16458-24328 GCA_964515365.1 uncultured Phenylobacterium sp. | reverse complement strand
GAGCGCCGCCTGCCCATGCTGATCGTCAGCCACGACCGCGCCTTCCTGGAGCGGACCACCAGCCGCACGGTCTTCCTGCGGGCCGATGGGGCGCACAGCTTCGCCCTGCCCTTCGTCGCCGCCCGCGCCGAACTGATGGCCCGCGACGCCGCTGAAGCCACCCGTCGCAAGCTGGAGGCCAAGGAGATCGACCGGCTGGAGGCCATGGCCGCCCGCTATCGCCAGTGGGGCGTCCTGAACGACAAGTTCCACAAACGCGCCAAGGCCACCGAGAAGCGGATCGCCCGCATCGAGGCCGAGCGGACCGAGACCTATGTGGGACGCGAGCGCCGGCTGGAGCTCGGCGAAGGCGAGATGGACGCCAAGGTCGCCCTGCGGCTGGCCGACGTCACGGTTGCGACCCCGGACGGCCGCGCCCTCTATCGGATCGAGCGCCTCAACGTGGCGGTCGGCGATCGCATCGCGGTGCTCGGGATCAATGGCGCGGGCAAGTCGATGCTGCTGAACGCCCTGGCCAAGGCCTATGACCCGGCCCAGGTCCACTATGACGGGAGCGCGCCGATCCGCTTCAACCCGTCTATTCGGATGGTCTATTTCGACCAGGCCATGCGCGACCTGCCGCTGAAGACGAGCCTGTTCGACTATGTGGCCGGGGCCGAGGCGGCCACCAAGACCCAGACCAACGCCCTGCTGGCCAAGGCCGGCTTCTCACACGCCCGGGTCAGCGGCCCGATCGGCGACCTGAGCCACGGGGAGCGGGCCCGGCTGATCTTCCTGCGGCTGAAGCTCGCCCGCCCTAACCTCTACCTGCTGGACGAGCCCACCAACCATCTGGATATCGAGGGCCAGGAGGCCCTGGAAAGTCAGCTGGAGGAGGCCGAGACCACCTGCCTCTTCGTCTCTCACGACCGGCATTTCACCCGCACAGCCGCCACCCGCTTCGTCGAGATCCGCAAGGGCCGCCTGGTCGAGGTCGAGGGGCCCGAGGACTTCTTCGAGGCCCAGTAGGGGTTCAATAGGCGGGTCGGCCGAAGAAGCCGCGGCGCGGCGGCGGCGGGGCGGCGATGGGGACGGGACTGCCATCGGCCTGGTAGCCGCGCTCATAGCCGTCATGGCTCCAGCCATAGGCCTGGGCGCCATAGGCGGGCTGGCCATAGGTCTCGGGCGTGGCGAAGGCCAATGGCGGCGCAGCCGCCAGCGGCAGGCAATAGAGCCCCTGGGTCTGGCCGTAGGGGTCGCAGCCCTCCGGCGCATAGAGGTAGTTGGGCGACAGGTTCGGCCGGGCCTGGCTGTCAAAGACCAGGCCGCCCCGCGGGCCGCCGAACCGGTTGTGCTCGATCACCGGCGCGCCGCCGGCGAAATAGCCGCCGTACTCGTCGCCCCAGACGGCGGATTCTCGGACCACCACCTCGCCCCAATCCGAGATGATCCCCCGTCGGGCGCGGACCCGGCTGCGGATCAGCTCCAGCTTGGCGCCGCGGTCCACATAGAGGCCGGTGATCCAGCCGCCCACATAGCTGTTCTGCACCACCAGCTTGCCGCCGCCGCTGCGCAGGCCGCGGACGGTGACCCCGGTCGAGCCCGGCAGGGCGCCGCCCTCGGCCACCACGCCCACCTGGATCAGGCGGCTCTCGCCGGCCGCCGGCGTGATGTCCAGGCCGCGGACATCGGCGGCGATGCGCACCTGGCTGAAGTCCAGGGTCGCGGTGTCGGCCAGGACGGCGGCGTCGTTGGTCCGGGCCTCGATGGTCGTCTGGCGGGCGATCAGCCGGCCGCCGGAGACGAAGATCGCCGCCGCCTCGCCGCTGTAGCGGACATAGCTGCCCACCAGGGCCAGTTCAGCGTCCACCGCCTCGATGCAGGCGCTGCGGCCGGCCTGGTCGGACTCGATGATCAGATCGCGGATCTCAACGCCCCGCGTGCCCGGGGCCAGGCGGATGCAGGGCGCCCCCGCAGGCGCCGAAAGCCGGGCCGGCTGGCCGCCCGGTCCGGTGGCGAAGGCGGGCGTCCCCTCGCCGATGATGGTCACGGGGCGGTCGATATAGATCGTCTCGCGGCAGACCCCGCCCCGGGCGCGGATGAACAGCACCCCGCCGTCCGCCAGGGCCCAGAGGGCGTCGGAGATGGGATAGGGGCCAAGGTTCGGATCGGCGCAGTCGATGCTGAGGCTGTTGAGATAGCCGCCCGCCTGCGGATAGGGCGCGTGGGGCGGTGGGCGATGGTGATGCTTGGGCTTGTGGCTGGGCTTGGTCCACGGCGCCGGGCGATAGGGCGACCGCAGGGGCGGCGTGATCAGCCCGCCGAAGTTGGGGCGGATCTGGGCGTCCACCTTGGCGTCGGGATAGGCCTGGGCCGGGCTGGCCAGCAGGGCCAGGCCCAGGGCTGCAGCCAGGGCGCTGGCGACGGCGGCCGTCCGGCGGAATCGAGGGGTCTGTGCGGTCACCGTCATGGCCTTTGTCAGGTTCGCGGCGCGCGGGAGACCTGGGCCAGGAGCTCGCGCAGCCTTTGGGCTGAGGGTTTGAAACCGGCCAGCGCCCCGTCGATCTGATAGACCACTGCGCTCGCCTTATCCTGATCGGCCACCCCTTCCATCCCGAGGGAGAAGAAGGTGGACATGGCGTACTTGGCCTCGGGGCTCCCCTGCCGGTCGGCCTGGGAGAACCAGTAGAAGGCCCGCGCATAGTCCCGGGGCAGGCCGACGCCTTCGGCGTACATCACCGCCAGGGTAAGCTGCGAGCGGGCCTGACCGCTCACCGCGGCGTACTGGATGGCCCGGACCTCTTCCAGCGGCGAAAGCCGCCCCGTCATCGGCCGGCCCAGCATGGCCTGGAAGGTCTGGGCCTCGGTCGTGCTCAGCTCGGCCTTGGTGAGGATCGGTTTGGGGATCACCTGCAGGAAGGCCAGGGCGTGCCCCACATGCAGGAAGGGCAGCTCGTCCAGGCGCGACAGGGCCACCGCCGCGGTCTCGCCGATGGGCGCGGACTCGTCGGAATGGGGCACGCCCGATTCGGGCGCCTCGGGCGGATAGAATTCGAAGGGCGGCGTCCACCGCTTGGCCTTGGCTTCGGCGTCCGATCCCAGCGCGGCCCGGCCCGGGGACGAACGCTCAAAGTCCTTGAGCATCACGAAGCCGGCCACGTCGCCGCTCTGGGCGGCGAGATAGTTGAACTGGTAGACGTCCATGTCGTTGCGGGTGAACAGGGTGGCCGCGGCCGGCAGGCGGCGCCCCTCCAGCTCCCGGGGATCGATCGGCGAGGCCTCGTAGGGGTCGCCAAAGGGTCCAAAGCCCACATCGTGCAGACGCGCCAGGGTGCGGAAACCCTCAGCCCCCTGCGTGGACAGCACATAGATGACCCGGTCGCGCACCTCCTGGCGTTCGTCCGAACTCATCCGGCCCAGCAGGTGCTCCAGGCCGTTGAAGGCGCCCAGGCGTTCGGCGTCCCGGCAGTCCTCCAGTCTTGCGCCGAGCAGGCGACGGTTTTTCCGCCCGGTGACGATGGGCGCAAAGCCGTCGGGATTGGCCAGGGCCAGTTCGTACCAGACGGCCGCCTCCACCGGATCATAGGTCTTGCGGGCCTCCGCCTCCCGGCCGCCATAGCGGCGCGCCAGATCGATCTGGGCGAAGAAGTCGCCGGCGAAGGCCTGCTGGCGCAGGGCGCGAAGCTGCTGTTCCTGGGCGTTGAATTCCTGACTGGTGAGGAAGGCCTGCGGCCGCGGGCAGGCCAGGCCTGCGCTCCTGGACCCCGGCCCCTTGCCCCGGGGCTCGCACCCCATGAGCGGAACCAGGGCCACGAGCAGGGCGAGGGTCAAACCCTTGCGTACGCTTTCGCGCAGCGGTCGGTCCGAGTGCTGGACCATGCCCTTGGCTCCCCTGGTTCAGAACTCATTAACCATAGTTATTCTGGAAGTAGCCGCACCCCGCCCGTCACTGTCAAGCTCGACACTGTGACAGACCGTCGTTTTCCGACCCTGCGCATTGTGCGTCTGCGGATGACGCTCGACGAACGCGGTCGTCTATCTTTCGCCCTAGTGCGGCGGGCAAACTCCAGCGCGAGGGAACCTGAGCCCAAGGATCGAAACCGACATGGCGCCGCACGCGATACGTTCCGTTTTCACCGTCGGCCTCACGGGGCTTGTGGCGCTCGCGCCGCTCTCGGCCGGCGCCGCGCCGCGGGTTCGTGACGGGGTCCCCACGGCGGAGGCCTGCGCGGCCCTGGGCTTTGCGCCGCCGCGGGAGGATCGGCGCTATCGGTCGGGTCAGATGCTCAGCGCCCCGCCGCCGCCGCCGGCGCCTCGGCCAACCATCGCCATCCCACCCCTGCCCGTGCCCCCGGTCCAGCAGAGATCGGGAGCGCCCCGCGTCCAAGAGAGCGTCGTGGTCACAGGCTCCCGCATTGCGCCGCAGCCAGGCTTCCCCGTTCCCCCCCGCGACACCGAGCGCTATCCCAACACCACCCCCAACCCGGTCAAGCGCACAGCCGAAGAGCCCGTCTCGACCTTCTCGATCGATGTGGACACCGCCAGCTACGCCAATGTCCGCCGGTTCCTCAACGACGGCGCCCGGCCGCCCTCGGACGCCGTGCGGGTCGAGGAGCTGATCAACTATTTCGACTATGGCTACGCACCGCCCCGCCGCGGCCAAGCCCCCTTCGCCGCCAGCGTCAGCCTCGCCCCCTCCCCCTGGTCGACGGAGCGAGAAATTCTGCATATCGGCCTGCAGGGCTATGAGCTGGCGGCCAGAGCGCAGCCGCCGCTCAATCTGGTCTTCCTGATCGACACCTCCGGCTCCATGTGGAGCGAAGATCGGCTGCCGCTGGCCAAGAAGGCGATGAACGTCCTGATCGACCAGCTCGGCCCGGAGGATCGCGTCTCGATGGTCGCCTATGCCGGATCGGCCGGCGCAGTCCTGGCGCCCACCGAGGGGACCCAGAAGCTGATGATGCGGTGCGCCCTGGGCGCTCTGGAAGCCGGCGGCTCCACCGCGGGCGGCGCAGGCCTGACCCTGGCCTACGACCTGGCCGCCCAGAACTTCGACCCCAAGGCGGTCAACCGTGTGATCCTGATGACCGACGGCGACTTCAACGTCGGCGTGGCCGACCCCGAGCGGATGAAGGACCTGGTGACGGAGAAGCGCCGGAGCGGCGTCTATCTCTCGGTCTACGGCTTTGGCCGCGGCAACTACAACGACGTGATGATGCAGAGCCTGGCCCAGAACGGCAACGGCACGGCGGCCTATATCGACACCCTGGCCGAGGCTCGCCGCCTGTTTCGCGACGACCTGCCGGCCAGCCTGTTCCCCATCGCCGACGACGTGAAGATCCAGGTGGAGTTCAATCCCGCCATGGTCGCCGAATACCGCCTCATCGGCTACGAGACCCGCCTCCTGAACCGCGAGGACTTCAACAACGACCAGGTCGACGCCGGCGAGGTGGGCTCCGGCGCCTCGGTCACCGCCCTCTATGAGATCACCCCGGTCGGCGCCCGGCCCTCCAGCGATCCGTTGCGCTATCAACCGAGGACGTCGCCGCCGGCCGGCGGACCGGAGCTCGCCTTTCTCAAGGTGCGATACAAGGCGCCCGGCGGGACGGAGTCCAGGCTCATGAGCCGCCCCATCACCCGCGCCGACCGCGCCGCCAGCCTGGCCCGCGCGCCGGAGGCGACCCGCTGGGCCATCGCCGTGGCCGCCTTCGGCCAGAAGCTGCGGGACGATCCCTGGGTGGCGGACAGCTTCGGCTGGGACGACGTCGAGTCTCTGGCCCAGGGCGCGCGAGGCCAGGACATCGATGGCGACCGGGCCGAGTTCATCACCCTGGTCCGGGCCGCCGAGGACGGCCAAACAGTGTCTTCTGATCGCTAGGTCTGCGGATCAAAAGCCCGCGGCCTCCGTTGATAGGTCAAGGTACAATCGGCGGGTCGAAAGGGCGTGGCTGTGTTTCAGAACCCCACCTCGAGCGGAGATGGTCTGGCGCGGCTGAGGCCGGACGCTGATCTTCCCGGCTTGGCGGAAGGGCCTGGCGGCCTGCATCTGGTCGACGCCACCATGATGTATGCGCCTCGCTCCGGCGGGGTGAAGCGCTACCTGCTGGCCAAGCGGGACTGGCTTCGGCGAAACCGGCCCGACGTGGTCCACACCCTTGTCGCCCCCGGCCGGCGAACGGGCCAGGCTGGCCCCGGCCTGGTGACAATCGCGGCCGCCCGCCTGCCCTTCGGCGACGGCTATCGGATGCCCGCCAGCGTCACCAAATGGGCCGAGATGATCGCCCTGCTCGAGCCGGACCTGATCGAGGCCGGCGACGTCTTCGTCCCCGGTCTCGCCGCCATCGAGGCGGGGCAGGCGCTGGGCCGGCCGGTGGTCGGATTCTGCCATACGGACGCCGGGGCCCTGGCCGCCCTCCATCTGGGCGAATGGGCCCGCACCCCGGCGACGCGGCAGTGGGCCGAGACCTTCAGACGCTTCGACCGGGCGATCGCGCCCAGCCGCCACATGGCGGACCGCCTGGCCGAGGCGGGCGTCGGCGACGTGTCGGTCCAGGGCCTGGGCGTCGACATCGATCTCTTTCATCCGGCTCGCGGCGACCGCGCAGCCCTGCTCGACCGCCTGGGCCTCGCGGCCGACACCCGGCTGCTGACCTTCATCGGCCGGCCGGCGCGGGAGAAGAATATCGAGGCGATGATCGCCGCCGTGGAACGCCTGGGCGGTCCCTATCGCCTGCTGCTGGTGGGCGCGGGCAAGGATGCTCGCGCCTCCGACCGGGTGATCTCGCTGGACTATGAGGCCGACGCCCAGGCCCTGGCGGGCCTGGTGGCCAGCGCCGACGCCTTCCTGCACGCCAATGAGCACGAGCCCTTCGGCCTGGCCGTGCTGGAAGCCCTGGCCTCGGGCACGCCGGTGGTCGGGCCGCGTCGGGGCGGGGTCGGCGAACTGATCGACGAGATGGTGGGGCAGCCGGCCGACGGCGTCACACCCCGCGCGCTCGCCGAAGCGATCGAGGCGCTCTTCGGCCGCGACCTGGAAACCCTATCCGCCGCCGCGCGGCGCCGGGCCGAGATGCGCCACAGTTGGGCCGCCACCTTCCAGGGCCTGATGCGCCTCTATGGCGAAATGGTCCAGGGGACGGCGGCGGCCCGCCCCCTGGCCCTAACCGCCTAGCCTACCGCCCGGTGGGCAGGTCCTTGAAGGCCACGTCCTTGTCCACCCGGATGTCGCCAGGCAGGCCCAGCACGCGCTCGGCGATGATGTTGCGCAGGATTTCGTCGGTGCCCCCAGCGATCCGCATGCCCGGCGCCGACATCAGCGAGGCGTGGAAGGCCCCGCGCAGCGGCGCCAGCGCCGGATCGTTGATGATCCCGTACTGATCGAGCATCTCCACGGCCGAATTGGCCAGGTCCTGCATCTGCACCGCCGAGATGATCTTGCCGATGGAGCTTTCCGGACCCGGCGTCTCGCCCTTGGACAGGGCCGTCATGGTGCGGTTGCGGGTGTGCTTCAGCCCCTCGGCCTGGACGTACCAGTCGGCCAGCTTCTCCCGCAGGGCCTGGTCCTTGATGGCCGCGCCGCCGTCGAGGCCCGGCGTCTCGCGGGCCGCCTCCATGAAGGCGCTCCAGCCAGCGCCGGACGACCCGCCCACCGCCAGGCGCTCGTTCATCAGGGTGACCAGCGAGACCCGCCAGCCGTCGTCCACCGCCCCCAGGCGCTGGCTGTCCTTGACCCGCAGGTCGGTGAAGAAGACCTCGTTGAAGCCCGAGCCCCCCGACATCTGGTGGATCGGCCGCACCTCGACGCCCGGATCCTTCATGTCGATCCAGAACATGGTCATGCCCTTGTGCTTGGGCGCGTCCGGATTGGTGCGGCAGATGACGATGCCGAAGG
>CAZERE010000036.1:0-16448 GCA_964515365.1 uncultured Phenylobacterium sp. | reverse complement strand
TGATGATCCAGTCGCCCGAGCCGTCCGGCGCGCGCTCGGCCCGGGTGCGGGCGCCGGCCACGTCGGAGCCGCCCGACGGCTCGGAGAACAGCTGGCACCAGATCTCCTCGCCCCGCATGGCCGGGCCGACGAAGCGCTTCTTGGTCTCCTCGTCGGCGAAGGTCATGACGGTGGGCACGCACATGCCCAGGCCGATCTGGAACGGATTGCCCGGGGTCGGGAAGGCCGATTCCTCCTGGCCGAAAATCACCTGCTGGATCGGGTTGCCGCCCTGCCCGCCCCATTCCTTGGGCCAGGTGATGCAGGCATAGCCGGCGGCGGCCTTCCTGGCCTGCCAGGCCTTGGAGGCGGCCAGGCCGTCGCTGGATTCGCCTAAGGGATCGGGCTCCCCCTCACGCTTCTTGGGCGCATTGGCGGTCAGCCACTCGCGCACCTGCTGGCGGTAGGCGGCCTCTTCGGGGGTGTCTTTGAAGTCCATGATTCTGATCCCTATCAGGCGGCGGCGTTGCGGCGTTCGAGCTGGCTGACCAGCCGTTCCTTCCAGACCCGCGGCGCTCCGGCCACGAGGGAAAGCTGGCGCGAACGCCGGTAGTGCAGATGGCAGTCCATCTCCCAGGTGAAGCCGATGCCCCCATGGGTCTGGATGTTTTCCTTGGCCGCAAACCAGTAGGCCTCGGAGCCGGCGATCCGCGCGGCGCTGGCGGCCACGGGCAGTTCAGCCGCCCCGGTGTTGAGCGCCCAGGCGCCGTAATAGGCGTTGGAGCGGGCCAGTTCGTTCTTCACATAGATGTCGGCCAGCTTGTGCTTGATGGCCTGGTAGGAGCCGATCACCCGGCCAAAGGCGTAGCGTTCCAGGGCGTAGCCCTTGGCCATCTCGAGGCAGCGGTCGGCGCCGCCGCACTGCTCGAAGGCCAGCAGGACCGCGGCGCGGTCATTGATCTGCTCCAGCAGTTCGAAGCCCTCGCCGGCCTCGCCCAGCCGTCGGACCGGCGCGTCCTTGAAGGTCAGGCGCGCGGCGTCGCGGGTGGGGTCGAGGGTCTTGAGCGAGTCCCGCGTCACCGACGGATCGGTGAGATCGGCGATGAACAGGCCCGGCCGGCCGTTCTCCTTGGCCAGCACCAGGGCGACGGTGGCGATGTCGCCATCGGTGACCGGCAGCTTGACGCCATTGAGCTTTCCGCCCTCGACGGTGGTCTGCAGGGTCGAGGCCGTGGTGACGCCGGGACCTTCGGACACCGCCATGGCGCCGATGACCTCGCCAGCCGCGATGCGGGGCAGCAGATAGGCCTTCTGCTCGTCGGAGCCCGCCAGCATGATCGCCTCGGCGAGGAAATAGACCGTGGAGGCAAACGGGATCGGAGCCACGGCTCGACCGAGCTCCTCGGCGATCACGCACAGCTCCAGCCGGCCGAGGCCAAGCCCGTTATATTCCTCCGGGATGGCGGCGCCGAGCCAGCCCTGGCCGACCACGGCCTTCCAGAGATCCTCGTCATAGGCCTTGGCGTCCTCGTCGAGGACCTTTCGCACCCGGCTGGTGGGACACTGGGCGTCGAGGAACTTGCGCGCCTCGCCCTTCAGAAACTTCTGGTCGTCGGAAAAATCGAAATTCATGCCCGTCTATCCCGCCGGTTCGCGGCGTCTGCGTTTCCCTGAACCCCCACCATACGCATCGCAGCCGGCGTGGAAAGATTGACCTCGCGTCAAGGATTTCAGGGTCTTATGGACGAAAATCTGTGTGGTGGTGCGTATGGCCAAGGCTGTCTTCCAACGTAATCAAAAGGTCTGGGTCGAAAGCGTCGGCGCCTGGGCGGTGATCGAAAAGATCGTGCCGGTCTGGGCGCGCGGTTTCGATGAACCCGTCCGGGTGACCTATGACGTGGGCCTGGGCCGCGACTTCCATGCCCATGAGCTGCGCCCCGAGCAGTCGACCCACGACCTCATCAACGACGATGAGCCGAGCTGGCGGCTCCTGCGGGCCCGCAACAAGTGGCAGCAGCCCGACGACTGCGCCCACCATCCCTATCCCGGCACCTATCCGGTGGTCGTCACCGACGCCAATGACTGGGGCGGCTGGCGGGTGCCCGGCGCCGAATATGACCGCGACCCGCTGAAGATCGAATTCCAGGCCCGGCTGATCGCCTCCACCCAGCGGCTGCTGTCGATCTCTCGCCACCTGGCGGCCCTGGTGGACGAGGCGCCGGACGACGCCCCGCCGGAAATCCGCCGCCTGGCCGAGGAGGCCCGCAAGGTTGATCGGTTCCTGCAGCAAATTCCGGCCGCGGCCGAGGCGCCCCCGGAAGCCGCAGAAGACGCCGCCTGAGGCCTTGCCCCCTCGCCGCCTCTGGCGAGGGCCGTCCTGCAGGGTTACATCGTGGGGATGCGCACCGAAACGCCACAGCCGATCCGCCTGTCCGACTATCGCCCGCCGGCCTTCCTGGTGGACGATATCCATCTGGACTTCGACCTCCAGCCCAGCGCCACCCGGGTGAAGGCCAGGCTCAGCCTGCGCCGCAACGGCGACCACGCCGACCCCCTGGTCCTGAACGGCGAGCGGCTGACCCCGATCTCGGTGGCCATCGACGGCCGTGTCCTGGCGGAGGACGACCGGGTCATCGACGCCGAATATCTGACCATCGCCCAGGTCCCCGACGCCTTCGTGCTGGAGACCGAGGTCGAGATCGATCCGGCCGCCAACACTTCGCTGGATGGCCTCTACATGTCCGGCGGCCGGTTCTGCACCCAGTGCGAGGCCGAGGGCTTCCGCAAGATCACCTGGTACCCAGACCGCCCCGACGTGCTGTCGAAGTTCACCGTGCGGATGACCGCCGACAAGGCGTTCCAGCGGCTGCTGTCCAACGGCAACCTGATGGAATCCGGCCAGACGGCCGATGGCCGCCACTACGCCGTCTGGAACGACCCCTTCCCCAAGCCCTGCTACCTCTTCGCCCTGGTGGCCGGCGAACTCGACGTGCTCGAGGACAGCCTCGTCACCATGAGCGGGCGCAAGGTGGACCTGCGCATCTATGTCGATCCGGGCATGGCCGACCGCGCCGTCTACGCCATGGACGCCCTCAAGCGCTCGATGACGTGGGACGAGGAGGCGTTCGGCCGCGAATACGACCTCGACCTGTTCATGATCGTCGCCGTGCGCGACTTCAATTTCGGGGCGATGGAGAACAAGGGGTTGAACATCTTCAACTCCTCGCTCCTGCTGGCCGACCAGGCGACCGCCACCGACTTCGACTATGAGCGGATCGAGAGCGTCGTCGCCCACGAATATTTCCACAACTGGACCGGCGACCGCATCACCTGCCGCGACTGGTTCCAGCTGTGCCTGAAGGAAGGCCTGACCGTCTTCCGCGACCAGAGCTTCTCGGCCGACATGCGCGGCGCCGCCGTCCAGCGGATCAAGGACGTGAAGGCCCTGCGCGCCCGCCAGTTCTCCGAGGACCAGGGGCCGCTGGCCCATCCGGTGCGGCCGTCGAGCTATCTGAAGATCGACAACTTCTACACCGCGACCATCTACGAGAAGGGCTCCGAGGTCATCGGCATGCTCAAGACCCTGATCGGGGCCGAGGCCTTCCGAAAGGGCATGGATCTCTATTTCGAGCGCTGGGACGGCCACGCCACCACGGTCGAGGCCTTCATCGAATGCTTCGCCGAGGCCTCGGGCCAGGACCTGTCGAACTTCTTCGGCTGGTACGAACAGGCCGGCACGCCCCGCCTGGACGTCCGCCGGACCTATGACGCCACAGCCCAGACCCTGACGCTGGACCTGAGCCAGAAGACCCCGCCGACGCCGGGCCAGGCCAGCAAGAAGCCCCTGCCCATCCCCGTGCGCCTCGGCCTGCTCGACGGCGAGGGCCGCGCGCTCGCCTTCGAACGCGACGGCCAGGCGGTCGACGAGACCATCGTCGTCCTGGACGCCGCGAAGACCAGCGTCACCCTGACCGGCGTCGATCGCGAACCGGTGCTCTCGGCCCTGCGCGGCTTCTCCGCCCCCGTGGTGCTGACCACCGACGCCGCGCCCAAGGACCGCTACGTCCAGCTGGCCGCCGATCCGGACCTGTTCAACCGCTGGGAAGCCGGCCAGGACCTGGCCCGCGACCTGATGCTGGCCCGCAGCGCCGGGGCCCCCGACGAGGTGGGCGAGGAGCGCTATGCCGAGGCCGTCGGCCGCGCCCTGTCCGACCAGGCCGCCGATCCGGCCTTCAAGGCGCTGCTGCTGTCCCTACCCAGCGAGGCCGAACTGGCCCTGGCCCAGCAGCCGGCCGACCCGGCCGCCATCCATCTGGCCCGCAACGCCCTGCGCGCCCGGCTGGCCGTGCACCTGGCCGAGGACTTGGGCCGTCTGCACACCGGCCTGCAGGACCTGGGAGAGTTCTCTCCCGACGCCGCCGGCGCCGGTCGCCGGGCCCTGCGCAACATGGCCCTGGAGATCCTGGCCGCCGACCCCCACGCCGAGAACGCCGAGCGCGCCTTCGGCCACTATGAGGCGGCGGGCAACATGACCGACGCCATGGGCGGCCTCTCGGCCCTTATGCAGATCGGCGGCGAGCCGTTCGAAAAGGCCCTGGCCGACTTTTATGAGCGCTGGAAGGGCGAGCCCCTGGTCATCGACAAGTGGTTCGCCCTGCAGGCCCGGGCGCCGGACGAGGGCGCGCTGGGCCGCGTCCTGGGCCTGACCGCCCATCCGGCCTTCGACGCCAAGAACCCCAATCGCCTGCGGGCGCTGGTGGGGACCTTCGCCGCCGGCAATCCGGCCCGGTTCCACGGTCCCAGCGGGGCCGGCTACCAGTTCCTGGCCGACCAGATCCTGATGGTCGACGGGTACAACCCCATGACCGCGGCCCGTCTGCTGGAGCCCCTGGGTGGTTGGCGGCGTTACAGGCCCGACCTGGGCGCCCTGATGCGGGGCCAGTTGGAACGCATCGTCGCCCAGCCTGGACTGTCCAAGAACGTCTACGAACTGGCCTCCCGCGCCCTGGCCGAAGACTAGAAGGCGCCCTGGTCGCCGGCCTGCGTCGGCGATCAGGCGGGCCGGAGACGATCCGCCCACAAGCGCGACGGTATGACTCGTGACGTGATGACTCCGCGCGCCTAGACTCTGCTTCGCGGGGTGACTCGATTTCTGAGGGCAAGGAGCGGCGGGCTTGGCCGGACGCGGACGCAAGAGCGCGGCTCGGACACAGGGCCGGCGTCGCGGCGGGGATGTGACCCCGGGGTCCCGGCCGCCGCCGACGTTTGCATTTGCGCGGGTGGCGATCCTCACGACCCTGCTGCTGATGGCGGTCTATACCGCCTTCGCCGTCGCCCGGATCGAAAACGAGCCCACCAGCGTCAGCCAGTTGGGCGTCGTGCTGCCCAGTCGGGCCCAGGCCCTGGCCGCACGCCTGGACGGCGAGGCCGCCGCCCTGCAGGGCGGCCTCCTGGCGGCGCGCGACGCCCTCGAAGCCCGTCCGGACGCCCCCCTGGCGGCGGCCGAAACCGCGCTGAGGGTCACCAGCGGCGCCGGCGCCGCCGTGGCCGTCATGGACGCTTCCGAGGTGCTGGCCCAGACCGGTGCCGCCTCCGGGGCCGACTGGGCTGAACTCGTCGCCCAGGCCGACGGCGCCCGGCAGGCGGTCTGGTTCGGAGTGAGCGGCGGCGAGGGTCCGATCCTGGTGGGCGCAACCGCCGCGGCCACCCCGCTGGGGCGCCGCTGGATCCTGATTGCTGGTGATCCGTCGCGCCTTTCCAACCATCTCGCGGGCCAGTCGCTGGCGGCGATCGTCTCGGACAAGGGACTGGTGCTGAACGCTGTCGGCGGCGGCGGCGTGGCCCAGGCCGACAGCCTGCTGGCCGGCTTCGGCGTGACTCCCGGCGCCCTTCGTGTCGGCCGGCTGGCGCGAGCCAGGGCGCCGGACGGTTCGGACCTGCAGATCGCCAGCCAGCCGGCGCTCGGCGGCGCTCTCCTGGCGATCGCCGGCGCAGACGCCGATCCCACGGAATTGCTTTCCGCCCAGGAGCAGCTCGGCTGGGTGTTGATCCCCCTGGGCGTGGCCTTCATGCTCGGCCTTCTGCTGTTCAACCAGAGCCGCAAGGTCGAGGCCGCCCAACAGGCCTTCTATGACAGCGAGCAACGCTTCCGGATGGCCGTCGAGGCTGCCCGCTGCGGGATCTGGGAATGGGACCTGGTCACCGACGAGGTGTTCCTCTCCGACGTCACCGGCGGCATGCTGGGCTGGGGCGGCGGCGGCGTGGTCGGAGGCCAGGAGGTGCTGGAGCGGGTCTCGCCCGATCACCGTGATCGGGTGCGCCAGGCCCTGTCCACCGCCGCCCTCTATGGCGCCTTCGACGTCTCTTTCCGGGTTCCCGGCGCGCCCGGGGAGCGGCCCCTCTGGGTGGACGCCCGCGGCCAGGCCTTCGGCCGGTCCGAGGAAGGCGGGTTCGCCCGGATCATCGGGGTGGCCCTGGACGTCACCGAGGAGCGCATGGCCCAGGCCCGCGCCCAGGCGGCCGAAAACCGGCTGCGGGACGCCATCGAGAGCGTGTCCGAGGCCTTCGTCCTCTGGGACCGCCACGGCCGCCTGCTGATGTGCAACCGCAACTATCGCAGCGTCTTTTCCCTGGAGGCCCGCCTGCTCAAGCCCGGCGCCTCCCGCGACCAGGTCAACCGCATCGCCCAGCTGGCTATCCGCCAGGAGCAGCCCGCCGCCGATGGCCGGCGCGGCGTGCGCGAGGCCGAGTTGAACGATGGCCGCTGGATTCAGATTTCCGAGCGGCGGACGGCTGAGGGCGGCCTGGTGATGACCGCGGCGGACATCACCGCCATCAAGACCCAGGAAGAGGCCCGCCGACTGAACGAAGAGGCCCTGCAGAAGGTGGTCGTCAGCCTGGAGCGCAGCCAGGAGCAGCTGTCGGAACTGGCCCGCAAATACGAGGCCGAAAAGGTCCGCGCCGAGGGGGCCAACAAGGCCAAGAGCGAGTTCCTGGCCAATATGAGCCACGAGCTGCGAACCCCGCTGAACGCCATCAACGGCTTCTCCGAGATCATGGTCGGCGAGATGTTCGGCCCGATCGGCGACAAATACAAGGGCTATGCGGGCGACATCCTGAAGTCGGGCCAGCATCTGCTCAGCCTGATCAACGACGTTCTGGACATGGCCAAGATCGAGGCCGGCAAGATGACCCTGCACTATGAGCCGGTGTCGCTGAAGGGGGTGTGCGAGGACGCGGTTCGGCTGATGCGCGGCAAGGTTCCGGAGGCGGACCTGACCCTGAGCGTCGTGGGCGAGGATCTGCCCGATATCGAGGCGGACCAGCGCGGGCTGAAACAGGTGATGCTGAACCTGATCTCCAACGCCGTGAAATTTACTCCCGCCGGCGGGCGGATCACCCTGACCCTGGCGGCGACGCAAGGCGAAGACGGTCAGGCGCGGGTCAAGGTCTCCTGCGCCGACACCGGCATCGGCATCGCCCCCGAAAATCTGGCCCGCCTGGCCCGCCCCTTCGAACAGGTCGAGGGCCAGCACTCCAAGACCACCCAGGGCACCGGCCTGGGCCTGGCCCTGACCAAGTCCCTGATCGAAATGCACGGCGGCCGCCTGACCCTGGAAAGCGAACCCGGCGTCGGCACGGTGGTCAGCTTCGACCTGCCGGTGAAACGGCCCGAGGGCACGGTGACGCCGATGAAACAGGCGTTCGCGGCCTAGGACCGACGGCGAGGACGGCTCGAAAACGGTCGGGCTTCGCCCTTGCTTCACGCGCGGCTTGAAGGCATGAGGGAGGCCTCACCTTGGACCTGTCCCTACAGCTAGGAGGCGGGTGGCTATCCTGACCGCCGATCCGTCAGGAAACCGACCCAAGCCTTGGGTCATCCCCACTGAAATCTCAATGACAATAGTTGCGTCCGTGCGCCAGCAATGGCTCGCCAACCCACGCCGTGATCTGCTGGCGGGGACCGTCGTCGCCCTGGCTCTGATCCCCGAGGCCATCGCCTTTTCGATCATCGCCGGGGTCGATCCGGCGGTCGGGCTGTACGCCAGCTTCGTGATCGCGGTGACCATCGCCTTCGTCGGCGGTCGCCCGGCCATGATCTCGGCGGCGACCGGCGCCATGGCACTCCTGATGGTCGGGCTCGTGCGCGATCACGGGCTTGAATATCTGTTCGCGGCGTCGCTGCTGACCGGCGTGTTTCAGATCCTCATCGGCCTGATGAAGCTGGGCCGCTACATAAGGTTCGTCTCGCGCAGCGTGATGACCGGCTTCGTCAACGCCCTGGCGATCCTGATCTTCCTGGCCCAGATGCCTGAGCTGATCGGCGCCGACTGGCAGACCTTCGCCCTCGTCGGCGCGGCCCTGGCGATCATCTACGGCTTGCCCAGGATCACAAGGGCGGTCCCGTCTCCGCTGGTCGCCATCGTCGCCGTCAGCGCCTTCGTGATCCTGACGGGGCTCGATGTCCGCACTGTCGGCGACATGGGCCAGATGCCCTCGGCCCTGCCGATGTTCCATATTCCAAACGTGCCGCTGACCTGGGAGACGCTGACCGTCATCGGTCCGGCGGCGGCGACCCTGGCCTTTGTGGGCCTGTTGGAAAGCCTGCTGACCGCCAATCTGTTGGACGACATCACCGACACGCCGTCGGACAAGGACCGAGAGACGCGCGGACAGGGCATGGCCAACATCGCCTCGTCCCTGTTCGGCGGCATGGCGGGCTGCGCCATGATCGGCCAGTCGATCATCAATGTGACCAGCGGAGCCCGCGGCCGCCTGTCCACCCTGTGGGCCGGCCTGTTCCTGCTGTTTCTGATCCTGGTGCTTCAGGACTGGGTCGCCCAAATCCCCATGGCGGCCCTGGTGGCGGTGATGATCATGGTCTCGATCGGCGCCTTCGACTGGGGTTCAGTGTTGAAACTGCGCTCCACGCCGTTTCAGTCGTCTGTGGTGATGATCGCAACGACCGCGACGGTGGTCGTCACCCACGACCTGTCGAAGGGGGTGGTTCTGGGCGTGATCCTGTCCGCCGTCTTCTTCATGCGCAAGGTCGGCAAGACCGTTCGCGTGGAGGAGATCGAGACGTCGCAAGAGGGCGTGTTGCGATACCGGGTGACCGGCAATCTCTTTTTCGCCTCGGCCGACGTGTTCGCCGCCGCCTTCGAACATCACGGCCGACCGACCCGCGTCGAGATCGACATGACCGACGCCCATCTCTGGGATCTGACCGGCGTGGCCGCCGTGGACAAGGTCGTGTTCCGCTATCGCCGTCAGGGGGCGCAGGTCGACCTCATCGGAATGAATGAGGCCGGGCGGACCCTGATCGACAAGCTGGGCCGGCATGACAAGAGCCACCTGCCCGTCGGCGCCGCCCACTGAGCCTCTTCTCTCCGTCGGCGGACGATCGGTCGGTCCGCCCGCCCCTTATACCAGCTCGACCCCCATCGCCGTCGCCTCGCCGCCGCCGATGCACAGGGCGGCCATGCCCCGGGTCTTGCCGCGGGCCTTCAGGGCCGACAGCAGGGTGGTCAGGACGCGGGCGCCGGAGGCGCCCAGCGGATGGCCCAGGGCGCAGGCGCCGCCGTTGACGTTGATCTTGTCGTGGGGGACGCCCAGCTCCTGCATGGCGATCATCGGCACGATGGCGAAGGCCTCGTTGACCTCCCACAGATCGACGTCCTCAGGCGTCCAGCCGGCCTTCTTCAGCGCCTTTTGCAGGGCGAAGACCGGGGCGGTGGTGAACAGGCTGGGCTCATGGGCGTGGGCGGCCTGGGCCACGACGCGGGCGATGGGGGTCAGACCCAGGGCCTGGGCCGTGGACTGGCGCATCATCACCAGGGCGGCCGCGCCGTCCGAGATGGAGGCGGCCGAGGCGGCGGTGATCGTGCCGTCCTTGCCGAAGGCGGGCTTCAGATTGGGGATCTTGGACGGATCGGACTTGGTCGGCTGTTCGTCGCGGTCCACGACCACCACGCCCTTGCGCGTCTTGACCTCGACCGGGGTGATCTCGGCGTCGAAGTCGCCGCTGTCCTGGGCGCGCTTGGCCCGGCCGGCGCTTTCGACCGCATAGGCGTCCTGCTGTTCGCGGGTGAACTGATAGGCCTTGGCCGTGTCCTCGGCGAACTGGCCCATCAGCTTGCCGGGCTCATAGGCGTCCTCCAGACCGTCCAGATACATGCTGTCGGAGATGACGTCATGGCCGATGCGGGCGCCGCCGCGGTGCTTGTGCATCAGATAGGGGGCGTTGGTCATGGACTCCATGCCGCCCGCCACGATCACCTCGGCCGAGCCGGCCAGCAGGGCGTCATGGGCCATCATGGCCGCCTGCATGCCCGAGCCGCACATCTTGTTGATCGTGGTCGCCTCGGCCGAGATCGGCAGGCCCGCGCCGAGACCCGCCTGACGCGCCGGCGCCTGGCCCAGGCCGGCGGGCAGGACGCAGCCCATGATGATCTGTTCGACCTTGTCCGGCGCCAGGCCCGCCCGCTCCAGCGCCGCCTTCACCGCCGCCGCGCCCAGGTCGGTGGACTTGGCGTCCGACAGCACGCCCTGGAATCCGCCCATCGGGGTTCTGGCGTAGGAGACGATGACGACGGGATCTTGGGCGGGATCGGGGGACATGGCGGGCTTCCTCTTGATTTGGCGCCTGAGATAGCGATCCGACCGCCCGTTGTGAACCGGGATGCGAACCGGGTCGGGCGCGGCTCAGGCGAAATGGAGCCGCCGGTAACGGCCCCGGAAGTAGAGCAGGGGATCGCGGCGCGGCTCGAACCGGGCGCGCGTGACCCGGCCGATGAAGACCAGATGATCCCCCGCCTCCACCACCTGATGGGGGGCGCATTCGACACTGGCCAGGGCGCCGGACAGTATGGGGGCGCCGGTGTCCCAGCTCTCCCAGGCGACGCCGTCGAACCGTTCGGTCGACGACCGGGCGAAAACGCCCGACATCGGTTGCTGGCCGATGTGCAGGACGTTGATGGCGAAATGCTCGGCCCGCCGGAACCGCTCCAGGTTCGACGAACTGCGCGCCAGGCAGAACAGGATCAGGGGCGGGTCCAGCGACACCGAGGAGAAGGAGTTGGCGGTCAGCCCCACCGGCTGGCCCTGTTCATCCAGGGTGGTGACCACCGTGACCCCGGTGGCGAAACAGCCCAGGGCGTCGCGCAGGGTCCGGGCGTCCGACCCGGCCTGATAATGCAGGGCCTGGCGCGGCGCATGGCGTTCCAGAAAGCCCAGCAGCGCCGCCTCGGTCGCCTCGCCCGCCGGTTCGGCTTCCAGATCGAGCCGCGGCAGGTCTGCGGGCGTCGCCGCATCCGGCGCCGCCCCGACGACGATCAGACAGCTGACCAGGGCCGGACCGGTCACGACCAGGGCCGGATGGACCGCCGCCAGGGTCTGGGCCGAACACAGTACGGCGGGTCGGGACGACAGTTCGGTCAAAAGGGCGCGCAGGGCGACCGCCGCCCCCTCCCCGTCCGCCTCGTCCAGCGGGGCCAGCAACACGTGACGCCCGGCCTCCACCAGGGCCCGCACCCACCGTCGCCCGTCCGCCGACAGCCGCTCGGGCGAACCGATCAGCAGGACGACCGGGTCCTCGGGATCGCCCAAACCTTGGACGTCCAGACCTTGGGCATCCAGACCTTGGACGTCCATGCCTCCGATCCGGGGCGGCGATTCAGTCATGAGGCGAGGCGGTCCAATCGGAAACGAAAGGCGTCTTTTAGGGGAAGTCCGCCCTCGGACGCCACGATTTACGACGCCGTCCCCGATTCGGATCATCCGGCATCCAGCGAGACCGTGGCGAAGGCGAACAGCCGGTCGACGGCCTGGCGGCGGGTGTTCGACGGCGCCGCTTCCGGTTCGGTCGGGCAGACGCAGCAGTCGGGCGGCGCTGATCTCCTTTTCAGTAGACGTCCCGGCGATAGCGGCCGTCTTCCAGCAGGGTCAGCAGGGCCTCCGCGCCCAGCGCCGCCTCCAGGGCTGCATGGACCCCCTGGGACATCCCCTCCAGACTGCCGCAGACATAGAGGGCCGCGCCCCGGTCCACCCAGGCGCGGACGTCCGACGCCGCCGCCGCGACCAGATCCTGCACATAGCGGCCGTCGCCCGGATCGCGCGAGAAACACCGGTCCAGCCGGGTCAGAACGCCGGACGCCAGCCAGGCCTGAAGCTCGGCGGCGAAGAAGGCGTCGTGCGCCTGGGTCCGCTCGCCGAACATCAGCCAGGCGCCGCTCCCCTGGCCCCCGTCTTGGGCCGCGCGGGCCTTCAGATGGGCCCTCAGCCCCGCGATCCCCGTGCCGTTGCCGATCAGGATCATCGGCGTCTGATCCTCCGGGCCGTGGAAGCTGCGGTTGGTCCGCACCCGCATGTCGATGGTTGCGCCCAGAGCCAGGTCCTGGGTCAGCCGCCCCGAGGCCAGGCCGGGCGTCCCGTCCGGCCGGCGCATCAGCCGCACCACCAGTTCGACCCGCCCGTCCGCCGGCACCGAGGCGATCGAATATTCGCGCGCGCCCGGCGTCACGCCGTCGCGCTCGGGCAGCCCCACCTCGGCGATGTCCCCGGCGGACCAGGGCGGCGCCGTCCCGACCGGCTCCAAGACCAGATGATAGGCTTCGCCGCCCGGACTGCCGGGATTGATCAGGGTCCGCTGCGTCAGCCGCCAGGGCTCATAGGCGGGCGGGGTCCAGTCGGGGGCCGTGGCCCGACCGGTGATCTGGTTCAACTGATGCTGCCAGTGGCGCACGGCGCCCGCGTCCCCGGCGTCCACCTCCACCAGATCGAACAGGGGCTCGGCGCCCGAGCGCCTCAGCCAGCCGTCCACCGCATGGCCGAAGCCGCAGAACTGATCATAGCTGCGGTCGCCCAGGGCCATCAGGCCGAACCGAAGCCCGCCCAGGTCGGCCGGCGCCCCCATGGCCTTTCGCACCAGCCGCGCGGCGCTGTCGGGCGGATCGCCTTCACCCGTCGTCGAGACGATCAGCAGGGCCCGGCCCGCCGCCTTCAGCGTCGCCAGGTCCAGGTCCGCAAACGACAGGACCCGCGCCCCCAAGCCGCCGTCCTGCAAGGCTCGGGCGGTCATCCAGGCCAGTTCCTCGGCCAGTCCCGTCTGGCTGGCGAAGGCCACAAGCACCGTCTCCTCCCCGTCTCCGGCCAGGGCCTCGGAGCGGGCGCGCGCCGCCGCCTTCGCCCGGCGCTCGCGCCAGACGATCAGGCCGATCAGGACCAGCCAGAGGCCGACGGCCGCCAGGGCCAGAAGCCAGCGGGACGGATCGTGCGTCACCCCGGCGCCGCCTCCGCCCCATCCTCCATCATGGCCTTGAAGGCCGGGCTCATCCGCTCGACCAGGCCGCGCGGCGTGCGTTCGACGAACAGGGCGGCCAAACCGACCGCTTCGGCGTACTCCGGCCCCTCGAACGGCCCCATGACCGTGAGGGCGCTGGCGTAGGCGTCGGCCTTCATGGCCGAGGCGTGCAGCACGGTGACCGAGGCCAGATTGTTGCTGACCGGCCGCCCCGTCGATCCGTCGATCGTATGGGGATAGAGCCGCCCCTCATGGCGGAAGGCGCGGCGATAGTCGCCGCTGGTCGCCATGGCCAGGTCGAACAGGGCCGCCACCGTGCGGGGCGAGGCGTCGCCCTCCGCCCGCTCGATCTCCACCCACCAGGGCTGGGCGTCAGGCTTGACCCCGCGCCCCTTCAGCTCTCCGCCGATCTCGACCAGGTGCGAGGTCGCGCCCAGGGCCGTCAGGGCGTCCGACACCCGGTCCACCGCATGGCCCTTGGCGATGCCGGACAGGTCCAGCTTCATTCCGCCCGGCTGCATCAGGCCGCGCGCCTCGCGGTTCATCCGCAGCCGTCCCCAGCCGCTGACCTTCAGGGCCGCCTCGACCTCTTCGTCGCTGGGCAGGGGCAGAAGGGCGCCGCGCGGTCCCGGCGGGCCGAAACCCCACAGATCGACCAGGGCGCCCAGGGTCGGATCGACCGCCCCATTGGTCTCGTCGCCCAGGTCCATGGCCGCATCGACCAGGTCCCAGAACGGCTGGGACACCGCCCACATGCCGGGCGGGGCGGCGTTGAACCGGCTGATCTCGCTGGACGGCTCCCACGGGCTGAACAGGGCCACGACCGTCGCCAGCTCCCGCTCGATCGCCTCGCGCAGGGCCGCCTCGGTCAGGCCGCGCGGCCCGATGGCGCGCACGCTCCAGGTCGTGCCCATGGTCCGGCCGTCCAGCGCCTGGATCTCGTCGCTGGGCGGCCGGGGCGGCGGCCCCTCGACCGGCGGGATCAGGACGCGGTTGTCGACCCGGTCCGCAAGCGGAACCGGGTCTCCCAGGGTGAGGACGGGCGGGGCGGCGCGCGAACCGCGCGAAAAGGGCGTGTCGGACATGCCCAGGGTCTAGGGCAGGACTTCCATCACCGCCACATAGTTGGCGTTCGATCCCAGGGTTTCTCCCTGGGCCGGGGTGCGGACCGAGGCGTTCAGCCAGTACAGGCCGGCCTCGGGCCAGGTGACGGTGAAGACGCCGTCGGCGCCGGTCTTGACCATCATCTCCTCGGGATTGTCGCGATAGCGCAGGCCGCCGCGCGCAACGACGACGTCCAGGTCGGCGGCGGGCTGGCCGTCCTTCAACAGTTTGAAGCTGGCGGCCTCGCCGGCGACCAGATCGTTCGGATGGGTCACGGGGACCAGCTCCAGCCCTTCGCCCGTGGTCTTGAACACTGTGTCGGTCGGATTGTTCAGGGTGACGAAGGTTTCGATCCGGCTGGCGGTGCGGGTCGCCTGGACGTCGGTCGCGCCCTGGGGCAGGGCCGCCGGATATTCGGCTGCGGTTCCACGCCAGCGCTTCTGTTCGCCGTTCAGGGTGTAGATGGCCATGACGCCGCCCATGACGTTGGCGACCTTATAGGTGCCGTTCTGCGTCAGATGGACGTCGAAGGTGGTGCGGTACTGGGCCTGCATCAGATGTTCGGGCTGGACGGTCGAGCCGTCGGGCGCCGTCACCACCAGGCCGGTCATCCGCATGGCGGCGTGGTCGGGGATGAAGACCCCGTTGGACATGCCCGCATCGAAACCGACCCAGGCGTCGGCGCCCGACAGGCTGGTCGAGGTCGGCGCCATCCAGGCGCGGTGCGCCTGGGCGGCCAGGGGCGCGGCCAGGGCGGCGGCGAAGGCCAGAAGCGCGACAGTCTTTTTCATGGGTCTGTTCCTCAGCGAGAGACGGTGACGCGCACGGCGCCCAGTTCGGTGGAGCCGGAGGCGTCGGCGGTATTGGCCCCGCCCCAGCGGAAGGGCACGCGCACCACCTCGCGCCCGCCCAGTTCGCGCGCCGCCTCGACCACCAGATTGTACTGGCCGGGCTGAAGCCCGCGCAGGCGGGCGGCGGGGACGTTGACGGTCTGGCGGCCCGGCGCGCGGGTGGCGCCCGAAATCCCGTCGGCGGGCAGGCTCATGGCCCGGCCGCCCTTGCGCCACCAGGTCCGCAGGTCCTTCAGCCAGTCCTTGCCGTCGCCCTCATTGTTGCGGGTCTGCTGGTACCAGACCGCCAGGGTCTGGACCGCCGTCTGATCCGGCCGCTCGATCCAGACCGCCACATAGGGCCGGTGATAGGAGGCGGTGTTCAGCCGCGGCACTTCGACCGTGACCGACAGATCCGCCGCCAGGGCCGGGGCGGCGGCCAGGGTCAGGCCGGCGGTGGTGACGACGATGGGGAGAAGACGCATCCGTTACACTCTCAATGGATGAAGATCAGGGCGATGACGACGGGGATCAGCAGGCCCAGCGCCGCCAGGGGCCAGGTGGAGGGACGGCCGCGTGCATGCAGCCACATCAGCCCCAGCCCCGTCACCGCAAAGATGACGCAGGCGACGGCGAAGACGTCGATGAACCAGAACCAGACCGCGCCTGCATTCCGCCCCTTATGCAGGTCGTTCAGATAGGCGATCCAGCCGCGCGTGGTCTTTTCATGGACCGCCTCGCCCGTCGCCCGGTCGATGGTCAGCCAGCCGTCGCCGCCGGGGATCGGCAGGGCGACATAGATCTCCTCGGGCGTCGTCTCGGTCGGCCGCCCGGCGATCTGAACCTTCAGGGCCTCGGCCGACCAGCGGGCGACGGCGTCGGGAACCGGTTCGGTCGTCTCCTGCGGATAGGCCGAAAGCCGTTGCAGCAGGGGCGCCGGCAGGGTGGCGGTCTGTTCGACCGTCACCGGCTCGGCCGGAATGGAGGCCGCATGGTTCAGGGTGATGCCCGTGACCGCGAACAGGATCATGCCGACCAGGCTGACGGCCGCCGAAATCCAGTGCCAGGAATGCAGCTGCTTCAGCCAGAAGGACCGCGCGCCGTTCAGCGCAGCCTTCGGCTTTTTCGCGCCCCTTGAGGTCGGCTCGATCTGATTTTGAGCGGCGAGTTCAGTCACGGAACGGCTGTGCCACTGTTGCGAACCGTTTTCAATAGCAAGCGATGCGGCGAATTTG
>CAZERE010000035.1:24036-24466 GCA_964515365.1 uncultured Phenylobacterium sp. | reverse complement strand
GCCGTCGTGTTCGGGGCCATCACCTTCGCCCTGGACACCGGCGCCCTGCGCAGCCGGGGCCTGGCCCTTGTCCGGGGTCACAGGGCGCGCACGGCATGAGCCAGATCCTGTTCGACAATGCGCCCTTCGCCGAGGGCCAGCCGCGCCTCTCGGTGCTGATCCCCTTCAAGGGCGACGACCCCTGCGATCTCCTGGCCGCCCTGGGGCGCGAGCCGGTGGCCGCCGAGATCATCGTGCTGGACGACGGCACCGCAGACCCCGGCCTCACCGAGCGGGTCCGCGGGCAGGTCGCAGCCCTGCCCCTGCCCGCCCGCCTGGTGACCCTGGCGGCCAACGAGGGCCGGGCCAAGGGCCGCAACCGGCTGGTCAGCCATGCGCGGGCCGGTCACTTCCTGTTTCTCGACAGCGACATGGCGCCCGATTCCGATGA
>CAZERE010000035.1:16484-24026 GCA_964515365.1 uncultured Phenylobacterium sp. | reverse complement strand
GGCCGCTGGCTGAGCCTGATCGCCCAGGACGATCCGGCCGTGGCCTTCGGCGGCTTCTCGCTGCTGCAGGTGGAGCCCCGCCCCGACCAGGCCCTGCACCGGGCCATGGCCGGCCACAGCGACTGCCTGCCGGCCTCCGCGCGGAGGGCCGCGCCGGAAAAGCACGTCTTCACCTCCAACCTGCTGGTCCGCCGGGACGTCTTCGCCGCCGAGGGCTTCGACGAGGGCTTCTCCGGCTGGGGCTGGGAGGATGTGGAGTGGGGCATGCGGGTGGCCCGGCGCTGGCCGATCCTGCACATTGACAACACCGCCACCCATCTGGGCCTCGACAGCGCCGCCACCATCGCGGCCAAGTACGAACAGTCGGCGGCCAATTTCGCCCGGGTGGTGGCCGCTCATCCCGAGGTGGTCCGCACCTATCCCAGCTATCGTGTCGCCCGCCTGCTGCGGCGCGCGCCCCTGCGCGGCCTCTGGCGGCCGATGATCAAGGCCTACGCCCTCAATCGTCTGGCGCCGCTGAAGACCCGCGCCTTCGCCATGCGCCTCTACCGCGCCGCGCTCTATGCCGAGGCTGTCTGATGTCCCCCACCGAGGCCTACCAGCCCGACCGTTCGCTCAAGGGCAAGATCCGCCGCCGGCTTGTGCGCCTGGCCCATCGCCGGCCGCTGGACCGGGATCCCGAAGCGCCCATGGTCTCCTTCACCTTCGACGACGCCCCGCTCAGCGCGGCCCAGGCGGGCGCGGCCCTGCTGGAGGCCCGCGGCGTGCGGGGCGGCTTCTATGTCTCGGCAGGACTGGCGGGGACCGAGGGGCCGATGGGCCGCTATGCCGGGGCTGAGGACTACGCGGCTCTCGCGCGGGCCGGCCACGAGATCGCCTGCCACACCTTCAGCCATCTGGACTGCGGCCGCGCCTCCGGCGCCCAGGCCAAGGCCGACGCCGAGCGCAACCTGGCGGTCCTGGCGCAGTGGGGGACCGGGCCGGTGACCAGCTTCGCCTATCCCTATGGCGACGTCGCCGCCGGACCGAAACAGGCCCTGAGCGCCCGCTACGCCACCCTGCGCGCCCTGCACCATGGCGTGATCACCGCCGGCACGGACCTGAACCAGACCCCCGCCGTGGGGATCGAAGGGGCCGACGGCGAGGCCGTCGCCCGCCGATGGCTGGAAGAGGCCCTCGCCCGCAAGGCCTGGCTGATCCTCTACACCCACGACGTGCGAGAGGCGCCCTCGCCCTGGGGCTGCACGCCCGAGGCCCTGGCGCGGCTGATCGACCGCGCGCTCGATGGCGGCGCCGAGATCGTCACCCCGGCGCAGGGCGCGCAGCGCCTGGGCGTGGGCGCCCAAAGCCCAGCTCAGAAGGCGTAGGACAGGGTGAGGCCGAAGCGGCGCGGCCGGGGTGCATAGATGGCCGGCTGGCGCCCCGCCGTGGCGAATTCCGCCGCATGGGTGTCGGTGAGGTTGTCGACATAGGCCGCCAGGGACCAGTCGTCGGCGCGCAGGGTGGCGCGCAGCTTCATAAGCCAGAAGTCGCCCAGCGCCGTGTCGGATCCGACGCCGGGATTGAAGGTGCTGTGCGAGGCGCCGGCATAGGAAAGATCGCCGCGCAGGAGCACCATCCACCCCTCCGGAAGGTCGATCCGGCGCTCCAGCCAGCCGCCGGCGGCCACCCGCGGCACGGCCGGCAACCTGTCCCCAGCCGAGCCCAGGCCGGCCCCATCTGCGCTGGCCTGATCGCTGGTCAGCACGGCGTCGGTCACCGCAAGATTGGCCCCGCCGCGCAGGACGGGACTGAGCCAGAGGGTGGCGTCGGCCTCCAGCCCGTTCACGCGGGCCTTGCCCACATTGGTGATAAAGGAGAAGGCCCCGTTGGCGCTGTTGGCCGTGTACTGCATGTCCCGCCAGTCGATCCTGTAGAGGGCCGCATCGAGGGTCAGGCGGTTGTCCAGCCAGCTTCCCTTCACGCCGACCTCATAGTTCCATAGGGAGTCGGCGCCATAGGCCGACAGGTTCTCCGGCAGGCCCGGCGCCGGATTGACCCCGCCGGGTCGAAACCCCTGGGAGGCCTGCACATAGCCCAGGGTCGTCGGCGAAAACCGGTGGCTGGCCAAGGCCTTCAGGCTCCAGCCCCGCTCCCGGGTGGACGTGCGGAAATTCGCGTCGGCCGTGTTGGAGATGACATTGACCACCAGGGCCGCGCCCCGGGTCTGCTTTTCGTATTCGAAACGGCGCGCGCCCAGGACCACGGAGGTGTCGCGGTCGGCGCCCAGCGTGACCTCGCCATAGACGGCCCGCTGGGTCAGCCGGCTATCGACGATACGCCGGCCGGTGAAACCCGCCTGGGGGCGCGGCAGGCCCGTCTGCGGATCGGCCGCCAGCACCTGGCTGTCGATGACGTCGTCGCGCACCTCGCGAAACAGGCCCGCCGTCCAGGCGATCGGCCCCTCGATATCGGACTGGAGGTGGATCTCCTGCACCTGGGCGTCCAGCTGGATCGGCTGGTAGAGGAGTCCGGGGCTGCGGCTGTCCACATAGGCGGCGTAGAAGTTCAGCTGGGCCGGCGTGCAGAGCGCCGCAGAGGGCTGCAGATAGCGCCGGCAGCCTTCCGGGTTCAGCCGCTCGGTCTCCAGGGTGCCGGTGTAGTCGATATAGCGGGTGCTATCCCAGCGATAGGCCGCGGCGTTAGCCGCCAGGCTCACCCCGCCGCCCCGCCAGGACACGGCCCCCTGATAGAAGGCGATCTCGCCATCGAAGGGGGTCCGCACATTGGCCCTGCTGACATGGCGCGGGGCGGCGGCTGACCCCGCGCTGGTGTCGGTCAGATCGGTGTCCTGATAGGCCGCGCTGAGATCCAGGGTCAGGGCGTCGGTGAGCTGGGCCCGCAGCCCCAGGCGGACGCCCCGGACAAGGCTCTCATTGATGTTCGACAGGCCCAGGCGCTCATTGTCGACATAGGCGGGATCCTGCTGACGATAGGCCGCCAGGCGAAGGCCGACGCGGTCCGCCACAAGGGGCTGGTTGAGCACGAGGGTCGCGCCGCCGCCGAACTGGCCGGCATTGGTCGAGACGGTCGCCGAAACCTGACCGCTCGCCTGCGACAGGTCGGGGCGATTGAACGCCACCTTCAGCGCCCCGCCCATGGCGCCGGCGCCATAGAGCGTGCCCTGCGGCCCGCGAAGCAGTTCGACCCGCGCCACGTCCACCAGCAGGAATTCCGGCGAGGAGCCGCCCGGATCGGCGGTGGTGCCGCTCGGCCCGGTCACCGGCGCCTCATCATAATAGAGGGCCGTGGTCGCCTCGCCCGCCCCATAGACGCCGCGCAGGCTGAGCCGGTTGCGGCCGGCCCCCGTGCCGGTCTGGATCAGTCCCGGGATCAGCTCGACCGCATCGGTGAAGGTGACCGCCCCGGCCCTCGCCAGGTCCTCGCCGGAAAAGACCCGCATGGACATCGGCGTGAGGCGCTCCAGCGTCGGACGGCGCAGGGCGGTCACCATGATGCTGGCGACCTCATATTCGACGGCGGCGGGCTCTGGCGCCGTCGCCTGCGGCGCGCGTCCCTGCTCGATGAGATACCGCCCTTCGAACATCCGCCAGGTAAGGCCCGAACCGTTCAACAGAGTGGTGAGCGCCGCCGCCGAGCCCATCTTCCCCGAAACCCCCCGGGTCCGCAGGCCGGCGACAAGGTCTGGCGTGAACAGAATGTCCCGGTCGCTCTGCTCAGAAAATCGGGTGAGCGCCTGCCCCAGGGGCAGGCCGGCAGGGACGGAATAGGCCACGGCGCGGTCGACTGCGCCTGCGGCTGCGGCTGCGCCGGTCGCCGGCAGCAGGACGCAGGACAGGCATGCGATGGCGGTCCCAATCGGGTGAAGGCTCAATGACGACACGGCTCCGGGCCTACCGATGGCTTTCCCGCAGGCGGTTCGGCTTGGCCAGTCCCGGACGGCGCCGAAAAGGCCGATTTCCGCCGCCACGCCCGATCGGCGACGGGGCGCGCTCGCCAGCGCCCGAAAAGCTGGCAGCCGCGACACCGGGGCGTTTGCGCCAGCCGAACCCCATTGACCTGACCCTCTCTTGTCACAAACATGACCACAATAAGACTATTCGGGGTGTTCGGGGTAACCAATGGCTTGGGCCGAAACGACCAGGACCGACGAGGAGCCTGAGGGATTGGCCTTTGCCTCCCTGCCGTTTCAGCCGGCCCTCCGCGCGTTTTTTGGACGTCGGGCGGAAGCTCACGAGATCGACGACCTGATCCAGGAGGTGCTGCTGCGGATGCACAATCGCCGCAGCACCGTCGAGGTCGCCAACCTTCCCAGCTTCATCTTCCAGACCGCCACCAATGTCCTGCTCGATCGCCGGCGCCGCGAAACGGTGCGCCGGTCCAGCGCCCATTGCGAACTGAAGGAGATTCAGCACCCCCGCGACGACCTGTCGCCCGAACGGATTCTGCAGGCCAAGCAGGAGGCCTCCGTCGCGGTGGAGGCGTTGAAGGAGCTGTCTCCCCGCACAAGGGCGGCATTCGTACTCATCCGCTTCGAAGGATTGAGCTATAAGGCCGCCGCGACGCGACTGGGGATCTCGGTCAGCGCCGTCGAAAAGCATGTCACCAAGGCGCTTCGGGTCGTCTCGACCCGACTGCAGGAAACCGATGAACGACGATCACCGATTCGACGGACTTTCCGGTGATCCTGACGCCGCGTCGTGGTTCGTGCGGTTGGAACGCCATCCGGGTGACGCCGATGTCCGAAGAGAATTCGAAGCCTGGCTCGCCGCCGACCCCTCGCATGAAGCGGCCTGGGCCTCGGTCTCCGGCGCCTGGGATCGCCTGGGCGCGCTGAAGGAAGATCCCGAAATCCTCGCCGCCCGCGCCGCCGTGGCCGCTGAGCTTCAGGCCGAAAACCATCGCGCGCGCCGGCCCTGGGCGGCTGGGATCGCCGCCGTCCTGGTGACCGGCGTCGCCCTGGCGGGCTATGGCGCCTGGCGCCAGGCCCAGCCGTCCGACGCCCCGACGCAGATCGCCGCCGCCGAGGCCCTGGCCGTCTATCGCACCGAGGTCGGCGGGCGGCGCACGGTCGTGCTCGAGGACGGCTCCAAGGTGACGCTGAACACCGACACCGAGGTGCGGCTGACCGGCTGGGACCAGGGCCGCAACCTGACCCTCGTCCGGGGCGAGGCCTATTTCGAAGTCAGCAAGGATCCGAGCCGCCCCTTCGTGGTCAGCGCCGGCGGCCGGACGGTGACGGCGCTGGGGACGGCGTTCGACGTCCGTCTGGAGCCCCAGCGCTGGTCGGTCAGCCTGGTCGAGGGCAAGGTGCGTGTGGTCGCCGACACCGCCCAGGTGGACCTGGCGCCAGGCGATCACCTGGTTCAGGACGGCGAGGCCCCCTGGACCCTGGAAAAGCGCAATCTCGATGAGCTGACAGGCTGGCGGGACGGCAGCCTCGTCTTTGAAAACCGACCGCTGGGCGTGATCGTCGAGGAAATGAACCGCTATTCCGCGCGCAAGATCCAGATCACCGATCCGGCCCTGGCCTCCCGACCCTTGAGCGGCCGTTTCAAGTCCGGCGACATGGCCGGGTTCGTGGCCACGCTGGAAGCCTACGGCCTGGTCCGCGCCGACTACAGCGCCGCCGGGACAATCGAGCTGCATCCCGCCTTTTCTGAGTGAGGCTTCTGGCTCTGGCTGCGTCTTGCAGTGGAAGATTGGCGCGGCCTGCGCCGATAGCCGGAGGACTCATGGCTGGGATTTCGCCAGCGCAGCGCCCGAGCGCCCTTGGCGCCTCGGCCTGGGCCCTTCCCAGCGCGCCAGCCCAACGGCTGGCCGAAGGCTTTCGCGCGACGGAGGCCAGACGACCGGTCCCCGCCCCTTCTTCAATTTGTCCATTTGCAGCCGGGTGATCGGCCCGGGTCGAAAGAGGGTTTAGGAATGATAAGACAACACGCATTGGCGAGCGCCGCGCTGGCGCTGGTCATGATCCTGGGGGGCGCAGCGAATGCGGCGACCGTCACCCCTCCCAGCGAAGCCTTCGCTCAGAACCCTGGAAGCGATTACTTCCTGGCCGACTACACGGCCTATGAGTCCTATCTGAAGACCCTGGCCAGCCAGTCCGACCGCATGAAGCTGGTGGACTTCGGCAAGACCGAAGAGGGGCGCACCCAGTGGATGGCCGTCGTCTCCTCCCCCGCCAACCTCGCCAAGCTGGACCACTATAAGTCGATCTCGCGCCGGCTGGCCAAGGCCGAGGGCCTGACCGAGGCTGACGCCACGGCGCTGGCGGCCGAGGGCAAGGCGGTGGTGTGGATCGATGCGGGCCTGCACGCCACCGAAACGGTGACCAGCCAGGGCCAGATCCAGGTCCTCTACCGCATGCTGACCATGAACGATGCGGAAACCCTGCGGATGCTGGATGACGTGATCATCCTGTTCGCCCACGACAATCCGGACGGCATGGAGCTGGTCTCGGACTGGTACATGCGCCAGGATGATCCTCTGAAGCGCGAGTTCCAGAGCATTCCGCGCCTCTATCAAAAGTACACCGGCCACGACAACAACCGTGACAGCTACATGTCGCAGATGGCCGAGACGACCAACATCAACCGGCAGCATTTCCGCGAGTGGTTCCCGCAGATCATCTTCAACCAGCACCAGACCGGCCCCACGGGGATGGTGGTGTTCGTGCCGCCGTTCCGCGACCCCTTCAACTTCAACTACGACCCCCTGGTCATGACCACCATGCAGGAGGTGGGGATGGCCATGCACAGCCGTCTGGTGGCCGAGGACAAGCCCGGCTCCGGCGCCCGCAGCTCGGCCTCCTATTCCACCTGGCACAACGGCATGGTCCGGTCGGTGGCCTATTTCCACAACGCCATCGGCATCCTGACCGAAATCATCGGCGGCCCAACGCCCGAGACCGTCAAGCTGGTGCCGGACCTGCAGCTGGCCAATGGCGACCGGCCGATGCCCATCGCGCCCCAGACCTGGCGCCTGGCCCAGACGGTCGAATACCAGTGGAGCATGAATCGGGCGGTCATCGACTACGCCTCGCGCAACCGCGAACGCCTGCTGTTCAACATCTACAAGATGGGCGCCAACAGCATTGAGCGGGGCTCCCAGGACAGCTGGACGATCACTCCCACCAAGATCGATCGCCTGAACGAAGCCGCCGCCGCCGCCAAGCCGGAAGGCGCCGACGCGGCCACGGAGGCCGGCTATGGCCGCGCCGGCGCGGTCAATCCCGACCTCTACGCGATGCTGCGGAAGCCGGAGGAGCGCGATCCGCGGGGCTATATCATCCCCGCCGACCAGGTCGACATGCCGACGGCCACGGCCTTTGTGAACGCCCTGATCAAGACCGGGGTGGATGTCGATCGCGCGACGCGGGCCTTCCGCGTCGGGGACAAGTCCTATCCGGCCGGCTCCTATGTGGTGAAGACCGCCCAGGCCTACCGGCCGCACGTCCTCGACATGTTCGAGCCGCAGGACCATCCGCACGACACCGAATATCCCGGCGGTCCGCCCAAGGCCCCCTATGATGTGACCGGC
>CAZERE010000035.1:2200-16474 GCA_964515365.1 uncultured Phenylobacterium sp. | reverse complement strand
GGCCTATCAGATGGGGATCAAGTTCGACCGCATCCTGGACGGCTTCGAGGCGCCCACCGAACGTCTTTCCGACCTGGTCGCGCCGCCGGCCGGCTCGGTGAAGGGTTCGGGCGGGGCGGGCTGGCTGATCAGCCATGAGCCCAACAACAGCTTCACCCTGACCAACCGTCTGCTGAAGGCCGGCCAGCCGGTGTTCTGGCTCAAGGACGGGGCCAAGGCCGGCGCCGTCAGCTTCGGCCCCGGCGCCATCTGGGTGCCCGCCTCGGCCCAGGCCCAGACCGTGATCGCCCAGAGCGTGGGCGAGCTGGGGATCGACGCCTACGCCGTGGGCGCCAAGCCCGCCGGCGAGGCCCTGCCGCTCAAGCCGGTCCGCATCGGCCTGGTGGACGTCTATGGCGGCTCCATGCCCTCGGGCTGGAATCGCTGGCTCTTCGAACAGTTCGAAGCGCCCTTCGAGCTGGTCTATCCGCAACGCCTCGACGCCGGCGACCTGGGCAAGGATTATGACGTCCTGGTCTTCGCCGACGGCGTGATCCCCGCGCCCCAGGGCGGCCCCTTCCGCGCCGGCCGTTCCTCGCCCCAGCCCCAGGCGGCCGATATCCCGGCCGAGTATCGCCCGTGGCTCGGGACCATCACCGACGACACCACCCTGCCCCAGGTGGCCGACTTCATCCGCAAGGGCGGCACGGTGATCACCATCGGCTCGTCCGCGCGCCTGGCCACGGCCATCGACGCGCCGGTGGAGCTCGCCATCGCCCGTCGGGAGGGCGGCAAGCTCGCCCCGCTCCCGACCAAGGAGTTCTACATCCCGGGCTCGGTGCTGCGGGCCACGGTCGATAACCGCCAGCCCCTGGCCTACGGCGTGCCGCAGGAGGTGGACGTGTTCTTCGACCGCAGCCCGACCTTCCAGCTGAAGGCCGGGGCGTCCGGCGTCGCGCCGGTGGCCTGGTTCGCCAGCGAAACCCCCCTGCGCAGCGGCTGGGCTGTGGGCCAGGAGCGGCTCAACGGCGCGGTCGGCATTCTCGACATCGACCTGGGCGAAGGAAAGCTGTTCGTCATGGGTCCGGAAGTGACCCAGCGGGCGCAGTCCTACGGAACCTTCAAGTTCCTGTTCAACGGCCTGCTGTACGGCCCGGCGAGCGCCGGCCAATAGTCCCTCGACCGGAGGGTCAGACCTCCGTCAGGCGCCGGACCTTCGGGTCCGGCGCCTTTTTCTTTGCGTCCAGGTCGGTGACGATCTGAGCCGCCGTCCGCGGGGGCGACCAATGAGAAGGGCTCCGGTCTTGCGACCGGCGGCGCAGCCACAAAGAAGGGCGCCGGTCTTGCGACCGGCGGCGCGGCCACAAAGAAGGGCGCCGGTCTTGCGACCGGCGCCCGGGGGGCGACCGCCTGGTGGGGCCAGGCGGGCGGGCGGAACCGGAGGAAGGGGATGACCTCCGGTTCCGGGAGACGGCTTAGAAGCGCTTGCGAACGCCGAGGTAGTAGGAGCGGCCCATGACGTCGTAGTTCTGGGCGTCGCGGTTGCCTTCGGTGTCCCCGGCCTGGGGCGGGGCCTTGTCGAAGAGGTTGTTCACCCCGAAGCGCAGATCGGTGTCCCAGGGCAGGCTCACCCGGCCATTGAGATCGAAGATGTCATAGGCCTTCACCCCGAGCGACGTGCTGGTGGGCGTGACCACCACGGCCGAGGCCTCCATCTCGCTGATGTGGCGCCAGCGCAGGCCGAGACTGGCCGGCCCCCTGGAATAGGTGGCCGAGGTCACCGTCTTCCATTCGGGGTGCGCCTGGCCGGCATTGGTCTCCACCGCCGTGCCCCAGGTGCCGGCATAGTCGTAGGTCGGCGATTCCGGCAGGTTCTGGATCTTGAAGCTGTCCAGGTAGCCAATGGTGACATTGAGCGCCAGGCGACCGGAATTGTCCCCCAGGCCCAGGTCGTACATGTCCACGGTCCAGTCGAACTGGACATCGACGCCGCTGGTCTCGAACTGGCCGAGATTGAGCAGGGGCTGCACCGGATTCAGCGGCACGCCGCTGGCCGGATTCCGCTGGATCAGCTGGCAGTAATAGTTGTCCGGGTCGTAGTTCGGGTTATTGCCGCCCTCGTTGAAGCAGAAGCGGATGGCGTTGCCCACCGGCAGGGTGCCGACGGCGTCGGTCACCTTGATGCTGTACCAGTCGACCGAGGCCGACATACGGCTGAACAGCGGGTTCTCGAAGGGCGACTGGACGACCGCGCCGAAGGAATAGGTGTCGGCGGTCTCCTCCTGCAGGTCCGGATTGCCGCCGGTCAGGGCGAAGACCTGGGCGGTGCCCAGCTGGTAGCTGTCGATGATCGAAGCCGGAACGCCCTGGGTCAGGCAGAGCGCCTGCACCTGTGCGCCGCTGGCCCCCCGGCGGAAGGACGAGCGAACGTCGCAGGGATCGCCATTGGTGTTGGTGGCCGCCGCCGTGCCGATATTGACCGAGCCCGTGGAGACCGGCGCATAGAGTTCGCCGACGCTGGGGGCGCGAATGGCGCGGTTATAGCCGCCGCGCAGGCGAAGGCCTTCCACCACCGACCAGTCGAAGTCGGCCTTGTAGGTGTGGATTCCCCCGACCGAAGAATAGTCGGAGAAGCGGTAGCCCAGGTCGAGGTTGAACTCGCGGATCATCGGCAGGTCGCGCAGGATCGGCACCAGCAGTTCGCCGAACAGCTCGTAGGTGTCCACCGAACCGCCTGCGTCACGCAGGACGCTGTAGCCCAGCACGTCGGAGGTGCCATCGGGCTGGTTCAGCAGGCTGTCGGCCCGGAAGCTGTACTCGTTGGAGCGGTAGTCCGCGCCCGCGGCGAAGCGAATCTCGCCGGCCGGAAGTTCGAACAGCCCGCCCTGAACGCTGGCCTCGACCATGCGCTGCTCCAGCTCGTTCTGGTTCAGCGTGCGGCGCGACAGATAGTCTATGCACGCCTGCGAGGGCGTCAGATTGCCGAAGGGATTCCAGCCGCCGGCGCAGAGGTCCGCGCCGCCGGTGGGGCTGCTCAACAGCCGGGCCGCGGCGCTGGCGCTGGCGCCGCCCGTCTGCTCGTTGTCGAACTTGGCCCGCGAGAACGAGGCGTAGGCGTCCCACGTCCAGTCCCGCACCCCGACGTCGCCGGAGAGGCCGCCGGTGAGCTGATAGACTGTGTAGCTATACTTCTGCTCCCGCGGCCCCAGGATGTTCAGGGCCTTGTAGAAGGTGAAGGGCGCGGTGGCGTTGGGGCGCGAGGCCAGGATGGTGCGGAATTCCGCCGGGATGAAGGGATTGGTCGCCGGCACCGACAGGCCATAGACGTTGGAGGCCAGGCTCGGGTTCGAGACCCCAAGGGACTCGTAATCGGTGAAGGTGAACTGGACGAAGGACCGCAGGGTGTCGGTCAGGTCATAGTCGATCTTCCCGAACACGGCGTACCGGTCCAGGTCCGACTGGATCGAGGCGCCGTCATAGCCGAAGTTCACCTGCTGGGAGGTGCCCGCGGCATTGGCATTGACGATATAGGCGCTGTTGGTTTCCGGATCGCGGAAGTTCTGCACCCGCACGCCGGCGGTGGAGAAGATGGTCTGATCGGTGTTGAACCCGATCTGCCCCGTATAGCGGCCCGCGGTGTTGCCCGGCAGGGCGGCCAGACCGTACTGGCCCACAAAGACGCTGTTGACCGCCGCCTGGGTGGGCAGGTTGGCGCCGAACAGCACCGTCCCCTGGGGAATGGTCGACAGGCCCGGGGTCGACTGGCGGAAGATGTAGTAGTCGCGCGCGCTCTGCAGGGCGCGGTCACGATTGGTGTAGTCCACCGAAATCACGGCCCGGCCGCGGCCCTCGTCAAAGGCCTGGCCGGCCGTGAGCGCGATCTTGAACGACTCCCCGTCGCCCTTCTCGGTGACGCCGTACTGGCTGTCGACGACAATGCCTTCGAAGTTCCGCCGCAGGCGGAAGTTCACCACCCCGGCCGTGGCGTCCGAGCCATAGGCGGTCGAGGCGCCGCCGGTGATGATCTCCACATTCTCGATCAGCGCCTCGGGAATGGTGTTCAGGTCGACCGAGCCGTCCGGGTTGGAGGGCTGCAGGCGCCGGCCGTCCATCAGGATCAGGGTGCGCTTTGAGCCCAGGCCGCGCAGCGAGGCGTAGGACTGGCCGCCGTTCAGGCCGGTCGAGGTCGAGCCGGTATTGCCCTGGCCGAACGAGCCCGAGAACTGCGGCATCTGCGACAGGGACTTCTCCACCGTCACCTGGCCGGTGGCTTCGATCGCCGCCTGGCCGACCGATACGATCGGACTGTTGGCCACATAGTCCTGCCGCACGATGCGCGAACCGGTGACGACCACCTCTTCGATGGTGGCGGGTGCGGCCTCCTGGGCCTGGGCTGCGCCGGCGGCGTACAACGCCCCATAGGCGACGCCGCCCGCCATCAGCCACTTCAAAGATCTCGATTTCATGCGCCAGGCCTTCTTTTTCTGCGGGCGAGCCCCTCGCGCGCCCAAGCCCAAGACGCAGGCGCGTCAGGTATCCGCAGGTTCGGCCTTCAGATTTTTCACCTGTGGGACTCGCAGCGCCCGGCGCCGCCTTATCTGCGCCGGCGAGGTCCGCGGCGCCCCCTGGACAGGCGCCCTCTGGACAGTCGCCCTGGCGCCTTCGCACAATGGGCGCACACGGGCGGGCGTGTCCGCCGATGCGTTTTCTGTCGAGGGACGATGACCGCCCAGCCCGCCGCCCCGCCGCCGCTGTCGCCGGCCTCCCGCCAGGGGCTGGAGGCGGCGCGCGCCCTGGGCCAGGCCGGCCGCCTCGCCGAGGCGGAGGCGGGCTACCGGTCGGTCCTCGCGCGCGAGCCCGGCGGCGTCCAGGCGGCCGTGGGGCTGGCGCGCCTGCTGACCGCCACCGGGCGCGCCGCCGAGGCCGCCGCCCTCCTCGACCCCTTTCTGGGAAGCCCCGCCCCCTGGCCCGAGGCCCTGTCGGCCCGCGCGGCGGCGCGCAAGGCCTGCGGCCGCAAGGCCGAGGCCCTGGCCGACTACGCCCTGGCCGCCAGGCTCAATCCGAAGAGCGGCGTGGCCGCGCACAATGTCGCCTCGGGCCTGGGTGACGCCGGCCGCGACCGCGAGGCGGCCGCCGAGTGCGAACGGGCCTTCGCCCTGGGGCTGGACGCCCCCGAGACCTGGCTGGTCTATGGCCGCGCCCTCCAGGGTCTCTGCCGGTTCGACGAGGCCCAGCAGGCCTTCGGCCAAGCCCTGCGGCGCCGTCCGGCCTATGTCGAGGCCGTGCGCGACCTTGGCCAGCTGCTCTGGATGCGTTCGGGCCAGGCCGACCTGGCCCTGGCGCCGATCGAGGCCGCCCTGGCCGGCGCCCCGCCGCCGTTGCGCCCGGCGCTGGCCGCGGTGAAGATCCGGCTCCTGCACCACATATCGGGCGAGGACGCCGCCCTGGCCTTCGCGCAGACCGCGCTGGCCGAGACGCCGGGGGATTCGCGCCTGGCCCTGGAGACCGCGGCCCTGCTCCTGGCGCGCGATCCCGAGCGCAGCCGGGTCCTGTGCGCCCAGGTGGTGGCCCGAAATCCGGCCGAGCCCTCGGCCCGCCAGGCCCTGGCCCATGCCTGGCTGGCCCTGGGCGACGCCGACCAGGCCGCCGGGATCGCCCAGTCGCTCCAGGCCGAGCGCCCCTTCGACCAGGAGGCCGCCGCGGCCCTGGCCACCGCCTGGCGGCTGGCCGGCGACTCCCGCTATCGCGAACTTTGGGACTATGAGGCCCTGGTCGGCGTCCACACCCTCGACACCCCCGTCGGCTGGACCAGTCTGGCGGCCTATCTGGAGGACCTGCGCGGCGCGCTCAACGATCTCCACCGGCTCTCCGCCCACCCGATCGAGCAATCCCTGCGCGGCGGCGCCCAGACCCCGCAGAACCTGCGCGCCTCAGAGAACCCGGTCATCGCCGCCTTCTTCCAGGGGATCGAAGGCCCCCTGGCCGCCTATCGCCGGGCGGTGGGCCAGGGTCCGGACCTGTTCCGCGCCCGCAACCGGGGCGGCCATCACGTGGTCGGCGCCTGGTCGGCGCGGCTGCAGCCCCACGGCTTCCACGTCGACCACATCCACCCGCAGGGCTGGATCTCCGCGGTCTGCTATATCGAGGTGCCGGCTGCCGTGAGCGAGGGTGAGGATCACGCCGGCTGGCTGCGCTTCGGCGCCCCGCCGATCCCTACGCGCCCCAGCCTTGCGGCCGAGCACTATGTGCGGCCCGAGCCCGGGCGGCTGGCCTTCTTCCCCTCGTATATGTGGCACGGCACCGTCCCGTTCGGGGGCGACCAGCCGCGCATGACCATCGCCTTCGATATCGCCCCCGACTGAGACCGCGCGCGCGACCTAGTCGTCGTCCCCCTCCTCGATCCGCTGCTGGCGGCGGGCGGCCTTGGCGCGGGCGGCAAACTCCTTGCGGTGGATCACCTCGGCGGCGGGATCGGCCTTGCGCGGCAGGCTGGCGCCCTCGCGCTCCAGCTTGCGGTAGGACTCCAGGCGCTCACGGGAGATAGCGCCCGACGCCAGGGCCGGACCGACCGCGCAGCCCGGCTCCCCATTGTGGCTGCAGTTATTGAACCGGCACTGCAGGGCCAGGGCCTCGATATCCTCAAAGGTCTGGGCCGCGCCCTCGCCCGGATCCCACAGTCCCAGTTCGCGCATGCCCGGCGTATCCAGGATCAGGCCGCCCTGGGGCAGCAGGACCAGCTCGCGGTGGGTGGTGGTGTGGCGGCCCCGGCCATCGGCGGCGCGCACCTCGCCGACCGCCTGGCGCGCCTCGCCGGCCAGGGCGTTGACCAGGGTCGACTTGCCCACCCCCGACATGCCCAGCATCACCGCCGTCGTGCCGGGTCCGAGATAGGCCTGCAGGGCGTCCAGGCCGAGGCCCTGGGGCGCGGCGATGGGCAGGACCGGCGCGCCGAGCGCGACGCCTTCGACCTCCCGCACGAAGGCGGGCACATCCTCCACCAGGTCGGCCTTGGTCAGCACCACCACCGGCTGGGCGCCCGTGCGCCAGGCCGCCGTGAGATAGCGCTCGATCCGCCGCAGGTTGAAGTCGGTGTCCAGCCCCGTGGTCAGCAGAACCACGTCGAAATTGGCCGCCACCACCTGGGGCTTCTCCACCACGCCGGCGGCCTTGCGCACGAACTGGCTGTGGCGGGGCAGCACCGCATGGATGGTGGAGACGCCATCGCCCGACTGCGGCGCCACGGCCACCCAGTCGCCGACCACCGGCAGGTCCGTGGTCGAGGCGTTGTGCAGGAAACGGCCGGCGGTCTCGGCGGATATCTCGCCCTCTTCGCTGATCAGCACGAAGCGGGCGCGGTGCTGGATCACCACCCGGGCGGGCTGGAGCCCCTGGGCCGCAAAGGGGGCGAAGCTCTCCTGCAGGGCGTCGGTCCAGCCGTAGGATTTCAGCAATTCGACGTCCTTCACACGCATCCGCCGACAGCCGGGCCACGGGGGGCCGGTCAGAATGGTTCCGCCCGCCCGGCGGGTCAGGCGCGGCGGCGCTCGATCTCACGGTCGGGCCAGGCGAGCTTCACGGCGATGGCCACGAAGAGCACCCAGCGGAAGTCGTTATAGGTCACCGCGATGCTCTCGGTGATGGTCATCAGGCTGTAGACGATCAGGAAGGGGATCGCCAGATAGGCGCCCGGATGCCGGAACAGCGCCACCAGCGCCAGGATCAGGGTCTGGGCGTAGAACAGGCCATAGGCCACGAGCCCGATGAGGCCCATGCCCAGCCACTGTTCGATCCAGGAATTGTGGGCGTGCTGCGGCCGGAAGCCGGCGTCCTTCGTCATCTGGGCCAGGGGCGCCCAGGGTCCGAGATCATCCCACACCACGCCAAAGCCATAGCCGCTCCAGGGCCGGGCCTGGATCTGGGTCATGGCCGCAGCCCAGATCTTGGTCCGCCCGGTGAGGGTGGCGTCCTTGCCCAGGGCCTCGAACACCACATCGGCGGCGAAGAGCACGATCCCCAGCCCCATGCCGGCGGCGACGATGGCCAGCCACAGGATGGCGATGCGGGTGGCCGGTCCCCGGCGCACGATGGCCACGAAAACCAGCCCGCCCAGGCCGAGGACCAGCGCCACCAGCGAGGTCTTGGAGGTGGACATGAGGGTGAGCAGAAGGGCGAGCGCCGCAAATCCGGCCCAGACGAGCCGGCGGCGCGGGTTCAGCATGGCGGCGGCCCCCAGGACGGCGAAGCCCAGCGCCATATTGCCCCCCAGGGCGTTCTTCTCGGACCAGACGCCCCGCCAGGCGCCGGGGAAGATCTCCTGCATAATCCCCACCGAGGGCGCCACGAGGGGAACCACGAAGGCGATGACCGCGAGGATGGCGAAGGCGCCGGCGATCACCTCGGCCAGTTCCGACCACTTCAGCCGCGAGGCCAGGACCACGCCGCCGAGCGCCGAGCAATAGGCGGCGAAGACCCGGCGCAGGGTCTGGTCCGGGGCGATGGACCAGAGGAAGGACGCCGCCAGCTCGCGGACGGAGTGGCGCGAGCAGGAGCGGAGGGCCTGACCGAGGCCGAGATCGTCACCTGGAAGGTCGCGCCCGGCGACACCGCCAGGAGCAGGAAGCCCGCCGCATAGGCCGGCAGGTAGAGGGCGCGGATCAGCCCCCCCTGTTCGGCTGTGGCCTGCTCGCCCATGAGCGGAAAGACCCAGGCCTGGCTGTAGACCAGCAGCAGGAAGACCGAGGCGCCCGCCAGGATCAGCCGCCACGCCGTCAGCCGCGGGGCCGGCGCCTCAAACGCCGGCGCGCCGGCATAGGCGGCCCCGGTCACCGCAGGAAGGCGCGCGCGAACGGCGGCTGTTCCACCGTGGCGCGATTGAAGAACAGGCCCGCCACGTCGGCGCCCGCGCCGATCAGGGCGTCGCGCATCAGGGCCGGCGCGCGGACATCCTCCTCGTCGGCGGCGACCACCATGACGGTCTGGTCCATGAACGGCGCCACCGTCGTCGCCGCCTGGGAACGGTCGCCCGAGGGGCAGTCGACAATGATCAGGTCGGCGAACTTGCGCAGGGCGGTCCAATAGTCGCCGCTGGGCAGGATGTGGACGGTCTGGCGGCCACGCAGAGCCTCCCGCCGAAACCGCGTCACCCACCAGCGCGCCGCGCCGACCCGGTGAGCGGCCAGGTAGCGCGCGTCCGGCCAGGGCTTGCCGTCGGGGCTCTGGGCCGGGGGCTGGACGGCGAAGAAGATGGAGCCGTCGGGACTGGCCTGGGCCGGCTGGCCGATCAGACCATAGCGCTCGCTCTCGGCGCTGATCGCCGCATGCTGGGGCGAGGCCATGAGGTCGAGGTCGACGAGCCACACCGCGCGGCCGGCCCGACGCGCCGCGAAGAAGGCGAGCTCCCGGGCGATGGTGGATGTGCCCTCCCCCCGCCGGGCCGAGACCAGCTGAAGGATACGCGCGCGGCCGGCCGCAGGCGCCCCCAGGGAGGCCCACAACTCGGCCATCTCAGCGTTGAGGTTCACCATTGCTCGAATCGCCACGCGCACACTGTCGGTGACGTTAGCCCAAAGGGCTGCGCCACACAGGAGTCCTTGCTCATCAGGCCTTCATCGGCGCCGCGCCCAGCACGGGAAGCTCCAGGGTGCGCGAGGCCGACTGGGCGGTGGGCAGGCCCGGCCGCAGGAACATCCGCAGCAGGCCGGCGCAAAGGGCCGTGAAGCCGGCGAACAGGAAGGCGAGCACCAGGACGGGCTTCTTCAGGCTTGAGCCCCGCGCCGGGGCGGTGGCCCGCTGGACGATGCGGATATTGTCGTTGGAGGCCGCGGCGATCTCGCGGGCGGCGCGGCTCTGTTCTTCCTTGACGGCGAAGTCGCGGACATTGGCCTGCAGGACATCGCGGTCCAGGCTGAGCGCCTGGAACCGGGGCTCCAGCTCCGCCAGCTTGAGGCGTCGGTCCAGCAACTGGGCCAGCTGTGTGCTGAGGGTGGCCTGGGCCTGGCGCAGGGCCGCCACCTCGGACTGGAGCTGGATCCGCTCGGTCTGCAGGGTCTGGAAGACCGGATTGACGCCGATCCGCCGGGCGCCGTCGCCCGTCGTGCGGCCCGCCTCGATCCCCTGCTCCAGGCGCGCGATCTGGGAATCGAGATCCCGCACCGGCTGGGCGTCGGCGCGATAGCGGCCGAGCAGGTCCTCCCGCTGCAGCTTCAGCTCCACCAGCTTGTCGGAGGCGGCATTGTTCACATCGCGATAGAGGCCGACCTCGGGCGAGACCTGACCCATCTGCGCCTGGAGCGCGGCCAGCCGGCCTGACCGGTCCTGAAGCTGGGTTTCGGTCTGGTACTTCTGTTGCTCGATCTGGCTCTGCAGTTGGGAGAGCGCGGCCTTCTCGGCCACGAAGTCGCCGATCTGGTTGCTGGTCAGGAACTGCTCATAGGCGGCGTCGGCCTCGGCCAACCGCTCCTCAAAGGTCTGACGTTGGGTCTCCATGGCCGGCAGGTTCGACTCCACCAGCACGGTCCGGCGGAAGATCAGGTACTCTTCCAGCAGGGTGTTCAGGACCAGGGCGGCGGTTTTCGCGTCTTCGTGCTCGAAGACCAGGCGGACGATGGGCGTATCGGGCGCCGTCTGGATCTTGAGGCTGGTCTCCATGGCGCGCATGGCCTTGCCCATGACGATCCGCTTCTCGCCGGCCGGGGCCTCGGCGAAGTCCTCCGCCAGCTTCGGATAGATCCGCGACAGGCCCAGGCGATCGACGACCCGCTGCTTCAGCTCGCTGGAGGCCAGGATCTCGGTTTCGGCCTGGATCACCTGCTCGGCCTCCGGCACGGCGCCGCGACCGGCGTCCCCGGCCCGGGGTTCATAGACATATTCCTGGCCCAGCCGCACGAGGATGCTGGAGCTGGCCGGATAGGTGGTCTTCAGGCTGAAGGCGAAGGCCGCGCCGATCACGAAGATGACGGCGAACACCGCCAGCATCAGGAACCGCTCGCGCCACAGCAGGGCGACGAAGTCCGACGGCGCATAGCGCGGCCGCATGGCCCACTCCGACCGCGGCGCCCTGTCGTTTGATCGTGCAGTCCAGGCGCTCGATGCGGCCATAACGAATCCGGCGGTACGACGTATTTAGAGCCGGACCCTCGCCCCCCGCGCTTAAGACTTCGTTACCCATTCCTGTTAACCCTGACGCCATGCTTAGACGCGCCAGATTCCAGGTCCTGCCGTGCCTTGTCGCGGCCCTTGCGGTCGCCGGATGCGCCGGCGTTCGCGCGCTTCCCGGCGCCCAGGCGGCCGGCCTTGCGGCGCCCTCGCACGAGGCCGATTTCGTCAATCTTCCCTACGCCCAGTGGACCGAGGAAGAGCCGGCCTATCGCTTCTATCCGGGGGACGAGATCGAGGTGACGGTGCCCTCGGCGCCGGAGCTGACCAAGACCCTCACGGTTCAGCCCGATGGCCGCATCACCATGCCGCTGATCCCGCCAGTGATGGCCGCCGATCGCACCACCCTGCAGCTCGAGGCCGCCCTGTCCCAGGCCTATGCGGCGCATCTGCTGCGGCCCGAGGTCTTCGTGACCGCCAAGGCGGCGCCCTTGAAGGTGTTTGTCGGCGGCGAAGTCGGGACGCCTGGCGTCTATGACATGGTGGGCGACGCCGACGCCCTGCGCGCCATCATCCAGGCCGGCGGTTTCAGCCCGACGGCCAACCGCAGCGAGGTGATCATCATCCGGCGGGGCGCCCATGGTCAGGGCATGATGCGCACGGCGGACCTGCTGGCCGGCCTGCGGCGACCGAGCGCGGACCTGATACCGCTGCGCCGGTTCGACATCGTCTATGTGCCGCGGAGCGGCGTCGCCAACGCCGGACTGTTCGTCCAGCAGTATTTCCGCGATCTCTCGCCGATCCAGTTCGGCTTCAGCTACGCCCTGAACGGACAGCCGGTAAACTAACGGCGAACCGGCCTAGAGCGCGTTCCGATAGGTGGGCGCCGGTTTCGGACGAAACGCGCTCAAAACTTAGAGTTTAGAGCCTGATTCAACGATCAGACGGTTCGGTCTGATCGCATCAGGCTCTAGGGTTTCAGCCCTGGGCCAGCCATTCGCGGGCGGCGCGCTGGGCCTCGGCCACGTCTTCGGAGGCCATCTCCTGGGACAGTTCCTTGCGGTAGACCTTGGCTTCCAGCGAGCCGCGCATGGCCGCCAGGTTGAACAGCATATGGGCCGAAACATAGTCCAGCGGCGCGCCGCCCTGGCCGGTCGAATAGAGCATGCCCAGCCGGAACAGCTCGTCTCCGGAAGCCTCCGGGCCCGGCAGCGGCAGGCCTTCGGCGCTCCCCACGTCCACGTTCGCAAACATGACCTTCACGTCCCTCATCCAGCGGCCGACTTCCGTTCTGGGAGCCGTTGCGCCGCTATCCATGAGCGAAGAAAAGTCGAACTCCGCTGAACATATGGTTAAGTCCGAAAATAACGCGAATTCATGCGACAATCTGGCAGAGTTCGCCGCGCTTACTGCTGCGAAACCTTTGTCTACACAGGCTTAACGCGAGCACGCCCCGCCCATGGCCCCAGGTGGGAGCCAGACGGCGCCTTGGACGTTCCTTTTGCGAGGGACACGACACAAGGAGCCTTGTGATGAAGACCATTTTGATCGCCGCCGCGGCGGTGGCCATGGCCCTGCCGGCCTCCGCGCTCGCGCGACCGCATCCGGACTATCACGGGGACCGCGACCGCTATGAGCGCGACCACCGGGGCGACCATCACCGGGGCAAGGACTATGGCAAGCGCCATCCCCATGGCATGCCGCCCGGTCAGGCCAAGAAGCGCTGGAGTCGTGGGGACCATGTGCCGCGCGCCTATGTGACAGAGCGCAGCTACTACATCAGCGAGCCTGCCCGATATCGCCTGCGCCAGCCGCCCCCGGGCTATCAGTGGGTGCGCGTCGATAACGATGTCTATCTGGCCCAAACCCAGACAGGGCTGATCGCCGACGTGGTCCTGAGCCTGTTCAACTAGCAGGCCCTGATCCTGAATTAACCGTTCAGCAGGGGTTCACGGCGGCCCGCCCATCCTTCGAGCCATCGGGGGATGTGGCGGCCCGCCCCGGCGGGCCCGCAAATAAAACGGAGACGTAGAATGCGACGTCTGATCTTGAGTCTCGCGGCCATCGCCGCCGTTGCGGGTCCCATGGCGGCTTCTGCGACATCTGCCCAAGCGCAGTCCTGGGACCGGCGCGAGAGCCATGATGATCGTCGGGGCGACCGCTGGGATCGCCGGGACGACCGGCGGGACCATCGCTATGACCGCCGCGACAATCGCTATGACAACCGCTACGACAACCGGCGTCATTACCAGCCGCCGCCGCCCCCGCCGCGCTGGGACAGCAACCGCTACAACGGCTACTACTACCAGAACCGCTGGTCCTATGGCCCGCCGCCGACGGTGTACTACAGCCATCCGCAGTATCGTCCCGGCTATGTCGCCTGGCGGCGCGGCGCGGTCCTGCCGCCTCAGTACCGGGGCTATGTGGTCCACGACTACCACCGCTACCGCCTGCGTCCGCCGCCGCGGGGCTATGCCTGGCACCGGGTCGGCAACGACTACCTGCTGGCCGCCGTCGCCACCGGCATCATCTTCGAGATCATCAACAACCGCTGATCCTCGACGGGCGGCATGAAAAAGGCCCCGGGCGAATGTCCGGGGCCTTCGTCATGGGCGATGGCGCGATTCAAATCCCGAGCTTGGCCTTGAGCAACTGGTTGACCGCGGCCGGATTGGCCTTGCCGCCGGTGGCCTTCATCACCTGGCCGACGAACCAGCCGATGGCCTGGGGCTTTTCCTTCACCGACTCGGCCTGGGCCGGATTGGCGGCGATCAGGCCGTCGATGATGGCCTCCAGCTCGCCAGTGTCGGAGACCTGCATCAGGCCCTGCTTCTCGACGATCTCGCCGGGCGCGCCCTCGCCGGCCCACATGCGCTCGAAGACGTCCTTGGCGATCTTGGACGAGATCACCCCGTCCTCGATCAGCTTCACCAGATCGGCGATCTCGGCGGCGCTGATCGGGCTGTCCTGGATGTCCAGATTGGCGGCGGTCAGGCGCGCGGCCAGGTCATTGGTGACCCAGTTGGCCACCAGCTTGGCGTCGCGGCCCTTGGCGGCGGCCTCGAAGAAGTCGGCCCGGGCCATCTCGCCGACCAGCACGCCGGCGTCATAGGCCGACAGGCCATACTGGCTTTGCAGCCGCGCCTTCTTGGGATCGGGCAGTTCGGGCAGGCTGTCCTCGATGGCCTTCACCCATGCCGG
>CAZERE010000035.1:0-2190 GCA_964515365.1 uncultured Phenylobacterium sp. | reverse complement strand
GAAGTAGCGATAATCGTGCGCATCCTCCTTGGAGCGCATCGAGCGGGTCTCACCCTTGCCCGGATCGAACAGGCGGGTCTCCTGGTCGATCTTGCCGCCGTCCTCAAGGATCTCGATCTGACGGCGGGCTTCGTACTCGATGGCCTGCTGGATGTAGCGGTAGGAATTGACGTTCTTGATCTCGCAGCGGGTGCCCAGGTGGCTGAAGTCGCCCGTGGCGCGGAACTTCTCATAGGCGCCCGGACGACAGACCGAGACGTTCACGTCGGCGCGCAGATTGCCCTTCTCCATGTCGCCGTCGCAGGTGCCCAGATAGACCAGGATGGTGCGCAGCTTCTTCACATAGGCCGCAGCTTCCGGCGCGCTGCGCATGTCGGGGCGCGAGACGATCTCCATCAGGGCGGTGCCCGAACGGTTCAGGTCCACATAGGTGGAGTCCGGATCCTGGTCGTGCAGCGACTTGCCCGCATCCTGCTCCAGGTGCAGCCGCTCGATACGCACGGTGATGGTCTCGCCGTCGTCCAGCTCCACCAGAACCTCGCCCTCGCCGACGATGGGCTCCTTGAACTGGCTGATCTGGTAGCCCTGCGGCAGGTCCGGATAGAAGTAGTTCTTGCGGTCGAAGGTCGACTTCAGATTGATCTGCGCCTTCAGGCCCAGGCCCGTGCGCACGGCCTGCTCCACGCAGCGGCGGTTGATCACCGGCAGCATGCCGGGCATGGCCGCGTCGACCAGGCTGACCTGGGCGTTGGGCCCGGCGCCGAAGCCGACGGCCGCGCCGGAAAAGAGCTTGGCGTTGGAGGCGACCTGGGCGTGGACTTCCAGCCCCAGGACCACTTCCCAGGGGCCGGTGCGGCCCTGGATCAACTTGGTGTTCTCAGTCATGCGCCCTTCCTAGAGCCAGCCGCCGCCCTGCGGAAGCGGCCAAGTTAAACCCCCTTGCGAAAGGCCGGAGTCTCACGCTCACTCCGCCTCGGCGACAACGCCGATCCAGGGAGGAGACCACACCTATGCGCAAACTTCTTATGACGGGCGCCCTCGCCCTTTCGATGACGCTCGCCGCAGCCGCCGGCGCGGTCGCGGAGACCAAGCTCTCGGTTGAAACCACGCCGGTCGCCGAGCTGATGGCCGACGAAAAGGCCAAGGCCGTGCTGGAGAAGCACATTCCCGGCATCGGCGCCCATCCCTCCTACGACATGTTCAAGGGCATGACCCTGGTGGAGCTGAAGCCCTATTCCGAAGGCCAGATCACCGACGACACCCTGGCGGCCATCAAGAGCGAACTGGCCACCGACTAAGCCCCGAAGGTCGAGCCCGTCCGCGGCCGCCGGCCGCGGCGGGCGTCACCACCAGCGTTGCGGCCTGGCCTTGAACTGAGCCGCCTCCTCGATCACCCCGCCCAGCGAGAACAGCGTCCCCTCGTCCAGGGGCCGGCCGATCAGCTGCAGGCCCAGCGGCAGGCCCTTGGCGTCCAACCCGGCCGGCACGCTCATGCCCGGCAGGCCCGCCAGGTTCACCGTCACGGTGAAGATGTCGTTCAGGTACATGGCCACCGGATCGTCCGCGTTCTCGCCGAGCGCGAAGGCGGACGAGGGCGCGATGGGGGTCAGCAGGGCGTCGACCTTCTCGAAGGCCTGGTCGAAGTCGTCGGAGATTCGCCGGCGCACCTTCTGGGCCTTGAGATAATAGGCGTCGTAATAGCCCGCCGAGAGCACGTAGGACCCGATCAGGATCCGCCGCTTGACCTCTTCGCCGAACCCCTGAGCGCGGGTCTGCTCGTAGGTTTCGGTCAGGTTGGCGCCCTCGACCCGCAGGCCATAGCGCATGCCGTCATAGCGGGCCAGGTTGGACGAGGCCTCGGCCGGGGCCACGATGTAATAGGCCGGCAGGGCGTATTTGGTGTGGGGCAGCGAGACCTCGACGATCTCGCAGCCGGCGGCCTTCAGCCAGGCCACCCCCTGCTCCCAGAGCTTGTCGATCTCCGGCGCCATGCCCTCGGCGCGGTATTCCTTGGGAATGCCGATCCGCAGGCCCTTGACCGACTTGCCCACGAAGCTGGCGAAATCCGGGACCTCGACGTCCAGGCTGGTGGAGTCCTTGGCGTCGTGGCCATCCATGGACTTCAGCCCCAGTTTTTCGGGTCGGCCTACCATCCGCGCTCACAGGCGCTGGTCGAAGGAAGTCACAAAC
>CAZERE010000034.1:0-24538 GCA_964515365.1 uncultured Phenylobacterium sp. | reverse complement strand
GGAACACCGACTTCACCGGCTGGGCGCGGATGGCCATGACGCTGTCCTGGATCTCCCGGGTCAGCAGCTCCAGGTCCTCAAGACCAAGCGCCACGTCGGACGAGCGGGCCAGGCCGCTTTCGAAGACCCGCTGGGACAGCATGGCCTGTTGGATGACCAGCTCGCCCACGGCGTTGATCAGTCGGTCGACCCGGTCGAGATCCACGCGGATGGTCGGAGTCGCCGCGGTCGCGGTTCCGGCGGCGCTGGCCCGTTCAGCCTTGGCGTCGGCCTTAGGGTCCGTCTTGGCCTCAACCTTTGGCGGCGCTGCGGCCTGAACGTGATCCAGGGACGCCTGCTCCGCCAGGGCGATCAGCCCGGCCACGCCCATATTGGCCGGATCGGCCTTGGGGGCGTCCTGAGGGGGTTCCGGAGCGGGCTCGGCGGCGCTCGCCAGCGGCGGGGCGGCGGCGGGCGGCGGCGCTTCAGGAGACGGCGCGCCCTGCACGCGGGCCAGCAGGGCTTCGAGATCCAGCGGCGCGGCCGCGGCGGCCTCCACGGCGCTCGCCGAGGCGTCGCTTTCGGGCTCTTCGGCGGCCAGCGGAGCGGCGCTCGGCGCCTCAGCCTCACCCTCGCGGCGGACGATCAGTTCACAGTCGTCCTCAACGAATTCGAAGACCTCGCGCACGTCGGATTCGGTGGCCTCGCCCAGGAGGCGGATGGTCCAGGAGAGATAGGCCTGTTCGGCCGAAAGCTGGTCCAGGGGCGGCACGGCGGCCGTATCGACGACCACCTCGACCTCACCCAGGCGCGCGAGTTCGCGCAGCACCAGGGCCGTCTCATTGGCCTTGGCGTACATCTCGGCCTTGGGCCGGAAGGTGACGAGCCACGGCGGGGTTGTAGTGGCGGCCTGCGGCGCCACATCGGCAGGCTCGGTGGCGGCGGCCATCAGGGCGGCCACATCCACCTCGGGGGCTTCGGCGGCGGGTTCGTCAAGGCTGAGGACGATCGGCACGAAGCCGAAGTCCTCGTCGGCCCCATCGTCGGCGCCGTCACCGTCAAGGCCCAGCTCGGCGGCGCGTTCCTGGTCGATCAGACCCTGGAGGTCGGCGATCATGCCCAGGGTGCGACCCTCGTCCACCGATCCGCCGCTGCGGGCGGCGGCCACATGGTCGGCCAGCACGTCGGAGGCGCGCAGCAGAACCTTGGCCACCTCGTCGGTCAGGTGCAGCCGGTCCGAGCGCATCTCGTCCAGCACCGTCTCAAAGATGTGGGCGAAGCGGATCAGCTCGTCGAGACCAAAGGCCCCGGCCCCGCCCTTGACCGAATGGACCGCCCGGAAGACCGCATTGATCGTCTCGGAATCGTCGTCGCCGGCTTCCATGGCGAGCAGCCCCGACTCCATGTCGGTCAGCAGCTCGTCGCACTCCTGGAAGAAGGTCGCCTTGATGCTCTCAAATGGGTCCACAGGGTCGCTCCGGGGTCAGGGCTGGCGTAGTTCGACGCAGGCTTGCGCCTAGGCGGCGACGCGTCGAATGGCGTCCACCAGCTTGGTCGGATTGAACGGCTTGACGATCCAGCCGGTGGCCCCGGCGGCCCGGGCCCGTTCCTTCTTGGTCGCGTCGCTCTCGGTGGTGAGGACGAGGATCGGGGTCGCACGGTGGGCCGGATCGGCCCGCACGCCTTCGATGACGCCGAAGCCGTCCATGCGCGGCATGTTGATGTCGGTGATGACCACATCGGCGCCTTGGGCGCGCAGGACCTCGAGGCCCTCCACGCCGTCGACCGCCTGGATCACACGGTAGCCGGCCTGCACCAGGGCCATGTTGAGCATTTCACGCATGGTGCGAGAGTCGTCGATGGTCAGAACGGTCTTGTTCACAGGTTTGCCCCCTCGGGTTCGAAGTCGATCTGCGGCGCGCCGAAGGCGGCCAGTTGTTCTAGAAAACCTTCGGAGGCCTGCTCTATGCGCAGAGGCAATCCGTCTTCCGCCCAGCTCACCCGCGCCGACAGCAGGACCTGCAGGCAGAGCCCGCCCAGTCGGCTGACCTGAGAGGCGTCCATGTGCAGGGGACGTCCACGCAGAGCCATCAGCTCCGCGCGGAGCGGTTCTGCGGCCTGGAGATCGAGCACCGGGCAGAGACTCACCTCGGCGACGTTTGTGTCTGTTTCAGACATCAGGCTTTCCCCCCTAATGATCAGGTCGAGTTAAGATGAAAACTCTTAAAACTCTTCCCACCCCTCGCTCTCGGCGGCCGGTTCCGGCTTGCGGGCGGCTGAACCTTCGCGAGAGGTCGTCTTCATCTGCGTCGTGTGGCGATTGGCGAAGCTTTCGCCGCGCGAAGCCTTGGGCGCCGGCCGTTGGGCGGGCTGGGTCCGGGCCGGTTCGCCGGTGGCGCCGATGTTGAAGCGTCCAACGCTCTGCGACAGGCTTTCGGCTTCGGTGGCCAGCGAGTGGCTGGCCGCAGTGGTTTCCTCGACCATGGCGGCGTTCTGCTGGGTGACGCGGTCCATCTCGTTCACCGCGGTGTTGACCTGGTGCAGACCGGTGGCCTGCTCCTGAGCCGAGGCGGCGATTTCGGAAACCAGGCTGTCGATTTCGGTGACCTGGCTGACGATGCGCTTGAGCGCCTCGCCGGTCTGGCCGACCAGGCCGACCCCCTGGGCCACCTGCTGGGATGAGGCGCTGATCAGGGCCTTGATCTCCTTGGCCGCGTCCGCCGAGCGCTGGGCGAGCGCCCGGACCTCGGAGGCGACCACGGCGAAGCCGCGGCCGGCGTCGCCGGCCCGGGCGGCCTCGACCCCGGCGTTCAGGGCCAGAAGATTGGTCTGGAAGGCGATCTCGTCGATCACGCCGATGATCTGGGTGATCTGGGCCGAGGACTGTTCGATCTGGCCCATGGCGGTGACGGCGTCGCCGACCACCTGGCCGGCATGCTCGGCGTCGGTGCGCGAGCGCGCCACCACGGCGGCGGCGGCCCGGGCGCCCTCGGCGCTCTTGACGCCGGTCGCCGTCACCTCGTCCAGGGCTGCGGCGGTCTCCTCGAGGCCCGCAGCCTGCTGTTCGGTCCGGCGCGACAGGTTGTCGGCCGCCGTGGAAATCTCACCAGCCCCGGCGCTCATGTTTTCGGCGGCCTGGGCGATGATCTTCAAGGCGCCCTGAAGACGCTCAGCCGCGCCGTTGAAATCCCGACGAAGCGCCTCGTACTGCGGGGTGAAGGCCCGGTCGATCCGATAGGTCAGCACGCCCCGGGCCAGGTGATCGAGGCCAGAGGCCAGACCATCCACCACCGCCTTGCGCTCATCCTCGACGGCCCGTTGCAGGTCCGCGCGCTCCTGGCTGGCGAGGGCTTCAGCGGTCCGGGACTGCTCGACCGCGGCGGTGGCGGCCTCGGCCGTGGCCCGCGCCTCCTCCGCCCGGGCCACCGCCTGGGCCGAGGTGGCGAACATCTGCACGATCTGGGTGGCGGCCCAGATCAGCACCGCGGCCTCGACCACCAGGATCACCGCATGGATCAGCACCCGGGCGATATCCCCGCCGCCGGGGAACACGGCGGCCGGCAGCAGGAAGCTCAGGGTCAGGTGATGGACCGCAACCGTGGCGGCCGCGGCCACCACAGCGCGCCAGTCGCAGAAGACGATCAGGGTCGCCAGGGCTGCGAAATAGATCATGTGCATGTCGATCTGCCAGCCATGGCCGGCGAAGGCGGCCACCAGCAGAGAGACCGCGCCCATCAGGGCCACCCCCAGGGTCGGGCGGGCGGCGGCGCCGGTCGGGTCAAACCGCGCGACCAGGCTCGCTGCGAGGGCGAGGCCCGCCGCCGCAGCCGAAAGGCCGAGCCCCGCCCCCGTCGCCAGTCCGGCGGTGGCCACCAGCGGAACGCAGAGCCAGACGAGCGCCGTGATCACCTTCACGCCGAAGGCGCGCTGGTCAGACAGGGTGATGGCGCGGGCTTGGGTCATGGGATCCGGGGGGTGTGGGGTGAAGAATGGACGAGGGTCAGGCCAGCGGGGCGCAAGGGCCCGCCAGCCCAGGATCGACCACCAGCCAGGCGCCCTGCGCCCGCAGGGCCGAGGCCAGGGAGTCTGAACCGCCGGGTCTTGTGCGGGCGACGACGATGAAGGGCTGCGCGCCCACCCCGGTCACCATGCCTGCGCGGTCTGCGGCGGCGAGAACCCGGGGCGTGCTCCACCATGGGGGAAAGATCGCTGCGGCGGCGTCGGCCTCACGGGGCGCTGCGCCCATGAGAAGGGCGGCGCAAAGGCTGAAGAGGCCAAGGCCGGCGGCGGGGAGCCAGGGGGACATTACGGATGCTCCGCAGACTGCGAAGCTTCCTCATAACGTCGTCATGTTAAGCGAGTGTTAGGGACGAAGGCCGCGGAAACAGTCATCGCGAGCATTCGCCCTGGACGATCGCGTCAGATCGCCGCATCCCGGGGTCGCTCCGCCAGGAGGTTGAAGTCGTCGCCGGCGGCTAGAGCCCATCCGGCGACGCCTCAATGGTCGGGTTGCATGTCTTTAGAAGACAAAGGCGAGGATAGCGCCAACAACAACGACGAGACCGACAATATAAATGATCTGGTTCATGACTTCTCTCCACAGATTGCGTCTGGGGTGAAGAACGCCATGCCTGCGCTTGGGTTCCGACCCGCCGCGCCCAGTTTGGAGCGGAGCTGCGCGAAGGAAATGACGGCGCGCTGAGGAGCTTGGGAAATCCTGGTGGAGCCGAGCGGAATCGAACCGCTGACCTCCTCATTGCGAACGAGGCGCTCTACCAACTGAGCTACGGCCCCCAGGAAGGCGCGGAGTTAGGCGTGCGGCGGATTTCTGTCAAGCCGCTCAAGGGGCGGCCGGAGGCCGCGGGACGTGCGCTTATGACCCACGCCGCCTTGTCACGGACGAGGCCCCCCAGCTAGAACCGGGGCCTAAGACAGATCGGGACCCCCATGGCCGCCATTCTTCAATTCATCTTCTTCATCATCGGGGCGATCCTCCAGCTCATGATCTGGGCGATCATCATCAACGCCATCCTGTCGTGGCTGGTGGCCTTCGACGTGATCAATCTGCGCAACCAGTTCGTCTACAATATCGCCCGGGCGCTGGAGGCGATCACCGCGCCGGTGATGCGCCCGGTGCAGCGGATCATCCCGCCCCTGGGCGGCGTGGACATCAGCCCGATCATCGTGATTTTGGTGCTGATCGGCATCAAGGACATTCTGCTGCCGGCGCTCTATGGCGCCCTGGTCACCCCGGTCATCTGAGGGCGCTGAGCTCCGCCATGCGCCTGGCCGTGCGCCTGACCCCCAAGGGCGGACGCGACGCCCTCCAGGGCTGGGGCCAGGACGGCGAGGGCCGGCCCTATCTCAAGGTCCGGGTGTCGGCGCCGCCGGTGGACGGGGCGGCCAACGCCGCCCTGCTGGCCTTCCTCGCCAAGACCTTGCGGCGCCCGCGCTCCAGCCTGAAGATCGTGGCCGGCGAAACCGCCCGGCTGAAGCTGGTCGAAATCGCCGATCTGAGCGATGAGGAAGCCGCGCACGCCTTCGGATCGCCACCTTGAGGCGGTCCTGCTGTCGCGGCCCCTGGAGACCATCCATGTTCAAGCCCCTGCGCCTTCTGGCCCCCCTGGCCCTCGCCCTGACGCTCAGCGCCTGCGCCGGCGGCGCCCAGCGCCTGGATGCGGCCGGCGACGTCCACACCCTGCTGACCGCCATCCGCGACGGCGACCAGGCGACCTTCGACCGCCATGTGGACCGCCCGGCCCTGCGCGCTCAGATCGAGGCGCGCATCGCCGCCGAGGCCAGCCGCGCCGGGGGCAGCGACGAGATGCGGGCCATCGGCGCCCTGCTCGGCCCCGCCATCGCCAAGGCCGCCAGCGAGCAGCTGGTCCAGCCGCAGGTGTTCCGGGGCGTGGCCGAATATTATGGCTATGACGCCGCCCAGCCCCTGCCCGGCCGGGTGGCCATCGCCGGCTCCCTGAAGGCGCTGGAGGACGGCCGGGTCTGCGCGACCCGGGAGAAGGACGGCCCCTGCCTGCTGGTGTTCACGCAGACCGACGGGGTCTGGCGGCTGTCGGGCTTCGAGGGCGACATCGACATGCTGCGCCGCTGAGCTAGTCTTGGTCCTCCGGAGCGGGGGAGCGCGACATGGCGGCGGATCTGGAAGGCTTCGAGCGGTTTGCGTTCGACGACGGTCGTTGGGTCCGCGACGTCTACCGCCGGGGGCAAGGCCCCGCCGTCATCGTCATCCACGAAATGCCCGGCCTGCACCCCCTGGTCCTGGCCTTCGCCGAGCGCCTTGCTGCGGCGGGGATGAGCGTCTGGTGCCCAAGCCTGTTCGGCGAGCCGGGCAAGCCGGTGAGCCGGCCCTATCTGGCGGCCGAGGCCCTGAAGGCCATCTGCGTGCGCCGGGAATTCCACGTCTGGGCCACCGACCGCTCCAGCCCCATCGTCGACTGGCTGCGCGCCCTGGCCCGCCAGGCCCATGACGAGTGCGGGGGGAACGGGGTGGGCGCCGTCGGCATGTGCTTCACCGGCGGCTTTGCGCTGGCCATGATGACCGAGCCCGCCGTCGTGGCCCCGGTCCTGGCCCAGCCCTCCCTGCCGCTCGCCGCCGGATCGAAGATACGCGCCGCCTCGATCGGGGTCAGCCCGGCGGAGATCGCCTGCGCCAAGGGGCGGTTCGAAGCCGAGGACCTGTCGATGATCGGCCTGCGCTTCAAGGGCGACCAGCTGGTGGGCCAGGCGCGCTTCGACCGCTACCGGGCCGAGTTCGGCGAGCGCTTCGAGGCCATCGAACTGGAGGACGCCGACGCCGCCCCCTCGCCGATCGCGCCGCACTCCACGCTGACCCTGCATCTGGCCCCCGACGGGCCGACCAAGGCGGCCGAGGCCCGGGTCATCGACTTCTTCCGGCGGCGCACAGGGGCGTGAGCGCCCTGGCGTCCTCAAGGCCCCGGGCCTAGACTTTAAGGGGCGCGGCCCCTAGAAGCGCGCCCTTCCCTGCGCCGGGCGTTCGAGCCGCCGGCCAGGCCAGACCTTGCGAGAGCCTCGCCATGAAACGCCGTCCCTCCTCCTCCCGCACGCCGGGCGCCCGCCCCGCCCTTCGCGGCCCCAGCCAGCGCCAGCTGCGCGCCGGCGAACTGGTCCGCCACGCCCTGGTGGAGATCATGCGGGAAGAAGACCTGGACGATCCGGCCCTGTCGGGCGCGCCGGTGACCATCACCGAGGTGCGGGTGAGCCCGGACCTGCGCCACGCCGTCTGCTTCATCCAGCCCCTGGGCGGCGAGAACGCCCCCGAGGTGGTGGCGGCCATGAACCGGGCCTCGAAATTCTTCCGCGGGCGTCTCGGCCGGATGATCGACCTGCGCGCCACCCCGGAGCTGAAGTTCCTGCACGACGAGACCTTCGACGCCGCCGAGCATATGAGCCGGCTGTTCGAGGACCCGAAGGTCCGCCAGGACCTCGACGCCCCCGAAGAGGACTGACCCATGGGCCGTCGGCGCAAGGGGGAGGCCGTCTCCGGATGGGTCTGCCTGGACAAGCCCTATGACCTGACCTCGACCCAGGCTGTGGGCAAGGTCCGCAGGATCTTCAACGCCCAGAAGGCCGGCCACGCCGGCACCCTCGATCCCCTGGCCACCGGCGTCCTGCCCCTGGCGCTGGGCGAGGCCACCAAGACCGTGGCCTATATGGTCGAGGCCGATAAGGGCTATCGCTTCACCATCGCCTGGGGCGCGTCGACCACCACGCTCGATCGGGAAGGCGAGATCATCGCCCGCTCCGACGTCCGGCCGACGCCCGATCAGGTCAAGGCCTTGCTGCACGAGTTCGAGGGCGAGATCATGCAGGTCCCGCCCATCTATTCGGCCATCAAGGTGGACGGCGAGCGGGCCTATGACCTGGCCAGGGCCGGGGAAGAGGTGGAGCTCAAGGCCCGGCCGATCCTGATCCACGGCCTGGCGGTGGGCGAGGCGCCCGACGCCGATCACATCGAGCTGATCATGGACTGCGGCAAGGGCGCCTATGTCCGCTCGGTGGTGCGCGACCTGGCCCTGCGGCTGGGGGCCGAGGCCCATGTCAGCGCCCTGCGCCGCACCCGGGTGGGCGCCTTCACCGAGGCCCGGGCGATCGGACTGGATTTACTTGAGGAATTGGGGCATAAGGCCCGGCAGTCGGAGGCATTGCTTCCGGTCGAGACCGCGCTGGACGACATCCCGGCGTTGGCCGTGACCGACGAAGACGCTTTCAGACTTAAGCAGGGACGGTCGATCGTTCTCGTTCCCCGACAGGTCGAAACCTTGAGAGCCGGGCTTGCGCCGGGCGCTCGAACCGTTTCGGCTATGTGTCGTGGCGTGATGGTGGCCCTCTGCGAGATGCGCGCCGGCAAGCTCGAGCCGTCCCGTGTCTTTCATCTCGAATAGAGCGGAGACGCACGATGTCGGTTACCCCGGACCGTAAGGCCGAAATTATCAAGACCCACGCCCGCAGCGAGGGTGACACCGGAAGCGCCGAAGTCCAGGTGGCGATCCTGACCGAACGGATCATCAACCTGACCGAGCACTTCAAGACCCACAAGAAGGACAACCATTCGCGCCGGGGCCTGCTCAAGATGGTCTCCCAGCGCCGGTCGCTCCTCGATCACCTGAAGAAGTCCGAACAGCCGCGCTATCAGGCCCTCATCGAGGTCCTCGGCCTGCGCCGCTAGGATGTTCAGCGCCCCCGCGAAAGCGGGGGCGTCGCATATGGGGCCAGTGTTTTTCAACCGGCCCCAGACACTGGCGCCGCCTCCTCACGAGGCAGCGCCCACAGACGACCGCCTCCCCTCCGCGACAGGCCGGGGATGATCTGGCGGCCGGGGGCCGAGGCCCCCAAGACGCACGCTGAGGGTTGCGACGAAATCCTCATCAAGCCTGTTCACCTGGAGAGGATTTCGGAAGTCCGACGCCCTGTCCGCCCCCGCCAGGAATACGCCTGCCGGGATATGAAAGAAGAAAAATCATGTTCGATATCAAACGCAAGACCATCGAGTGGGGCGGCAAGACGCTGACCCTCGAGACCGGCCGCATGGCCCGTCAGGCCGACGGCGCGGTGCTCGCCACCTATGGCGAGACCGTGGTGCTGGCCACCGCCGTGTTCGCCAAGTCCGCCAAGCCCGGCCAGGACTTCTTCCCCCTGACCGTGAACTACCAGGAGAAGACCTACGCCGCGGGCAAGATCCCCGGCGGCTTCTTCAAGCGCGAAGGCCGTCCGTCGGAAAAGGAGACCCTGGTCTCCCGCCTGATCGACCGTCCGATCCGCCCCCTGTTCGTCAAGGGCTTCAAGAACGAAGTCCAGGTGGTCTGCACCGTCCTGGCCCACGACCTGGAAAACGATCCCGACATCGTCGCCATGGTCGCGGCTTCCGCCGCCCTGGTGATCTCCGGCGCCCCGTTCATGGGCCCGATCGCCGCGGCCCGCGTCGGCTTCATCGAGGGTGAGTACGTCCTCAACCCGACCCTGGAAGAGCTGAAGACCAGCCAGATGGACCTCGTCGTCGCCGGTACGGCCGATGCGGTGATGATGGTGGAGTCCGAAATCCAGGAACTGACCGAAGAGCAGGTCCTGGGCGGCGTCTCCTTCGCCCACAAGTCCATCCAGCCGGTGATCGAAGCGATCATCGACCTGGCCGAGCATTCGGCCAAGGAGCCCTTCGACTTCGCCGCCGACGACACCGACGTGCTGAAGGGCCAGATGAAGACCCTGGTCGGGGCCGACATCGCCGCGGCCTACAAGATCACCAAGAAGCAGGACCGCCAGGAGGCGCTCAGCCAGGCCAAGCAGAAGGCCATGGCCTCCATGGCCAAGTCTGAAGCCAATCCCGACGGCGCCGACAGCCAGAAGCTGGGCGGCGTGTTCAAGGAGCTCGAGGCTGACGTCGTCCGCCGCGGCATCCTCGACACCGGCCTGCGCATCGACGGCCGCACCGTCGACAAGGTCCGTCCCATCGTCTCGGAAGTGGGCATCCTGCCCCGGGCCCACGGCTCGGCCCTGTTCACCCGCGGCGAAACCCAGGCCCTGGTGGTCGCCACCCTGGGCACCGGCGACGACGAGCAGTTCATCGACGCCCTGGAAGGCACCTACAAGGAGAAGTTCCTTCTCCACTACAACTTCCCTCCCTTCAGCGTCGGGGAAGCTGGCCGCATGGGCTCGCCCGGCCGTCGTGAAATCGGCCACGGCAAGCTCGCCTGGCGCGCCGTCCGTCCGGTCCTGCCGGCCACGGAAGACTTCCCCTACACCATCCGCCTGGTCTCGGAGATCCTGGAGTCCAACGGCTCCTCCTCCATGGCCACGGTCTGCGGCGCTTCGCTGGCCATGATGGATGCGGGCGTGCCCCTGAAGAAGCCGGTCTCCGGCATCGCCATGGGCCTGATCCTGGAGGCCGACGGCTTCGCCGTGCTCTCCGACATCCTGGGCGACGAAGACCACCTGGGCGACATGGACTTCAAGGTCGCCGGCACCGCTGATGGCATCACCTCGCTGCAGATGGACATCAAGATCGCCGGCATCACCGAGGAGATCATGAAGAAGGCGCTGGAACAGGCCAAGGAAGGCCGCCAGCACATTCTGAATGAGATGACCAAGGCCATGGACGCGCCGCGCACCGAGCTTGGTGAGTACGCGCCCAAGATCGAAACCATGAAGATCGCGGTCGACAAGATCCGCGAAGTCATCGGTTCGGGCGGCAAGGTGATCCGCGAGATCGTCGCCGAAACCGGCGCCAAGGTGGACATCTCCGACGACGGCACGATCAAGATCGCCGCCTCGGAACAGTCCAAGATCGATGCGGCCCGCGACTGGATCAAGTCCATCGCCTCGGAGCCCGAACTGAACGCGATCTACACCGGCAAGGTGGTCAAGGTCGTCGACTTCGGGGCCTTCGTGAACTTTTTCGGCGCCAAGGACGGCCTGGTTCACGTGAGCCAGATCTCCAACGAGCGCGTGGCCAAGGTCTCCGACGTCCTGACCGAAGGCCAGGAAGTGAAGGTCAAGCTCCTGGGCTTCGACGATCGCGGCAAGACCCGCCTGTCCATGAAGGTCGTCGACCAGGTGACCGGCGAAGACCTGTCCAAGAAGGAAGGGGCGGAGGCCGAGGCTTAATCAGCCTCTCCTCCCTCCTGACGACGAACGGGGCGGCCGCAGCGATGCGGCCGCCCTTTTCTTTTTCGTGCGCCCTCGGCGCGCCTAGGCGCGGCGGCCGCTGACGGCGATCATCCCCTCGGTCCGAGCGCGCACCTCCGGCGGCGCAAGGCAACTGGCCAGCGCCTCGTAGCCCCGGGCCTGCGGGTCGAGGCGGACACGGAGGGGCGGGCTGTGATTGGCCGGGCAGAACAGCACGGCTTCGAACGACGTCGCCAGTCCAAGGTCCAGCATCGCGCTGGAGCGGGTCATCAGGATCAGGGGCCGAGCCTGCGCCCCGCGCGCCCGCAACCATGCGGCCAGGGCCTGCTGGGTCGGTTCGTTCAGGCCGTCCTCGACCATGTCCACCACCACCGCCGCGGCCCCCTCTGAGAGCACCGCCGCCAGAAGACGGCGCAGCGCCTCGGTCTCCTCGGCGCCCTCTTCCCTCAACCAGGCCAGGGCGGCGGCAAGACGCCCGCTGAGGCCCGGATCCCCCTCGAGGATGACCGGCGGCCGGGCCATCTCGACGAACACGCCGCCAGGCAAGGCGTCTGCGATGGCGCGGGCCAGGCGGGTCTTGCCGCTGCCCAGGGACCCCACCAGCCAGGTCAGGGCCGGCAGGGCGGAGAGTTCGAACCGCTCTCCGCCCCAGGGCCAGGGAAGATCGAAGACGCAGGCCGGCTTGCCGCCGGCCAGATGCGTCAGCTGCGCCATCGTGGGCGGCTCGCCCTTGGCCAGGGCGCGCCGCAGGGCGGCGACCTGAGCCAGGGTCTCAGACAAGCGTTGGGCCTCGCCTTCCAGTTCGGCCTGGTGGGCGGCCAAGGCCGGGGCGAGATCGCCCGGATCGCCGGCGAGAACCCGCGCCACCTGGGCGAGCGACAGGCCCAGGGCCCGCAGGCTGGCGATCTCGCGGGCGCGGGCCATCTGGTCAGGGCCATAGGCGCGCCAGCGGGCCTGCGTCCTCAAGGGGGAGACGAGGCCTCTGGCCTCATAGAGGCGCAGGGCCTTGGGGGAGACGCCCAGTTGGGCGGCGGCCTCGGCGGGGCTGAGATAGGGAGACACAGGCAGAACCCTCATGCGTTTTTCGAGGCCCCCTCTATCCGGCCAGCCCCTGGGGCCGGGTCAAGGGGGATGAGCCGCGCCGTCGCGCCCCCTGTGTTCAGGCTTCCCCGGCCGCCGAAGCGGGGCTAAAAGCGGTCAGGGTCTGCAGTTCACCCAGGCGTCACCGCCCCGCACATCGGGGAGCTAAACCTGCCCTTGAGACGTCTCGCCCCGCTTGTCCTATCGAGCGCCGGGTCGAAAGTCGGTGACCTCGACGCCCCTGATAAGGGGATCGGCGCTTCACGAGGATGAGTGATGCCCAGAACCGCCATTCCCTACGCGACCCCCGACATCTCGGCCCTGGCCAGGTCCCTGCGCGACCAGCTGGCGCGCCAGGAATCCACGCCCGGCCATGTGGAGATGCTGAACATCCTGGCCCGGGCGGCCGGGGCGAAGAACTTCCAGCACTATCGCGCCCGTTCCGGGCCCCTGGAGGCCCCGCCAGAGCCCGCCGCCGACCTGGCGCGGGTGGACAGGGTCGCCCGCCAGTTCGACCCTCAGGGACGGCTGCTGCAATGGCCGGCCAAGCCGTCGCACCAGGACCTGGCCCTGTGGGGCCTGTGGTCGGCCCTGCCGGCGGGGGACGCCGTCAGCGAGGCGGTGTTCAACGGCCGGCTCAACGCCCTGCACGCCTTCGGCGACCCGGCCATCCTGCGCCGCGCCATGGTCAGCGCGAGGCTTGTCTCGCGCACCCTGGACTGCCGGGACTACCGCCGGATCGAACAGCGCCAGCCGCCGGACGCCCAGGCCCTGATCCGGCGGCTGCGGGGACGGACCGCGGCTTAGACGTTAGAGCCGCTCGACATCCAGCGCCTTCCCCACCGTCACCCTCGCGCTTGACGCGAGGGTCCATGAACACTGGGCTGGCCGAGGTGTTCATGGATGGTCGGATCAAGTCCGACCATGACGGAGAGAGGCGGAGATGGACGTCAGCCGCCGCCTCTGCCTGGCGGCCACATCGACCAGCCTCAGCGCCCACTGAAAAAGCGAAAGGCCCGCCGGGGTGGCGGGCCTTCAGGCTTGCGGACCGTGGGGTCGGCTGGGGGATCCGCCGCGCAGCTTGCGCAGCAGGACGTCGAGGTCGCGGGCCAGCGCCGGGTCATCGGCCTTCAGGGCTTCGATGCGGCGCACGGCGTGCAGGACGGTGGTGTGGTCGCGACCGCCGAACCGCCGGCCGATATCGGGCAGGGAGCGGGTGGTGATCTGCTTGGCGATCCACATGGCCGCCTGGCGGGGACGGGCCACGGCCCGGGCCCGGCGCTCCGACAGCAGGTCGGCCTGGGTCAGGCCGTAGTGCTCGGCCACGGCCTTCTGGATGTGGTCCACCGTCACCTTGCGCTCCGGGGCCGACAGATGGGGCCTCAGGATGCTCTGAGCCTCGTCCAGGCTCAGATGGGTCAGCTCGGCCCCCACGCGGGCCACAAGGGTGTTCAGGGCCCCTTCCAGCTCCCGCACGCTGTCGCTGAAGCGGTCGGCGAGGAACTGAAGCACCTCGGGCCGCACGGTGGCCGGGAAGCCCCCCTGGCGAGCCAGCATGTCCAGCTTGCGCTCCAATATGCCCTGGCGCAGGTCCCGGTCGGCCGGCTCGATGCCGCAGACCAGGCCCGCCTGCAGGTGAGACCGCAGGCGCGGCTCCAGGTCCGACAGCTCGTGGGGCGGGCGGTCGGCGGTCATCACCACCCGGCGGCCGTCCTGAACCAGGGCGATCAGGGTGTGGAACAGCTCCTCCTGGGTCGAGGTCTTGCCGGCCACGAAGTGCACGTCGTCGATCAGCAGCAGGTCGGCGTCGCGCAGCTCGTCCTTGAAGGCGGCGGTCTGGCGATCCTGCACCGCCTTGACGAAGGTCTGGGTGAACCGCTCGGCGGTCAGATAGACCACCTTCTTGTCCGGACAGTTGCGCTGAGCTTCCCAGCCCAGCGCGTTCAGCAGGTGGGTCTTCCCGAAGCCGTAGGGGCCATGGAACAGCACCGGGTTGAAATGGCCGTCGGCCCAGCAACCCACCCGCCGGGCGACGGCGAAGGCGAACTCATTGGCCGGACCCGGCACGAAGGTGTCGAAGGTGAAGCGCTCCAGCAGGCCGGCGCCGGGGCGGGCGGCCCGCGTCGCCGAGGCGGCCGGCTCAGGGGCGGCGGCCGAGGGCGCAGCGCCATGATGGATGGTCAGGACGGGGGCGGCGGCCAGGGTGACCTCGGCGATCACCGGCTCGGGCGCGCCGGCGGCCTCGAACTCCATCCGGGATTTCAGATCCAGGGCGCGGCCCTCGGGGTCGTTCTGCGCCCAGAGTTCGCCGATACGGCGCCAGGCGTGACGGCGGATCCAGTCGCGGGCCACGCCGGTGGCGGCCACCAGACAGACCTCATGATCCGACCGCTCCCGCAGGGCCGCATGGCCCAGCCAGGAGCCGAAGGTGGCGTCGCCCAGTTCGCGTTTCAGGGTCTGGCACGTCTTGGTCCAGACCGCGCCCGCAGGCGTCGTCGCCGTCCTGTCCGCCAATCCTCCAGAAGCCATTTCGCCAATACCCCCAACATCCGCCATCATTGGTCGCAACCCCACGCTGCGGCCACGTTTTATTCAACAAACACAGGCTCTTAATCGGAGGGCGCATAGAGTCCCGCCCCCCGCTTTTTCATCCGAATTCAGATGGAAAACACGTCTGTGTTGAAGCCCCAGAGACTAGTCCGGGACGGGGGGGGGTCAACGGTGATTCTTCGCGGCGTCCGCGGATATTTTCGTTGACTCAAGCGCGCGCCCTCACGCCACAAGGGAATTCCCGGAATGACCCTCCGCCAACTGAGAACATTGGTCGCAGGCGTCGCAGGGCCAAGCTTCAGTCATGACAAAGCCCGCACACCGAAATGGCGCGCGGGCTTGATTATTTGTCCAAGAAATTCAAGCGACTAGACCGCCCGAAGGCGGTCCAGATCAAGCTTTAGGCAACGGCCAGCTTCTTCAGCCGGGCGGCCAGGCGGGACACCTTCCGCGAGGCGGTGTTCTTGTGGATCACGCCCTTGGTGACGGCCCGCATCACCTCGGATTGCGCCTCCACAAAGGCGGTCTTGGCGACGGCGGCGTCGCCGGCCGCAATGGCCTCTTCGAAGCGTCGGAGATAGGTCCGAACGCGCGAGCGGCGAGCGGTGTTGACTTCGGTGCGACGGGCGATCTTGCGGATCGCCTTCTTGGCGCCGGGCGTGTTGGCCATTCTAAAAGCTCTCGAATAGTAGCGCGCCCGAACTCAGGTCCGGGCGGTGAAAATCGGAGGCGCGGATATACGGGATGGCGAAGAGCCGGTCAATGGCGCCTGGACCTCATGCCGGGATTCCGTCGGTCCCGGTGAAGCGGCGCCAGGCCGGATGGGCGGCGATCAGCTCGGCCATCTGCTGGTAGCCCCCAGCGCCCGGATGGGCGCCGTCCCCGGCCCGGGCCTCGGCCAGCCAGGTCCCGCTGACGGCCAGGGGCCGCAGGACGTCGATATAGGGCGTCCTCAGACGCACGCAGAGGGCCTTGAGGGCCTCATTGAGCGCCTCCAGCCGCGCGGCCAGACCCGGCTCCTCGGCCGGCGGCGGGCCGACCATCAGCACCGGCGCGCGGGCCGCTCCCCGGGTCAGGAGCTGATGGGCGTTCTTCAGGCTCTCGGCCGCGGTCAGGCGGGGGCGGCCCTCGACGGCGCTGGCGTCATTGCGCCCAAAGGCGAAGACCAGGCCGCAGGGCTCGTCTGTGTTCAGCCGGGCTTCGGCCTCGGCCGCCCAGCGCCGGAGGATGTCGGCGCTGGTGTCGCCCCGGACGCCGAGATTGTAGGCGGTCACCTCGGGCCGTCCGGCCAGGGCGCGGGCCAGCCAGCCCTGGTGGGCGGGGTCGCCGGCGCCGGCCACGAAGGAGTCTCCGAAGGCGAGGATCCGCAAGGCCTAGCGCCCCTTGAAGTCGGGGGGCCGCTTCTCGACGAAGGCGGCCATGCCCTCCTTCTGGTCCTCGAAGGCGAACAGGGAATGGAACAGCCGCCGCTCCACCGCCACCCCGGCCGACAGGGTGGTCTCATAGGCGGTTTCCACCAGCTCCTTGTTCATCATCACCGCCACCGGCGACTGGCCGGCGATCTTGGCGGCCGCCGCCAGGGCCTCGGCCTCCAGGGCCTCGGCCGGGACGATGCGCGAGACCAGCCCCGCCCGCTCGGCCTCGGCGGCGTCCATCATCCGGCCGGTGAGGATCATGTCCATGGCCTTGGACTTGCCGACGAAGCGGGTCAGGCGCTGGGTGCCGCCGATGCCGGGCATGACGCCGAGATTGATCTCCGGCTGGCCGAACTTCGCCGTGTCGGCGCAGATGATGAAGTCGCACATCATGGCCAGCTCGCAGCCCCCGCCCAGGGCGAAGCCCGAGACCGCGGCGATGATCGGCTTGCGGCAGGCCTCGATCCGCCGGGCGCTGCGGGCGAAGGTGTCGGCCACGAACATGTCGGCATAGGACTTGTCGGCCATCTCCTTGATGTCGGCCCCGGCGGCGAAGGCCCGCGCCGAGCCGGTGATCACCAGGCAGCGGACGTCCGGATCGGCCTCGGCCACGTCCAGGGCCGCCTCCAGGTCGGCGAGCAGCTGGGCGTTGAGGGCGTTCAGGGCCTCGGGCCGGTTGAGGCGGATCAGGGTGACGGGGCCGTGGGCCTCGATGAGCAGGGTCTCGTAGCTGGGCGCGGACATGGCGGCCTCCTGTTCAGACACGTGCCCTGCCGCTTAAGGCCCCTCGACCTCATAGCCAAGGGCGCGCAGGCGCTCAGGCAGGCCGTCCTCGCCCAGCAGATGGCCGGCGCCCACCACCACCACCGAGCGACCCGAACCCTCCAGACGGGCCTGGAGCAGCGCGATCCAGGCCGTGTTCCGGTCCACGACCATGCGCCGATAGAGGCCCGGCGCGGCCTCGCGCATGGGGTCCAGGGCCTCGGCCTCCAGGGCGTCCACGTCGCCGGCCATCCAGGCGGCGATCAGTCGGTCATAGCCTTCAGGGTCCTCCTCGAGCTGCTCCAGGGTGTCGATCAGATTGGCCCACTGCTCGTCCATGGGCACAGCGTCGAACAGGGCGATCTGCTGCTCGGCGCTCTCCAGGGCCCGGCGTTCCAGGTCGGGGCGCGCGGTCAGGCTGACCTGCTTCTCCACCCCCTGCTCCACATCGGCGCCGGCCGCGGCGAAGACGGCCGAGGCCAGCAGCACCTCGGCGAACCAGGGCTTGAGCCGGTCCAGCAGATTGGGCGGCAGGCTGTGCCGGGCCGCCAGGCGGGAGAGGCGTGCGCGGCTCTCCGGCGGCAGCTGGTCGTAGAGGGACTGGCCCGGCGGCAGGGCGCCGTAGCGCAGGGCCAGGCGGCCGGCCTGCGCCTCCGTCTCGGCGTCCACCGGCAGTTCGAACCAGAGGTCGTCGGCCTGGGCCAGGGCCTCATCCAGGGCCTTGGGTCGCCAGGGGAGATCCGGCGGCAGGAGGTGCATGGAGCCGAACAGCACCATCTCGGAATCGGCGTCGCGGACGATCCAGAGGGCGGGCTCGGCCCGGGCCGGCTGCGGCGCGCAAGCCCCCAGGGCGATCAGGAGGCCCAGCAGGGTCAGGAGGCGGGTCATCGGCTCAGCCCTTCTGGCAGACGGGGCAATAGAAGGTCGAACGCCCGGCCTGGACCTCGCGGACGATGGTCCCGGCGCAGCCGCGATTGGGACAGGCGGCCCCCTCCCGCCCATAGGCGCGGAAACTGTGTTGAAAATAGCCCAGCGCCCCGTCGGCGGCGGCGTAGTCCCGCAGGGTCGAGCCCCCGGCGGCGATGGCGGCGGTCAGCACCTGGCCGATGGCGTCGACCAGGCCCTTGAGCCGGAGCCGGCTGATCTGGCCCGCCGGGCGGAAGGGCGAGATGCGGGCCATGTGCAGGGCCTCGCACACATAGATGTTGCCCAGGCCAGCCACGATCCTCTGGTCCAGCAGCAGGGTCTTGGGACCCTGTTTGCGGCCCTCGAAGGCGCGGGCCAGATGGGCGGCGTCGAAATCGTCCGACAGGGGCTCTGGCCCCATGCCGGCGAACCAGGGATGGGCGGCCAGGGTCTCGGTGGGGATCAGGCCCATATAGCCGAACCGCCGGGGGTCGTAATAGGTGACCCGGCCGCCGGCCTCCGTCTCGAACACCACGTGGGCGTGCTTGGGATCGGGATCGGCGGCGTAGACGAACTGGCCCGGCCGCACGGTCCCCTCGGGCCGGGCGATCTCGAAGCGGCCGCTCATGCCCAGATGCATGACCAGGGTGTCGCCGCGGTCGGTGGGCGCCAGCACATATTTGGCCCGCCGCGACAGGGTCTCGATCCGCGCCCCGGCCAGCCGCTGGACGAAGTCCTCGGGGAAGGGAAAGCGCAGGTCCGGACGCCGCGCCTCCACGCGGGTCAGGCGCTGGCCGTCCAGGACGGGCGCCAGGCCGCGGCGGACGGTCTCGACCTCGGGAAGTTCAGGCATGACCCATCGATTGGCAGAGCCCGGCCCCCCGATCAACTTCAACCGCAACCGGCGGCCTGACGCTGGCGTGCGGCCGCAGGGGAGGCTAAGAGGCGAGCCATGACCGGACCTGCCGACACCTTCGGCTTTCGCGACGTTGCGGCCGACGAGAAGCCGCGCCTGGTGCGCGGAGTCTTCGACCGCGTCGCCCGCCGCTACGACCTGATGAACGACCTGATGAGCGGCGGGGTCCACCGCCTCTGGAAGGACGCCGTCGCCGCCCGCCTGAACCCCCAGCCCGGCGAGGTCATCATCGACTGCGCCGGCGGCACCGGCGACATGGCGAGGCGGTTCGCGAAGATGGCCAGGCGCGCCCAGCAGCGCCGGGGCGGGCCGGACGCGACCATCTATCTGATGGACTACAACGCCGAGATGATCACGGCGGGCCGCGAAAAGGGCTCCGAGCCCGAGATCTGCTGGAACGTCGGCGACGCCCAGGCCCTGCCCCTGCCCGACGGCTGCGCTGACGCCTATGTGATCTCCTTCGGCATCCGCAACGTCACCGACATCCCTGCGGCCCTGCGGGAGGCCCGGCGGGTGCTGAAGCCCGGCGGGCGGTTCCTGTGCCTGGAGTTTTCCCGGCCGGTCACCGAGCCCCTGCAGAAGGCCTATGACGCCTATTCCTTCAAGGTCATCCCCGCCGTGGGCGAGCTGGTGGCCAAGGACCGGGAGTCCTACCAGTATCTGGTGGAGAGCATCCGCCGCTTCCCCGACCAGGAACGCTTCGCCCAGATGATGCGCGAGGCCGGCTTCTCGCGGGTGAGCTACACCAACTTCACCGCCGGGGTGGCGGCCCTGCACCAGGGCTGGGCCATCTGATATGGCGCGTCCCGCCGCCTATGGCCGGCTGATCGCCGCCGCCTGGACCCTGGCCCGGCACGACGCCCTGCTGCCGGTCGAGCTTGAGGCCCAGTATCCCGCCCCGATCCGCGACCTGGGCCGGGCCTTGCGCCTGCTGGGCGGCAAGCAGGCCCGCGACGGCCGTCCAGGCGAGCGCCTGGCCCGCGCGCTCGTGCAACTCGGCCCGGTGGCCATCAAGCTTGGCCAGCTTCTTTCCACCCGCGCGGACATCTTCGGCGCCCCGTTCGCCGAGGACCTGTCGCGACTGAAGGACCGGCTGCCGCCCTTCCCGGCCGAACTCGCCCGGGCCCAGGTGGAGGCCGCCCTCGGCGCGCCGATCGAGACTCAGTTTTCCGAATTTGGCGAGGCCGTGGCCGCCGCCTCCCTGGCCCAGGCCCACGATGCGCGCCTGCGCGACGGCCGCCGGGTGGCGGTCAAGGTGCTGCGGCCCAACATCGGCGTCCGGGTCGCCCAGGATTCCGCCGCCGTGGCCCTGGCCGCCCGGCTGGTGGCCCGATATGTCCCCGCCGCCCGCCGGCTGGAGCCCCTGGCCTTCGCCCAGACGGTGATCCGCGCCACCGAGCTGGAGCTCGATCTTCGCCTGGAGGCGGCCGGCTGCGACGAGCTGGGGGAGGTGATGGCCCGCGACGGCTACATGTCGGCCCCGGCCGTCATCTGGGAAGGGGTCGGCAAGCAGGTCCTGACCCTGGAATGGGCGGCCGGCGCGCCCCTGTCCGATCCCGCCGCCCTGGAGCTGCCGGGGCTGGACCGACCGACCCTGGCCTCCAACCTGCTGCGGGCCTTCCTGAGCCAGGCGCTGGACCATGGCGTCTTCCATGCCGACCTGCATGAGGGAAACCTGTTCGTCGAGGCGCCGGCGAAGATCACGGCGGTGGACTATGGCATCGTCGGGCGCCTCGGGCCCGATGAGCGGCGCTACCTGGCCGAGATCCTCTGGGGCTTCCTGGACCGGGACTATCCTCGGGTGGCCGAGGTGCATTTCCGCGCCGGCTATGTGCCCGCCCACCACGACCGGGCGGCCTTCGCCCAGGCCCTGCGGGCGGTGGGCGAGCCGCTGTTCGGCCGCTCCGCCAGCCAGGTCTCCATGAGCCGGGTGCTGATCCAGCTGTTCGAGATCACCGCCCTGTTCGACATGCACCTGCGCCCCGAACTGGTGCTGCTGCAGAAGACCATGATGACGGTGGAGGGCGTGGCCCGCCGGATCGATCCCGACCACGACATCTGGGCCGCCGCCGACCCCGTGGTACGCCGCTGGATCGCCCGGGAGCTCGCCCCGCCCGCCCAGGCCAAACGCCTGGCCCAGGAGAGCCTGGACATCCTCCATGGCCTCAAGCGCCGGCTGCAGGCGCCCGAGCCCACCCTCGCCGTGGTCACAGGTCCAGAGCGGGACTCCGGCTGGCTCTGGTTCTTCCTCGGCGCCTTGACCACCGGCGGCGCCTTCCTGCTGGGGGCGCTGGCCTGAGACCTGATCGGCCTCAGTCGTCGCCGCGCTCGGCCTCGCGGGCCTTCTGCTCTTCCCAATAGGCTGCGCCGTTGTCGGGCTTGAACATGGTCCGCGGCGCGCCGGCCGCCGTCGCCACGGCGAAGATGTTGGCTTCGGGGTCATAGATCAGGGTGTCGCCATTGCCCCGCCGAAGCGTCTCGGCGGTGGCCGGCGGATCATTGACGAAGGCGTGGGCCTTGCGGACGAAGTCGTCCAGGTCCGTGGCCCCGAAGGCCTCGCCATTGCGGGCATAGGCGCGCTCGGCGTTTTCCTGGGCCGAATAGCGCTGGGTCTCCGACCACAGGGGCCGGCCGTCCACCTGCGGGACCGGCGCCCGCGCCGCGGCCGTGGATGTCCCCGGCGCCGTGGCCGAGGCGTCCTGGGCCGCCTCGCCCACATTGGGGGCCGGGGTCACCGCCGAAGGCCCGTTGTCGCAGGCGACGAGAATGAAAAGGCTGGCGCCCGCCGCGAGCGCCCAAGCTGACCGCATCACCACCGTGTGTCTCCCCAGAAATCAGCCCCAAGCTGTAGCGGAACGAACAAAGAACAGATGCGGCGGTTTGTCCAGCGCCTATATGCGGCTATAGCCTTGCGGCGTTGACGGAAGGGACATCGGACCTTGGCGGATAAACGAGTTCTCCTGATCGTGGGCGGCGGCGTGGCCGCCTATAAGGCCCTGGAGCTGACCCGGCTGCTGCGCAAGGCGGGCGTCGACGTGCGGCCGATCCTCACAAGCGCCGGCGCCCAGTTCGTCACCCCCCTGTCCCTGGCGGCCCTGGCCGAGGACAAGGTCTATTCCGAGCTCTTCTCGCTGACCGACGAGGCCGAGATGGGCCATATCCAGCTGTCCCGCTCGGCCGACCTGGTGGTGGTGGTCCCCGCCACCGCCGACCTGATGGCCAAGGCCGCCCACGGCCTGGCCGGGGATCTCGCCTCCACCACCCTGCTGGCCACCGACAAGCCGGTGCTGATGGCCCCGGCCATGAATGTGCGCATGTGGGAGCACGCCGCCACCAAGCGGAACCTGGCCACCCTCAAGGCCGACGGCGTCGCCTTTGTCGGCCCCGACGAGGGCGCCATGGCCTGTGGCGAATACGGTCCCGGCCGCATGGCCGAGCCCGCCGCCATCTTCGAGGCGATCATGGGGATGTTGGCCGGGAAGGCCGCCGAGAAAGGTCCCCTGGCGGGCCGCCGGGCCATCGTCACCGCCGGCCCCACGGCCGAGCCCATCGACCCGGTGCGCTATCTGACCAACCGTTCCAGCGGCAAGCAGGGCTATGCGATCGCCCAGGCGCTGGCGGCCCTGGGTTGCGAGGTCACCCTGGTCTCCGGCCCCACGGCCCTGGCCGCGCCGGCTGGCGTCACACGGGTTCAGGTGGAGACGGCCCGCCAGATGCTGGCCGCCTGCCAGGCCGCCCTGCCGGCCGACCTGGCCGTCTGCGTCGCCGCCGTCGCCGACTGGCGCCCGGCCGACGAGGGGGCGGTGAAGATCAAGAAGACCGGCGACGCGCCCCCGGCGCTCCGGCTGGTGGAAAACCCCGACATCCTGGCGACCCTGTCGGCGGCCGGGCCAGACCGTCCGCAGCTGGTGGTCGGCTTCGCCGCCGAGACCAATGATGTGGAGGCCTACGCAAAGGCCAAGCTCGCCCGGAAGGGCTGCGACTGGATCGTGGCCAATGATGTCAGCGTCGAAGGCGTCATGGGCGGCGACGACAACACCGTCTCCATCGTCAGCGCCACAGGCGTCGAGCGCTGGGACAAGACCGCGAAATCCGACGTGGCGACCAAGCTCGCCGAACGCATGGCGAAGGCCCTGGCATGACCCCGACGATCAAGATCACCCGCCTGGCCCATAACGCCGACCTGCCCCTGCCGGCCTATGAGACGGCGCTGGCCGCCGGCATGGACCTGCGCGCCGCCGTGGCCGAGGACGCCCCCATCGTGCTGCGGCCCATGGAGCGGGCCATGGTCCCCACGGGCCTGGCCATGGCCCTGCCCCCGGGCTTCGAGGGCCAGGTGCGCCCGCGCTCAGGCCTGGCGGCCAAGTCCGGGATCACCTGCCTGAATTCGCCGGGCACGGTGGACGCCGACTATCGCGGCGAGATGAAGGTCATCCTGGTCAATCTGGGGGAAGAGGACTTCACCATCCGCCGCGGCGACCGCATCGCCCAGCTGGTGATCGCCCCGGTGATCCAGGCCGCCTGGGAGGAAGCCGACAGCCTGGACGAAACCGCCCGCGGCGCCGGCGGCTTCGGCTCCACCGGCGCGAGCTAGTCGTACCAGGCCCGGCCGGCCCGCTCGATCAGGGCGAAGGCCCCGGCCGGCCCCCAGCTTCCGGCGGCGTAGGGCTTGGGCGCCATGCCGGCCTCGGCCCAGGCCTCGGCCACGCCGTCCACCCAGCGCCAGGCCTGCTCCACTTCGTCGCGGCGGACGAACAGCGCGCTGTTGCCCAGGATCACGTCGAGGATCAGCCGCTCATAGGCGATGCGCCGCCGCGCGTTGGGGCCCGAATAGGCCCGCAGCAGGGAGAGCGACAGGGGCAGGGACTGCAGCCGCATGCCCCCCTGCGAAATCCCCGGCGCCTTGTTCATCAACAGAAGCTCGATGTCCTCGTCCGGCTGCAGGTCGATCACCAGCCGGTTGGCCACCAGGTCGCCCTCGGCCTGACCGCCGAAGATCGAGTGGGGCACGCCCTTGAACTGGATGGCGATCTGGGTCCGCCGCTCGGGCAGGCGCTTGCCGGTGCGCAGGAAGAAGGGCACCCCGGCCCAGCGCCAGTTGTCGATGTCCACCCGCAGGGCGACGAAGGTCTCCGTCGCGCTCTCCTGGCCGCGCTCCTCTTCGTAGGCGGCCGCCGACTGGCCCTGGGCGACGCCGGCGACATACTGGCCGCGCACGCTGGTCTGGGCCACGTCCTGGCGGGTGAAGGGGCGCAGGGACCGCAGCACCTTGACCTTCTCGTTGCGCAGGGACTCCGCCTCCATGTCCGAGGGCGGCTCCATGGCCACCAGGCAGAGAAGCTGCAGCACATGGTTCTGGATCATGTCGCGCAGGGCGCCATGCTCGTCATAATAGGGCCAGCGGTCCCCCACCCCTTCGGTCTCGGCCACGGTGATCTGCACGTGGTCGATGGTCAGATTGTTCCACAGGGGCTCGAACAGGGTGTTGGCGAACCGCAGGGCGATCAGGTTCTGCACCGTCTCCTTGCCCAGATAGTGGTCGATGCGGAACACCTGCTCCTCCTCGAACACCTCGGCCAGGGCCCCATTGATCCCCCGCGAGCTTTCCAGGTCGTGGCCGATGGGCTTTTCCAGCACGATGCGGCTCTGGGGGGTGATCAGGCCGGCCCCGGCCAGGGCCTCGCAGACGCCCACATAGAGGCTGGGCGACAGGGCGAGGTAGAAGATCGGCGCCTTGGCCTCGCCCAGGGCCTCGGTGCTGACGGACAGGCGC
>CAZERE010000033.1:23914-24541 GCA_964515365.1 uncultured Phenylobacterium sp. | reverse complement strand
GAGGACGTGCAGGGCTATGACGACATCGTCATGCTGCGCGGGATCGAGGTGGATAGCCACTGTGAGCACCACATGGCCCCGTTCCTGGGCAAGGCCTATGTGGCCTACATGCCCACCAACCGGGTGGTCGGCATCTCCAAGCTGGCCCGGGTGGTGGAGATCTTCGCCAAGCGTCTCCAGACCCAGGAGACCATGACCCAGCAGATCGCCGACGCCATCACCGACAGCCTGCGCCCGGCCGGCGTGGCCGTGCTGATCGACGCCCAGCACCAGTGCATGACCACCCGCGGCGTCCACCACCGCCATGTGGGCACCATCACCACCCAGTTCACCGGCGTGTTCAAGAGCGACGCCAGCCTGCGCCAGCGCTTCCTGGACTTCGTCAACAAGAGCTGAGCCTTCAGGCCAGGACGGCGTCTTGAACAGGCGCCGTCTTCGCCGCCCGGCGCGGCGGGTGGACCAGGGTGACCAGGACGAAGCTCAGCATCATCAGCAGGTACCAGGACCCCATCTTGGCCAGGGAGACCGGGGTCCAGCCGGCCTGCTGGTCGGGATAGACCCAGGCCGAGGCGTAGGTGCCGAGGTTCTCGGCGATCCAGCTGAAGAAGGCCACCAGCACCGCCCCCC
>CAZERE010000033.1:19428-23904 GCA_964515365.1 uncultured Phenylobacterium sp. | reverse complement strand
CATGGGCATCCGCCTGACGGTCGCATCGGGCGTGAACTGGAACCAGGTGCGGCCGAAGATCACCGCCGAAAAGACGAACAGCCCCCAGCGGATATCGACCACATAGTGGTGGGTGAAGAAGTTGGCATAGGCCAGCCCCGCCAGCAGCCAGGGCGCCCAGCGGGGCGGATAGGCTTCGAACCGGATGTCGAACAGCCGGATGATGCGGGCCATGTAGCTGCCGACGCAGGCGTACATGAAGCCCGAAAACAGAGGCACGTCGCCGAGTCTCAGGACGCTGGCTTCCGGATAGGTCCAGGAGCCGTGGGCCGTCTTGAACAGCTCCATGCCGGTCCCGACCACGTGGAAGATGGCGATCACCAGCGCCTCTCGGGGGCGCTCCAGCCCGGTGGCCAGCAGGAAGACCTGCAGGGCGACCGCGGCGATCACCAGGAAGTCGTAGCGGGCCAGGGCCGACTCGTCGGGCCACAGCAGATGGGTGCCCACCAGCAGGGCCAGCATCGCCCCGCCATAGAGGCAGGCCCAGGCCTGCTTCAGCCCAAAAAGCAGGAACTCATAGGCATGGGCCCGCCGCCGGGACCGGGCCGCCCAGGGCCGCGCCCAGGCGTCGAAGGCCAGGACCCGGGCCTTGATTTGGTCCTTCAGATTCACGTGGGCGATCTCAGGCCGGCCGTAGCTGGCTCAGCAGGCCCCGGGCCAGGGGCTCGGGCGAACCGTCCCCGGTCAGCGCCACGGCGACCGTGGCGCGGGTCGCCATCGAATAGGCCACCATCGCGCCGCCCCCGACGCTGGAGCCGGAATAGCCGAGCCAGGTGTCGGCAGGCCCAGCCGTCGTGGCGGCCAGATCGCTGGCCATGACGCCCAGCCCATGATGGCCCCCGCCCTCGCCCATCGGATAGAGCCGGTAGAACCGTCGGCGGGTGATCTCGGGCCCATGCAGCCGGTCGCCCATCAGGTCGCGCCAGAACCTGACCACATCCAGGGCCGAGGCCGAGACGCCCGCCGAATCGCCCGCAGCGAAGTCGGTCTCGGTGAGTTCGCGCCGCTCGGCGATGCGGCCGTCCAACGACTCGGTCCAGGTCGTCTGGTCGGCCGCGGCGATGATCTGCAAGAGCAGGGCGTGACTGGCGGCCGACGCGCCCCAGGCGGCGCCCGGCGCAAACACCGGCGGCAGGGCGGCGGCGGCGGCCAGATCGGCGTCCGGCAGGCCGCTGGTCTCCGCCAGCAGATCCTCCAGGGTGATCCAGCGCGCATTGGGCAGGCCCGGCGCCCAGCTATCGATGGTGGCGTCCAGGGCCAGGTCGCCGGCCTCCACCATCTGGAGGATGGCGGTGGCCACATAGGTCGAGACCAGGCCGTCCCAGGCGAACCGGGCCGGCGGCGCTCCGGGCGTCCGCGTCCAGGTCTGGGTCCAGACCGCCCCGCTGGGCTCGGCCACGGCGGCGGTCGCCGTCTCGATCCCGGTCGTGGCGGCCAGGTCCTTGAAGAAGCGATCCTCAAGCCCGTCGCGGATCACCGGCTGCAGGCGGGTGGAGACGGCCGTGCGGATCTGGTCGAACTGCCAGTCGCCGAACTGCTGGCGAAGGGGCGGGCCGGCATAGTTGGCGCGGCCCTCGGTCGGCGCCGGCGCGGCGCGGCGTCCCAACCCGAAGGGCCAGGCGGCGAAGGCGGGCGCGGGCGCGGCCAGGGCGGCGGCGGACAGCAGGGCGCGGCGGCTGAGGCTCATGGGCGGGTCAACTCCCTCAACAATGGACGCAAGCTGCGCCAGACGCCTCCCCTTGGGTCAGGAGGAGGGCTATAGTTTGCCCATGACCGCCCGATTTCCCACAGCTTCCGACAAACACGCCCTGGAACGGGGCGACGTGATCGCCCCGCGCTTCGACACCAACGGCCTGATCGCCGCCGTGGCCACCCATGCGGAGACCGGCGAGGTGCTGATGTTCGCCTGGATGAACGCCCAGGCCCTGGCGCTGACCCTGTCCACAGGCCAGGCCCACTATTTCAGCCGCTCGCGCAACGAACTCTGGCTCAAGGGCGAGACCAGCGGGCAGGTGCAGCAGGTGGTCGAAACCCGCATCGACTGCGATCAGGACTGCGTCTGGATCAAGGTCCTGCCCCAGGGCGACGGCGGCGCCTGCCATGTGGGCTTCCGCTCGTGCTTCTACCGGGTGGTGGAGGACGGCAAGCTGGTCGAGCGGCCCGACTGAGCCGGGCCGCCCTCCCCTGATCCTCAGGCCTCGACGGGCTTGAGCGGCGAGACGCCCGAACCCTGCGGGGTCACCGTGAAGGCCTTGCGCACCGCCGTCTCATAGTCCTTGGAGACGATGGAGGAGACGGTCATCAGCTCGCCCTTCACCGACTCGGGCGTCAGGGTGAGCAGGACGAAGCCCTTGGCGTCGTGGTCGCTGAAGACCACTTCCTTCGTGCCCTTCATGTAGAGCTCGCCGACCGGCAGGCCCTTCACATAGTCGCCGGCCCCGGGGCTGGTGATCCCGGTCGTGCCGAACTCGACCGCCCGCAGCGCGCCGCCGTCGTCATAGAGCTCGTTGGCCCAGAAGGCGTGGCTGTCGCCGGAGACGACGATCGCATGGGCCTTGGCCGCCTCGACGGCGTCATAGAGGCGTTCGCGGGCCGCGGCGTAGCCGTCCCACATGTCCAGGCCATAGGGCAGGCCCATGGCCGCCAGGCGTTCCATCTGCTCGATCCGCTTGGTGATGTCCTCGGGCTGGGTGGCGATGGCCGCGGCGATGGCCTCTTCGCCGAGGGTGGCGCGGGGGCTGGGGACATCCATCCGGGCCATGACCACCTGATTGCCCAGCACCTGCCAGGGGCGGCCGGCCTGAACGGAGTCGGTCAGTTCCTTGGCGAGCCAGGCCTCCTGGGCCTCGCTCATCATGCGGCGGGCCGGATCGTTGATCTTGGCGCGGAAGCCGGCCACGTCGGGCTGGCCGTCCACCACCTCGAGATCGCGCCCATAGTCGAGCTGGTCGTCCCGGGCCGTGAGCCGGGTCTCCAGCATGATCAGGCTGGCCAGGTCGCCGAACTGGAAGCTGCGGTTCATGGCCTCGAAGCTGCCGCCCGGCGCCGGGTCGCGGATCGGCATCCATTCGAAATAGGCCTTGAGCGCATTGGCCTTGCGGGTGTTCCAGTCGCCCTCGGTCTCGGGGCTGTGGTTCTCGGCGCCGCCCATCCAGCTGTTGTTGGCGGTCTCGTGGTCGTCCCAGGACACGATCCAGGGGGCCCGGGCATGGGCGGCCTGCAGCTGGGGGTCGGACTTGTACTGGGCGTGGCGCTGACGGTAGTCGGTCAGGCTGACGATTTCGTGCGGCGGGACGTGGGGGCGCTCGCCGGCCACGGCCGAGGTCATGCCGTAGGAACCCGGGCCGCCATATTCATAGATGTAGTCGCCCAGATGGATCACCGCGTCCAGCTTGGGCAGGTCGGCGATGGCCTGGTAGGCGTTGAAGTAGCCATTCGGATAGAGCGAGCACGAGGCCACGGCCAGGACCAACTCGCGGATCTCGCCCACCGGCAGGGTGCGGGTGCGGCCCATCGGCGAGGTGACGCCGTTGGCCTCGAATTCGAAGGTGTAGGCCCGGCTCGGATCGAGCCCGGTGACATCGACCTTCACCGTGAAGTCCCGGTCCGGACCGGTGAAGCCCTGGCCCGACTTGGCGCCCCCCGCCCGGCGGTCCACCGGGTTCAGACGCCAAGCATAGGCGATCTGGCCCGCGCCCTCGTCCTTCGGCGTGATCCGGGTCCACAGGACCACCGCATCAGCGAGGGGATCGCCCGAGGCCACGCCGTGCTCGAAGGCGACCGGGCCGGCATAGGCGCCCTGGGCGCGGGCGGTGAGCGGCGCAGCGGCGCCAAATCCGAGGAGGGCCAAGGCCCGACGTCGATCGATCTTCATTCTGACTGTCCCCAACTCGCGCCATGATCGCACGCGTGCAATAGAAGGCCTTTGCGACAGGAGCATGATGCCTATGGCCAGTGAGACCCTTCACGTCCCCCGGGAAAAGCTTAGCCCCAAGACGCTCCAGCTCCACTACGCGATCTCCTCGCTGATGGAGGAACTGGAGGCGGTGGACTGGTACCGCCAGCGGGCCGACGATTGCGACGACCCGGAGCTCAAGAAGATCCTCCTGCACAACGCCAAGGAGGAAATGGAGCACGCCGCCATGGTCCTGGAATGGATCCGCCGCAATGACGAGCAGTTCGACGGTCAGCTGCGGGAATACCTGTTCAAGGACGGCTCCATCACCGGACAGGAAGAGGGCGCGGCCGGCAAGCATGGTCTCTGACCCCGCCACCGGGACGCCTGCGGCCGATGAGGACGAGGACGGCGACCTGCTGATCGTGCAGGTCGCCCCCGAGGCGGCCGGCGGGCGCCTGGACAAGACCCTGGCGGCGCTGGTCCCGGAGCTTTCCCGGGCCCGCATCTGTTTGCTCAGCGCCGAGAAGAAAGAAGCCTAC
>CAZERE010000033.1:11273-19418 GCA_964515365.1 uncultured Phenylobacterium sp. | reverse complement strand
AGGCCCTGCTGGCCGAAGGCGACGTCACCCGCGAGGGCGCGCCGGTCAGCGACGGGGCGGCCAAGGCCCTGGCCGGCGCCTACGAGATCCTGGTCCCGGCGGTGGTCTCCGCCGAGCCCGCCCCCCAGGCCCTGCCGCTCACCGTGCTGTTCGAAGACAGCCACCTGATCATCATCGACAAGGCCGCCGGCATGGCGGTGCACCCGGCGCCGGGAACCCCGGACGGGACCGTGGTCAACGCCCTGCTGCACCACTGCGGCGCCAGCCTCTCCGGGATTGGCGGCGTGGCCCGGCCGGGCATCGTGCACCGGCTCGACAAGGACACCTCCGGCGTCATGGTCTGCGCCATGACCGACGCCGCCCACCAGGGTCTGTCGGCCCTGTTCGCCGCCCACGACATCGACCGGGCCTATGTGGCCCTGACCCGGGGCGCGCCCAAGCCCCGCAAGGGCACGGTGGAATCCCGCCTGGGCCGATCGGCCCACGACCGCAAGAAGATGGCCGTGCTGCGCACCGGCGGACGCGAGGCCATCACCCACTACGAGGTCACCGCCCTGTTCGGCCCCTCTGACCGCCCCACCGCGGCCCGGGGGCGGTGTCGGCTGGAGACCGGCCGCACCCACCAGATCCGGGTGCACATGGGCTCCAAGGGCGCCCCCTGCCTGGGCGACCCCATCTATGGTTCGGGCAGTCCGGCCGGTCCGGTGCGCGCGGCCATGGTCGAGGCCGGCCTCACCCGGCAGGCCCTGCACGCCGCCGTGCTGGGCTTCATCCATCCGATCACCGGCGAGCCCCTGCGCTTCGAGAGCGCGCTTCCGGCCGACATGGACAAGCTTGAAGATTTGCTGTCGGCGCTCTGAGTTTTTCCCCGAAGCCCGGGGGCACGATCGCCTTGCTTGCGCCCTGATCGGGGGGTAATAATTCCCCAGTACACAAGTGGGACATTTAGTCCGCACGGTGGACCTGACGGATCGCCCTCCCCGGCGGTCTTCCGCTCCGGGAAACCAATACCTATCTGGCAGGGTTGGAGGGGCGGACTGACCCGCGCGCGTCTGCGCGACGGTCCTTAAGGTCCGCAGGGAAAGGGGATAATCATGGCTGCAGCGAACACGCTTTCCGTCATGTCGCCAGACGGCGGCCTGAGCCGGTATCTGAGCGAGATCCGCAAGTTTCCGATGCTGGCCAAGGACGACGAGTTCATGCTCGCCAAGCGCTGGCAGGAGCACGAGGATTCGGACGCCGCCCACAAGCTCGTCACCAGCCACCTGCGTCTCGTGGCCAAGATCGCCATGGGCTATCGCGGCTATGGCCTGCCCATCGGCGAAGTGATCTCCGAGGGCAATGTCGGCCTGATGCAGGCGGTCAAGAAGTTCGATCCCGACCGCGGCTTCCGCCTGGCCACCTACGCCATGTGGTGGATCCGCGCCTCGATCCAGGAATACATCCTGCGGTCCTGGTCCCTGGTGAAGATGGGCACCACGGCGGCGCAGAAGAAGCTGTTCTTCAACCTGCGCAAGGCCAAGAGCCAGATCAGCGCCTTTGAAGACGGCGACATGCACCCCGACCAGGTCCACCTGATCGCCACCAAGCTGGGCGTGCTGGACGAGGAGGTCATCTCCATGAACCGGCGGCTGTCGGGTCCGGACGCCTCGCTGAACGCCCCCCTGCGCTCGGACTCCGAGAGCGAATGGCAGGACTGGCTGGCCGACGACAATGCGCCCAGCCAGGAGACGGTGGTCGCCGACAAGGAAGAGCGCGGCCTTCGCATGGGCCTGCTGGAAGAGGCGATGGCCGAGCTGACCGATCGCGAGCGCCATATCCTGACCGAGCGGCGCCTGAAGGATGATCCGACGACCCTGGAGGAACTGGCCGGCCAGTACGGCGTCAGCCGCGAGCGGGTTCGCCAGATCGAGGTGCGCGCCTTCGAGAAGCTGCAGAAGACCATGCAGGCCGCGGCCGAAGACCGGAACCTGGTCAACGCCTGAGCCAGCCGACATACAGACGTCTGCGGCCGGCCCTTCGCAGGGCCGGCCGTTTTCGTTTCAGGCGGACCTTAGAAGCTGCGCTGGACCGTGAGCCGCCATTGGCGGCCCATGCTCGGCAGCACCGCGACATTGGCGTAAACATCGGCCACCGGGGTGAAGTAGAGCTTGTCGAACAGGTTCTCGATGTTCAGCCGCGCCATCCACGGCCCCCGGGCGTAAAAGGCCGAGGCGGTCGCCGTGGCATATTCCGGATAGACCACGGCGCCCGGCACGGTGCCTGAGGTTTCCCCCACATATTTGACGCCGGCCGTCAGGCCCGCCTGGCCCCAGTTCATGACGTCCGAGGTGTAGGTGGCGTAGAGGCTGGCCACGGTGTCGGGCACCGTCGTCTCCTCATAGTCCACCGCGCGCGAGGGGAAGGTGGCGTAGGAGTAGACCGCATAGCCCCCGCCATAGCCCAGCTCGCCCGGCGTCCGCGCGGCGAAGGTCGGGATGTAATAGAAGCCGGTGTTCGGCCCCTTGACGATGGTCTGCTGGTTGTTGCCGTTGAAGCTGAGGCTGAGGTTCTGATTGACCACCCAGCGGGCCTCGACCTCGACCCCCTTCGAACGGTGGCCGACCACCGTGTTGTTGATCGCGTTCAGCCGTGTGCGGGTCTGGCGATAGGCCGAGACCGACGCCACCAGCGCGCCATCCAGCCACTGGCCCTTCAGGCCGACCTCGCGCAGGTCGGAGTCCGACAGCCACGAGTCGTTGGGCACCTGGCCGGGATTGATGTCGCCGGCCTGACTGACCTCCAGGGCCGCGGTCTCGGCATAGGTCACATAGGGCATCAGGCCGTAGGGCGCCTTGTAGCTGGCGCTCACGCTATAGGTCCCCTTGCCCTTGGCGTTCTTATGGCCAAGGCGATTGGCCGCGGAGGCCTGGGTGCCGACGTCCTGCGACTTGACGCTGTAGTCGTCGAGGCGGCCGCTGAGCACGAGGTTCAACCGGTCATAGATCGTGATGTCGGCGACGGCGAAGGCGCCCCGGTCGTGCCATTTGGAGATGTTGTGCAGGTTCCAGGGCAGGCCGACCCCGCCGGGTTCTTCCGAGAACGGATCATCGAGGATGTCATTGGGCTGGGCGCCGGCCAGGATGTCGCGCCGGTCCAGCGCGACATAGGCGGTGCTCTCCTTGCGCTCGCCTTCGAAGGTCCGCCAGGACAGGCCTGACACGGTGTTGAGCACCAGGTTGCGCTCGGCCGTGGCGAACTCGCCCGTATAGGTCAGGCGCGCCTCGGCCACCCAGGTGTCGTAGTCGGCCGGGAAGCCGTAGGACACGAAGCGCTGGTTCGTCAGCTGGTCGTAGAAGAGCTGGGCCTTGACCTCATGGTCGCCCTCGAACCGGCGCCCGACATCAAGATAGTAGGTCTGGGTCTCGGTGTCGGAGAAGTCGCGCTCCGAGATGAAGACGTCACGGGGGTCGATCTTGGCGACGCCGAGGCCGGTGTCCAGGGTGAACCGCGGGTCGATCGAAGGCGCGCCGCCGCCGAAATAGCCCTTCAGCAGGCCCGAGCCGATCTCGTTCGGGGTCAGGCGCCCGTTGCCGTCGGCGTCGACAAGAGTGGTGTCGCGCCCCCGGATATAGTTCTGATTGTCCACCAGATCCTGGGTGAGGCGGTTCCAGCCCGGGGTCTGAACATAGCCTTCGGAGGCGTAGTACATGCCGCCGAACGACACGAAATAGCCCTCAGGCGTCGAGAAGTCCGAGGAGAGCTGCAGCAGGTGGTGTTTCGGCGAAAGGCCCCGGTAGAAGCTCTCGGAATCCTCCACCTCGCCATAGAGGTAGACGCCGCCTTCCACGGCCCCGAAGTTGGCCGGCAGGCCGACCTGGGCGCTCAGGTTCTTCTTGTCGTAGCTGCCGACAGTGACTTCCACCTGGCCGGTCGGGGCGGTGAGATAGGCGCCTTCGACCTTCGCGGTCTTGGGCACGAAGTTCAGGAAGCCGCCGACCTTGCCGGGGCCATTGAACGCCGTAGGCGGGCCGCGCACGATCTCCACCTGCTGGACCGCGCTGAGCAGGGTCGGATAGGTGCCGCGGTTTTCAATGCGCTTGAACCCGCGGAAATAGACCTCCGCCAGGGTGCCGCGAACGGCCACCGAGCCGGGCACGTTGTAGAAGCTGGCCGTGAACGTCCCGGGCGACACCGCAACGAGGTCGTCCACCGTCTCGATGCCGTAGCGCTGCAGGGTGAGGTCGCTGGCGAAGCTCGCCGAGCGCGCGGTTTCGATCAGCGGCTTGTCGACGCCCAGAACCGTGTTGCTCGGCTGACGTTCGATCAGCCCGGCGCGGTCGTTGGCGATGACGGTGATCTCTTCAACCGTGGCCGGGACGTCCTGGGCCTGCGCTGCGCCGGCCGCGCCGGCGGCCAGGATCAAGGCTAAACCAACCGTGTTCAGGTAGTAACGACGCATAATCAAATCCCCCCGCTGAAAAACGACCCCCCGAGCGGGATTCAGCGTTCGAGCGTGGTCCTAGCGGCGCGAGCGCGCCGCCGACTTGCAGCGCCGATGAAGTTTCGTTGAAGATTTTGCGCAACAACCCTGACGGGCGAAGCCGATCAGGCCACCCGCTTGGCGCCCGTCGCGCTCTCGGCCGGCATGAAGGCCGACAGGGCGGCGACGTGGAACGCCACCTGGGCCGGGTCGAGCCGCCGGGGATCGGCGACGGTGACCAGGTAGCGCTGGAAGTCAGCCGCGGCGCCGGCCAGCTTCATGTCGCCGGTCTTTACGGCCACGGACTGCAGGTCCGCGCCCTGGGCCTTCATGGCTCGCAGCGCCTGGACCGGATCGCTCTGCAGGGCGCCGGCGGCGGATTTCAGGATCTTGATCGCCTGGGTGATCCGCGACTTTTCCGGGGTGGCCCGGGCGTCGGAGCGGCGCTTCAGCGGGCCCGTATAGTCGCCGGAATTGAACCGCCGACGGTCGGGGCCGACATAGGTCACCGCCTCGACCCAGTCCCGGGGCCGCAGCGTCACCGCCTCCAGCCGCTTGAGCAGGTCGCCGGTGGTGAAGGGCTTGCGCAGGAATTCGTGCACGCCGGCGTCCCGGGCGCCCAGGACGGCGGCGGCGGTCGGCTGGGCCAGGATCATGACCACCGGCGCCTGGCGGCAGGCGGCCTCGCTGCGGCGGAGCCTGCGGGTGAACTCGATGCCGTCCACCCCGCCGCGCTCGGCGTGCTCGATGAAGATGATCTGAGGATCGATCCCCTTCAGCAGCTCCATGGCCTTGCCCGCCGACGGCGCGATCCAGACCTGACAATGGGTCAGGCTGCGCATCAGGTCAGCCAGCATGCGGCTGCCCGGGGACGACGGATCGATGACCAGCACCCGCTGCAGGGCCGGCGCCATGCGCTCGATCAGCTTTCCGTCATCCTTGAACACTTGGGCACGCTCCGCGAATGGGGCGAAGGTGGCATGAGGCCGTAAAGAACCACTTACGGGCGGGGTTCCCCTTAACCCTGAAATGGATCCAGCATCATGATGATGTCGTCCCGATCGGGGCTGGTGGACAGGAGCACCGCCGGGGCGCCGATCAGCTCCTCGATCCGCCGCACATATTTGATCGCATTGGCCGGCAGGTCCTTCCAGGAGCGGGCGCCGCGGGTGCTCTCGCTCCAGCCCTCCATCTCCTCATAGATGGGCTCGATCGCGGCCTGGTCCCGCAGGCCGGCGGGCAGGTAGTCGATGGTTTCGCCGCGCAGGCGATAGCCGACGCAGACCTTCAGGGTCTTAAAACCGTCGAGGATGTCGAGCTTGGTCAGGACCGCGCCCTGGATGCCGCCCACGGCGATGGACTGGCGCACCAGCACCGCGTCGAACCAGCCGCAGCGGCGGGGCCGGCCGGTGACGGTGCCGAACTCATGGCCCCGCTCGCCCAGCAGGCGGCCGGTCTCGTCGTTCAGTTCGGTGGGGAAGGGCCCTTCGCCGACCCGGGTGGTGTAGGCCTTGACGATGCCCAGCACATAGCCGCCCGCCGTCGGGCCTACGCCGGCCCCGGCGGCCGCCTGGCCCGCCACGGTGTTGGACGAGGTCACATAGGGATAGGTCCCGTGGTCGACATCCAGCAGAGTCGCCTGGGCGCCTTCGAACAGCACCCTCTGACCCGCCTTGATGGCGTCGCCGAGAATGCGCCAGGCGGGCTTCACATAGGGCAGGATGCGCGGCGCAAGCTCTTCGAGTTGGGCGAGGATCTCATCCGGCTTGGCCTCGGCCAGGCCGAGCCCGGCGCGCAGGGCGCCATGGTGGGCCAGCAGGCGCTCGATCTTCACCTCCAGGGCCTCGCGGTCGGCCAGGTCGGCGAAGCGGATGGCGCGGCGGCCGACCTTGTCCTCATAGGCCGGGCCGATGCCACGGCCGGTGGTGCCGATCTTGCCGGCCCCGGCGCGGGCCTCGCGGGCGCCGTCCAGGTCGCGGTGCAGCGGCAGGACCAGGGTGGCGTTCTCCGCCAGGATCAGATTGTCAGGGCTGATGCCCAGGCCCTGGCCCTGGGCGCGGGTGATCTCGTCCAGCAGCGACCAGGGATCGACCACGACGCCATTGCCGATGATCGACAGCTTGCCCTGGATGACGCCGGACGGCAGCAGGGAGAGCTTGTAGGTCTTGTTCCCCACCACGATCGTGTGGCCGGCGTTGTTGCCGCCCTGGAAGCGCACCACCACGTCGGCGCGGTTGGCCAGCCAGTCGATGACCTTGCCCTTGCCCTCGTCGCCCCACTGGGCGCCGATCACCGTCACATTGGCCATTGAGATACGATCCTTCCGCCTGCCGAGCGGATCCGTCCCGCCCTTCGACAGGGCTCGGCGAGAGGATTTGATCGATTGTGGAACCCGCCGGAGACGCGCTCACGGCGCGCGGCAGGTCAGAAGCTGTAAATCAGCCGCACGCCTGCTTCGTCAAGGCCCTGGTTCTTGCCCTGGTGGAAAATCTGGGCGTTGGAGATGTGGACCCAGGACAGTTCGGCGGCGAACCGCTCGGTGAATTCGTAGCCCAGGGACAGCTCGGGCTGGAACAGCAGCTGGGAGCCGAAGTCGATGCGGGTGTTGTAGAGCTCCAGGCGCCGCGCCACCTCGTCAGGCGTGAGGCCAGGCTCATTGACCGGCGGAAGGCCCGCCTCCCCGTCCGTATAGGCCAGGCCCAGGCCCGGCCGGACATAGAGCCGGTCTGTGATACCGACGGGCCAGGAGAGGCCGGCGGCGATGAAGTTGCTGGTGTTCTCGCTGTTGATCGAGACGAAGGCGTGGGCCTGGGGATCGCCCCACAGGGCCTCGATCGGATCGCTGCGCAGGCCAAGATGCAGGTCGATCCCGTCCTCGCGGCCCGCGGCGCCGGAGCCGATCGCCTCGCCGATGAAGGTCACGTCGTGGCCATAGACCCCGACCAGCAGGTCGGCGGCCTGGGCCGCGCCGGCCGAGATCAGGCAGACCGCCGCGCTGGCCGCCGCAACAAGCTTACGCATCTTGATTCGCCCCCAAACCCACCGCTATGGGCCGCACATAGATAAGCACGGCTGAGCAGGCCGTAAATCCATCGCGCAGCCCCGGTCCGCAAGCTATTCAGGACGCCATGACCCGACCCCGCTTCCACCTCGCCTTCCCCGTCCGCGACCTGGCCGAAGCCCGCGCCTTCTATGGCGATCTGCTGGGCTGCGCCGAGGGCCGCTCCAGCCCCGACTGGATCGATTTCGACTTCTACAGCCACCAGATCGTCGCCCATCTGGCGCCCGACGAGGTGGGCCACCGCCAGACCAGCGCCGTGGACGGCGAACAGGTCCCGGTGCGCCACTTCGGCGTCATCCTGACGCTCGAGACCTGGCAGGACCTGGCTGACCGGCTGCAGGCGGCCGGCACGCAGTTCATCATCGCCCCGCAGGTCCGCTTCAAGGGCCAGCCCGGCGAACAGGCGACCCTGTTCTTCCTCGACCCCTCCGGCAACGCCCTGGAATTCAAGGCCTTCGCCCACGACGACATGGTGTTTGCGAAATGAGCGTGACCCTCGCCGATATCGAGGCGGCCGCCGACCGCATCCGCGGCCTGGCCATCGAGACGCCCCTGATCGAGAGCCCGGCCCTGAACGAGAAGATGGGCCTGCGGGTCCTGCTCAAGGCCGAGACCCTGCAGC
>CAZERE010000033.1:0-11263 GCA_964515365.1 uncultured Phenylobacterium sp. | reverse complement strand
GGGTCGGCGCCTTCAAGTTCCGGGGGGCCTATAACCGCCTGGTTCAGCTGGACGCCGACGAGCGCGCCCGCGGCGTGGTGGCCTTCTCCTCAGGCAACCACGCGCAAGGTGTCGCGCTGGCCGCCCGGCTGCTGGGGATTCCCGCCCTGATCGTCATGCCCCAGGACGCGCCGGCGGTGAAGGTCGCCGCCACAAAGGGCTATGGCGCCGAGGTCCGCTTCTACGATCGCCTGACCGACAGCCGCGAGGCCATCGCCGCCGAGATCGCCCAGGCGCGCGGCGCGGTGGTCGTCCCGGCCTTCGACGACCCGCACATCATCGCCGGCCAGGGGACGGTGGGCCTGGAGCTGGTGGCCCAGGCCAAGGCCGCCGGCGCGACCCTGGACGTGGTGGCCGCTCCGATCAGCGGCGGCGGGCTTCTGGCCGGGCTGGCCACGGCGGTGAAGGGGCTGAGCCCGCAGACCGCCATGGTGGGCGTCGAGCCGGAGGCCTTCGACGACACGCTGAAATCCCTGCAGGCCGGCGAGCGCCAGACCTTCAAGCCCACCGGCCGGTCCCTGTGCGACTCCCTGGAATCGCCGGCCCCCGGCGTGCTGACCTTTCCGGTCCTGCAACAGACCGTGGCGGACGTGGCCCTGGTCAGCGATCGCGAGATCACCGAGGCCATGCGCTACGCCTTCTCGACGCTGAAGCTGGTGGTCGAGCCCGGCGGCGTCGCGGCCCTGGCGGCCCTGCTGGCCGGCAAGATCGACGTCGCCGGCAAGACGAGCGTCGCGCTCGTCCTGTCCGGCGGCAATGTCGATCCCGAGCAGTTCGCCCAGGTCCTGCGCGGCGAGATCTAGAGCCGGTCCTCCGGCACGGCCGGACCCGGCGCCTCGCGGGGCGTGATCAGGCGGCCGAGCTTGGGCGCCAGCCAGCGCTCGAAGTCGTCCACGATCTCATAGACCACCGGCACCAGCACCAGCGACAGGATGGTCGAGGTGATCAGGCCGCCGATGACGGCCACGGCCATGGGCTGGCGGAATTCCGCCCCCTTCTCCAGGGCGAGCGCCGTGGGCAGCATGCCCGCGGCCATGGCCACCGTGGTCATGACGATGGGCCTGGCCCGCTCGCGGCAGGCCTCGATCAGGGCGTCGCGCTGGGGCATGCCCTCGCGCTCGCGCTCGATCGTGTATTCCACAAGCAGGATCGAGTTCTTGGCCGCCAGGCCGAGCAGCATCAGGAAGCCGATCATCGAGGGGATCGACAGGGAGAGCTGGAAGGCCAGCAACCCCAGGAAGGCGCCCCCCACGGCCAGGGGCAGGGCCGAGAGAATGACCGCCGGCTTGAAGAAGCTGCGGAACAGCAGGACCAGCACGGCGAAGATCATCGAGACCCCGGCGAAGATCGCCAGGCCCATGGCGCCGAACAGCTCCTGCATGGCCTCCAACTCGCCAGTGGCGGCGGGCGCCACGCCGTCCGGCAGGTTCTGCATGATCGGCAGGGCCTGGACCTTCTGGTTGGCGTCGCCCAGTTCCACGCCGTTCAGCTCGGCCTGGACGGTGAGCTGACGACTGCGGTTCAGGCGCTCGATACGGGCGGGACCGGCCTGGAACTCCACATCGGCCACGGCGCCCAGGGTGGTCACGTCCCCGGTGGCTGTGGGCAGGCGCAGGCCCCGGATGGCCTCCAGGTCGGTGCGCGCATCGGCGGGCAGCCGCAGGCGGATGGGCAGGCGTCGCTCGCCGATGGTCATCTTGGCCACATTGGCGTCGATATCGCCGACCGTGGCCACCCGGGCCACGGTGGCGATCTGTTCGGCGCTGACGCCCAGCCGCGCGGCCTCGGCGGCCCGGGGCCGGATGATCAGCTCAGGACCGGTGGGCGGCACCGAGGGCCTGGGTTCGGCGATCTCGGGCACGTCCCGCATCTGCCGCTCAAGTTCGAGGGCGGTCTCGCGCAGGGCGTCGGGGTTTTCGCTGGTCAGCACGATCTGCAGACCCGCCTGACCCTGGCCATCGAGGAAGGTCACCCGGGCGTCGGGAATCTCACGCAGGGCCTCGCGCATCTCGCGGCGGATCTCGGCGCCGGACAGGTTGCGCCCCTCGTCCAGCAGAACGGTGATGGTGCCGCTGCGCAGGTCGCTGCCGCCGCCGCCGCCGCCGCCGGGACCCTGGGCGACCACGGTCGAGCCGATCTGGGCGAAGATATTGGTCACCTCAGGCCGTTCGGAGAAGGTGCTGGTGATGTCGCGGACCACGCCTTCCATGTGCTCGGCCGTGGCGCCGGGCGGCCCCTGGACGTTCACATAGAGATAGTCGGGATCCCCGGCCGGCTGGAATCCCTGGGGCAGCAGGGGGATCAGCGCCAGGGAGAAAATGAACAGCACCCCGCCGGCGATGCAGGCCACGATCCTGTGGTCCAGGGCCCATTCCAGGGTGTTGCGATAGAAGCCCTTGAACGGCTTGCGCTCCTGGGGATGGGCCACCGGCTTGAGCAGATAGGCGGCCATCAGCGGGGTGAGCAGGCGGGCCACCAGCAGGGAGAAGATGACGGCCACCGAGACGGTGATGCCGAACTCCCGGAAGAACTGGCCGGCCATGCCGCCCATGAACGAGACCGGGGTGAACACCACCACGATCGACGCGGTGGTGGCCACCACCGCCAGGCCGATTGCGTCGGCGCCTTCCAGGGCGGCCTGGAAGGGCCGCATGCCGGCGACGATCCGTTTCTCGATATTCTCCACCTCGACGATGGCGTCATCGACCAGGATGCCGATCACCAGGGTCAGGCCCAGCAGGGTGACGATGTTCAGCGAGAAGCCGAGCAGGTCCATCACGAAGAAGGTGGGGATCAGCGAGAGCGGCATGGCGACGGCGGCGATGGCCGTGGAGCGCCAGTTGCGCAGGAAGACGAAGACCACCAGGGCGGCCAGGCCCATGCCCTCCAGCAGGACGTTCTGGGTGGCGTGGAAGCTCGCCCGGGTCTCGTCCACCGAGGAGAAGATCTTGGTGAAGGTCACGCCTTCGTACTGGTTCTCCAGTTCGGCCAGGGCCTCCAGGACCCCGTCCTCGACGGCCACGTCGCTGGAGTCGCGGGTCTTCATGACCATGAAGCCGACCACGGGCTGGCCGTTGAGCCGGGCGAAGCCGCGGGGCTCCGAGGCGCCGTCGCCCACATCGGCGATGTCCGACAGGCGGACGAAGCCCCCCTGGCCGGTGGGGATGGTCAGTTCGCGCAGGGCCTCGACGCTGTCGACGGCGCCCAGCACCCGCAGGTTCTGCTCCTGGCCGCCAATCGTCACCCGCCCGCCGGGGGCGTCGAGGTCGAAGCTGCGCAGGGCGTTGTTGACCTGGGTCGCGGTCAGGCCGCGAGCGGCCAGGCGGTCGGGATCGAGGACGACATTGATCTCGCGGGTCACACCGCCGACGCGGGCCACCTGGGCCACGCCCTCGCTGGCCTGGAGGGCCCGGCCGAGGGTGTCGTCGACGAACCAGGACAGCTCCACATCGGACATGCCCGATGCGGCGACCGCATAGGTCATGATCGGCTGGGAATCGAGTTCGACCCGCTGAACCGTGGGCTCGTCGATCTCCCGCGGCAGGACCGCCCGGGTCTGGTCGATCCGCGAGCGGACGTCGTCGGTGGCCTTCTGGAGATCCTCGCCGAGTTCGAACTCGACATTGGTCACCGAGGCGCCCTGGGTCACCGTCGAATAGATGTTCTTGACGTTGGGGATGCCGGCCAGGGCGTCCTCCACCGGCCGGGTGATCTGGGTCTCCATCTCCCCGGGCGCCGCGCCGCTCTGGGTCACGGTCACCGAGACCATGGGGAACTGCACATTGGGGAACAGCTTCACCGGCAGATTTCCATAGGAAATCATCCCGGCCAGCGTCAGGGCGACAAAGAGGACGATGACCGGAACCGGGTTCCGGATCGCCCAGGTGGATAGGCCCAGGGGGCGTTCGGCGCTCATTTCGCCGGCTCAGTCTTGGGGGTCGGCGCAGCGGACTTCGCGGCCGGGGCCGAGGCCGAGGCGCGAACCGGCCGGATCATATCGTTCTCAAGCAGGAAGGAGCCGGCGCTCTCGACCACCAGGGCGCCGGCCGGAGGCCCGCGGACCAGTTCGACGTGGCCGCCGCCGCGGGCGCCGGTGGAGACGGCGACGCGCTTCACCCGGTTGTCCTCGCCCACCACCATGACGCTGGCGCCGTCGCCGTCATAGCGGACGGCGGTCTCGGGCACGGTCAGGGACGAGGCCCCGCCCCCTTCGAAGGCGGCGCTGGCGAAGCCGCCGGCGCGGATGTCGGGACGGTTGGGCAGACGGATCCAGACTTCGCCCAGCTGGGTCTGGGCGTTCACCTGCGGGCTCACCAGGCGCACCGTCCCCTGGACGGTCTCGCCATTCTGCAGGGTCACCTGAACCGACTGGCCCTCGCGGATGCGGGCGAGATCGGCCTCGGACACCTCGGCGCGAAGCTCGATCAGACCGTCGCGGGCGATGACGAACCACGGGGTCGTCCCTGCGCCTGACTGGTCGCCGGGGCGGACATTGCGCGCCAGGACCAGGCCGGACACCGGCGCGCTCACCGAAAGCCGCGCCTGGCGGGCGCGAAGATCGGCGAGGCCAGCGGCCTGGGCGCGGGCCTGGGCCCGGGCGCTCTGGGCCTGGAACTGGCGCTGTTCAATCTGTTCGTTGGACAGGACGCCCTGGCCTTCGAGCCCTTCGACGCGGGCGGCCTGGCTCTCGGCCTGCTGGGCCTGCACCTCGGCCTGGGCGAGCGCCGCCTCCTGCTGCTGAAGCTGCGACTGGAGCAGCGCGCCGTCGAGGACCGCCAGGGTCTGACCCTTGCGGACATAGGCGCCGGGCTCCACCAGGACGCGGGCGACGCGGTAGCCGGCGATCTCGGCGCTGACGGCGGCCTCCTCCCGCGGGACCAGGGGGCCGGAGGCGGCGACGGAGCCGGTGATCGAACGGGCGGCCACCGGCGCCACCGTGACGGCGCGGGCCTGCTGCTCGGCGGTTTCGCGGGGCGCATCCTCGCTGCAGGCGGCCAGGACGAAGGCGCCGGCGATCATCACGATCAGGGCGGCCGGGGCTTTGCGGCGGGTCGCCGGAGAAGTCTTGATCTGCATCATGCCGTCCGCCTCAGCGGGCTTGGGTGTTGAGAGGAAGGTCCTGCGACGGCCAGCCGCCGCCGAGGGCCTTGAAGGCCTGAACCGCCCGGCGCTGGGACTGCACCTGGGCGCTGGTGAGCTGGGCGCGGGTGGCGCGCCAGGTCTGTTCGGCGGCGAGCGCCGTCTGCAGATCGGTGAGGCCGGCGTCATAGCCGATCCGCGCCGACCGATAGGCCCGCTCGGCCCGGGCTTCGCCGTCGGTCAGCAAGTCCACCCGGCGCCGATCGGCCGACAGCCGCACAAGAGCGCTTTCAGCCTCGCCATAGGCGGTCTGCACCACCTTTTCATAGGCGATCACCGCCTGTTCGGTGCGGGCGTCCTGGGCGCGCAGGTCGAGCAGGAGCTGGGGGATGTTGAGCACCGGCTGGGACACGTTGGCCCCGATGCTCCAGTTCTGGGTCGTGGCCTCATAGCCCGGCTGAACCGTGCGCGAGATGCCGAGCCCCGGCGTCAGGGTGAAGGTCGGGAAGAAGGCGAGCTGGGCCACCGCCAGGCGACCGGCGGCCGAACGCACCCGGGCCTCGGCCTCGCGGACATCGGGCCGCCGGGCCAGGAGTTCGCCCGGCACGGCCGCGGGAACCGGCGGCGGCAGGCCGGTCAGGGGCGGAGTCGAGACACCATCAAGGGGCGCGGTCCCGCGGCCGACGAGCACCAGCAGGGTCCGCTGCTGGGCCTGAAGCTCGGCCTCGAGGTTCTCCACCTGGCTCCTGGCCTGGGCGAGTTCGCCGGCCACCCGGTCGGAGTCCGAACGGGCGGCGATGCCGATATCGACGCGCTGCTGGGCGAGATCATAGAGGGACTGCTGGACGCGGGCGCTTTCCCGGGCGTCCTCAAGCTGGATGGCCAGGCCGCGGGCCTGGAAATAGGCGTCGGCGACATTGGCCGCCAGGCTGGCGCGGGCGCCTTCATAGGCGAAGCGGGCGGCGGCCGTGTCGCCCTGGGCGGCGCGGCGCACGGCGAAGAAGCGGCCGAACAGGTCCAGCTCCCAGCTGACATTGAACGCCCCCTGGTAGCTTTCGCTGGTCCCCGAGGTGGAGAGGCCCGGGACGCTGATCTCCTCGCCATCGACCTGTTCGGTCTCGGTCTGCCGGGCCGAGCCGGTCAGCTGGCCCTGGGGCAGGAAGGTGGTGAGCGCGCTGGTGGCCGTCAGCCGGGCCTCACGCAGGCGGGCCGCCGCGCTCTGGGCGTCCGGACTGAGCGTCAGGGCCTCGTCGATCAGGGCGTTCAGCTCCGGGTCGCTGAAGGACAGCCACCAGGCGTCCAGCGCCCCGGCGGACGCCGCGTTCGCATCCAGGGTCGGATAGGCCTCGGGCATATCGATCTCGGCGTCCCGGGCGGTGGCGCAGGCGCCGAGGGCGAGAAGGGCGGCAATGGCGAGCGAAGACGTCAGACGCATGGCAGTCCTGGTAGGCCTCGGCCGCGAATCGGAAGTCATCATATCGCCCCAGGGGGTAATGCGGCCTAAACAGCGGCGCTTCCCAAACCACAGGTTCGCGACCCGGGAATTGCAGCGCCGATATAAACCTCGGACCTCGCCGTCACACAGGTAACATCCCCGGTGGCGTGGCGCCCAAGCCGCAGCTAGGCTCCGCCCTAAACCACAACCCTGCGCAGAGTCTCAATGAAAACGCTCCTTTTTGCGGCGGTCGCCTCAGCGGCCCTGATCACGGCGCCCGCCCTGGGCGCCCCCTCCATTTCCGGCGAGCGGATCGGCCAGCACGTCGAGGTCCTGGCCTCCGACGCCTTTGAAGGTCGCGCCCCGGCCACCCCGGCCGAGGCCAAGACCATCGCCTATATGGTCGAGCAGTTGAAGGCCGCCGGCCTCAGCCCCGCCGGCGATCTGAAGGACGGCCAGCGCCTCTGGACCCAGGACGTGCCCCTGGCCCGCTTCGAGATCGAGGGCCCCGTGGAGGCGACCTTCCTGGCCCCGGGCGCGTCGATCACCCTGCGCCAGGGCGAAGAGATCGCCATCCGCGCCGCGGCCAACGGCGCTGAGCGCGTCGATATCGACAACGCCCCGATCGTCTTCGCCGGCTATGGCGTCGTGGCGCCGGAGCGCGACTGGGACGACTTCAAGGACATGGACGTCAAGGGCAAGGTGGTCGTGGTCCTGGTCAACGACCCCGACTATGAGGCCGGCGAGGGCGACTTCGGCGGCAAGGCCATGACCTATTACGGCCGCTGGACCTACAAGTATGAAGAGGCCGCCCGCCAGGGCGCGCTGGGCCTGCTGGTCGTCCACGAGTCCGAGCCGGCCTCCTATGGCTGGGCGACGGTCAAGAACTCCAACACCAATGAGATCTTCGACATCATCCGCGCCGAGCCCGCCAAGGCCCATGTGCCGGTCGAGGGCTGGATCCAGCGGGACGTGGCCGTCGATCTGCTGGCCCGGGCCGGGCTGGACTTCGAGGCCCTCAAGGCCGAGGCCCAGACCCGGGACTTCCAGCCGCGCCTGCTGGAGGGCGTGACCTTCTCCACCGCCTTCGACGTCGATGCGCGCCAGATCGTCAGCCAGAACGTGGTGGCCGAGGTGGCGGGCGCCGAACGGCCCGACCAGCGCATTCTCTATACGTCCCACTGGGATCATCTGGGCGTCGGCGCGCCCGATGCGGCCGGCGACACCATCTATAATGGCGCCGTGGACAACGCCGCGGGCATAGGCGCGGTGATGGAGATCGCCCGGGCCTTCGCCGAAGGGCCGGCGCCGAAACGCAGCGTCGGCTTCCTGCTGGTGACGGCGGAGGAAAAGGGGCTGCTGGGATCGGAATACTACGCCGCCAACCCGCTCTATCCGCTGGAAACCACCGTGGCCGTGCTGAACCTTGACGCCCCGTCACCGGCCGGTCCGGCCAGGGATTTCTCTGCGGCCGGGGACGCGGCCTCGCAGTTGCAGGACCTGCTGATCGCCCAGGGCGAGGCGCAAGGGCGGACCTTCAAGCCCGATCCCCGCCCCGAGGCCGGCAGCTTCTTCCGCTCCGACCACTTCCCCTTCGTGCGCGCCGGCGTGCCGTCGATCTCGTTCCGTTCCGGCCAGGATCTGGTCGAGGGCGGGATCGAGGCCGGCCAGGCCTGGTCGCGGGACTATACCGCCGTCCAGTATCACCAGCCGGCCGATGAATACGGCCCCGACTGGAACCTTGAAGGCATGGCCCAGGACGCCGACATGCTGTTCCAGCTTGGCCTCGACCTGGCCAATTCCAGCGACTGGCCGGAGTGGAAGGCGGGCTCGGAGTTCAAGGCCGCGCGCGACGCCACCGCGGCGGCCCGCAAGTAAAAGGACGACGACCGATGACCGGACAGGTGCGCGCAGGAATCGGGGGCTGGACCTTCGAGCCCTGGCGGGGCGTCTTCTATCCTCAGGGTCTGCGGCAGGCCGACGAACTGGCCTATGCCAGCGCGCACCTGCCGGTCATCGAGATCAACTCGACCTACTATTCCAGCCAGAAGCCGGAGAGCTTCGCCAAATGGGCGGCCGCCACCCCGGAGGGCTTCATCTTCACCCTCAAGGCCTCGCGCTTCTGCACCAACCGCAAGGTGCTGCGCGACGCCGGCGAGTCGGTGGGGAAGTTTCTGAACCAGGGGATCGCCGAGCTGGGCGACCGCCTGGGGCCGATCCTCTGGCAGTTCATGGCCACCAAGCGGTTCGACGCCGACGATTTCGAGGGCTTTCTGGACCTGCTGCCGCCGACGCTGGGGGGCCTGCCCCTGCGCCATGCGGTCGAGGTGCGACATGGAAGCTTCGCCGATCCGGCCTTCCTGGCCATGTGCCGGGCGCGCAATGTGGCGGTCTGCCTGACCGAGCACGCCGAGTTTCCGATGATCGCCGATCCGGTGGCCGACTTCGTCTATGCCCGGCTGATGGCGGGGTCCGACGAGATCGAGACCGGCTACGGCCCCAAGGCGCTGGACCAGTGGGCCGACCGCCTGCAGGCCTATGCCGCCGGAGACGCGCCCGACGACCTGCCGATGCTGGACGCCGCGCCGAAGGCCAAGGCCCGCGAGGTGTTCGCCTTCTTCATCAGCGAAGGCAAGGTGCGCGCGCCAGCCGCGGCCCAAGCCCTGATGGCCCGGCTGAAAGCCTGAGCTTCAACGAAAAACGCCCCCGCGCGGAGCGCGGGAGCGTCTGATCGTAAGAATACGAAACTGTCTGGCTTAGCTGCCAGGGAACCGCATCGGGACCTTAACCTGGCCCGTCTTGGAACCCATGGGCAGGACTTCGGCGACGCAGAGCGCGGCCTTGTCGAAACCCTTGCCTGCAGCGCTGTCCTGCAGGACCTTGCAGCCCGACAGCTTGCCGCTGTCCGCGCTGCATTCCAGCATGACCGTCGCCGCTTCACGCGTATTGGCGTGCTTTGACAGACAACGAGCCATGCTTTCTTCAAACGAAGCCGCCACAGAGGCGTTCGCCAGAACGAGGCTCACGAAGAGGCCCCCACCGATTGCGATGATCTTTTTCACCTACCCACTCCTTCTAGACCGGAAGTGAGAGCACCATCGGGGATTCAGGTTAAAATTGTCTAATCCACGCAAGAAAACGATAGTAAATAATAATAAACCATAATGATCGCAGACCAACGCCCCTGCCTGCACTTGCGCCGTCTCTATATAGGCGATCCGCCAGGCGAGCCGGAGTAGGAACGCAACCCTCGGTGAGGAACTGTTAGCAACCTGCCGTTCATCATGCCGCCGTCCGATGGCGATCGGACGTGTCAGGGGATGGAGCGACAATGCGATTTCGGCTCGTGGACTTACCGTTGATCGTGAAGATCGGCTTCGCGCCGGCCTTTGCGCTCCTTATGCTCGCCGCGGTTGCGGGCGGGACCATCTACATGCAGCAGGCCCAGACCCAGGCCTTGCAGCAGGTGGTTCTCACCGACATGCCCAACAGCCTGCGGATCCAGCGGATTTCGGAACGGATCAACGCCGTTCACGGGGAGCTCTACTTCCTCCTGACCAAGCAGGCCGCGGCGCTTGAGGTCGAGACCATCGAGGCCCAGGCCCAGGAGATGCTGGCCGAGGTCAACGCCATCGCCGCCGACGCGGCCACCGCCAAGGCCGCCGCGCCGGCCAGCCAGCACGCGGCCTTCGACACCCTGATCCAGGACCTGAAAGAAACCCACGACGCCCTCGACATCATCGTGGCCATGCTCTCGGTGGACTTCACCACCGCCGCCAGCTTCGCCGCGCCGTTCGAAGAGCAATACAGCGAGATGTCCGCCAATCTGGGCGCCATCGTCGAGCAGACCCAGGCCGCCACCGACGCCCGCGCCGCCGCCAGCGAGGCCCGCGCCACCCTGGCCCGCAACGTCACCATCGCGGTCGTCCTGGTCACGCTGCTGGCGGCCGGCGCCCTGGCGCTGATGTCGGTGCTAACCATGCGCCGGGCCGTCCAGCGGATCGCCGGCGCCACCGAGCGCCTGTCGCGCGGCGACAACGAGGTCAATCTCGACGCCCTGGCCCGGAAGGATGAGCTGGGCGCCATCGTCCGCTCCCTCACCGTGTTCCGCGACAACCAGCTCCAGATGGAGCAGCTGCGCGCCGATCAGGAAGCCACCCGCCACTCGGCCGAAGAGACCCGTCGCCAGAGCGCCGAGGCCGCGGCGGCCGTGGCCGAGGAACAGGCCCGGGTGGTCGGCGAACTGGCCCAGGCCCTATCGCACCTGGCCGACGGCGACCTCACCTACCGGCTGGAGACCGACTTCCCCGGCGAATATCAAAAGCTCCGCGACGACTTCAACGCCGCGGTGGCCAAGCTCGAAGACGTCATGGGCGCCATCGCCTCCACCACCGGGGCGATCACCTCGGGCGCGACCGAGATCTCGTCCGGCGCCGACGACCTGTCGCGCCGCACCGAGCAGCAGGCCGCCAGCCTGGAAGAGACCGCCGCGGCCCTCGACGAGATCACCGCCACGGTCCGCAAGAGCGCCGAGAGCGCCCGGCTGGCCCGCGACTCCGTCGCCGTGACCCGTGGCAACGCCGAGGCCTCCGGCAAGGTGGTCGGCGAGGCGGTCGCGGCCATGGGCCAGATCGAGCAGTCCTCGACCCAGATCAGCCAGATCATCGGGGTGATCGACGAGATCGCCTTCCAGACCAACCTGCTGGCCCT
>CAZERE010000032.1:15961-25252 GCA_964515365.1 uncultured Phenylobacterium sp. | reverse complement strand
TCCTTTCATACCCTCGGCTGTGCTGGCAGTAATGGCCCTTCGTCTCGCCGGAGAAGATGGGGTGGGCTGGGAAGGCGACGACTTCACCGCCGAAGAGCTGGGCGCCGTGCGCTCCTGGCTGGGTGGCAAGGCGACGACCATCTATGGCGGTTCGCAGGAGGTGCAGAACAACATCATCTCCAAGCGCATCCTCGGCCTGCCCGACCCCAAATAAGCACTCAATAGAATTTCATAGGGATTACAATAAGATGGCCGTTCTCAACGAAGAACAGACAATGCTCCGCGACGCCGCGAAGAGCTGGGTGCAGGAAAAGTCTCCCGTCACCGCCTTCCGTAAGATGCGCGACAGCGGGGTCGAGCTTGGCTACGACGCCAACGCCTGGAACGAAATGGCCGAGATGGGCTGGGCCGGGGTGATCATCCCCGAGGAATACGGCGGCTCGGACTTCGGCTACCTCTCCATGGGCCTGATCCTGGAGGAAACCGGCCGCACCCTGACCGCGTCTCCGCTGCTGGCCTCGGGCCTAGCCACGGCCTCGGCCCTGGTGCTCGGCGGCTCCGACGCCCAGAAGTCGGAATGGCTGCCGAAGATCGCCGGCGGCGAAGTCGTCGGCGCCCTGGCGATCGACGAAGGCGCCCACCACGCGCCGGAAAAGGTCGCCCTGAAGGCTGAAAAGTCCGGTTCGGGCTACAAGCTGTCGGGCTCCAAGTCCTTCGTGCTGGAAGGCATGGCCGCGGGCCTGCTGGTCGTCTCGGCCCGCACCTCGGGCAAGCCGGGCGACACCGACGGGATCACCCTGTTCCTGGTCGCCGGCGACGCCAAGGGCGTGAGCCGCAAGCGTCTGCACCTGGCCGACAGCCGCGGCGCCGCCAACATCACCTTCGACGGCGTCGAAGTGGGTGAAGACGCGGTTCTGGGCGAAGTCGACAAGGGCTACGCCCTGCTGGAGAAGACCCTGGATCGCGCCCGCGCCGGCCTCTGCGCCGAAATGCTCGGCTCGGCCCTGCAGGCCTTCGAAATCACCCTGGACTACCTCAAGGTCCGGGTGCAGTTCGGCCAGGTCATCGGCTCCTTCCAGGCCCTGCAGCACCGCGCGGCCAAGATGTTCACCGATCTCGAACTGGCCCGCTCGGCCGTCGAAGCCGCCCTCCAGGCGATCGACGCCGACACCCCGGACGTTCCGGAACTGGTCAGCCTGGCCAAGGCCAAGATGGGCGACGTCTTCCATCTGGTGTCCAACGAAATGGTCCAGATGCATGGCGGCATCGGCATGACCGACGCGCACGACGCGGGCTTCTACATGAAGCGCGCCCGTGCGGCCGAGGCGGCCTTCGGCAACCAGGGCTACCATCGCGACCGCTACGCCCGCATCCAGGGCTACTAAGACCGCTTCCCCGACCTCGGTCGGGAGACAGGTTCGACCACATGGACCCCCGGCCTCACGGCCGGGGGTTTTTGTTTGAGCTCAGGGCGGGGCCGCCTCGGCCTGCAGGTGGTCGATGTGCTGGCGGATGTGCGCGGCCTCGGCGGGCGTGCGGGCCAGGGCGATGGCGCGGTCGAAGGCCTCGCGGGCCTCAGCCTTGCGCTCCAGCTTCAGCAGCATGGCCCCCCTCACCCCATGGAAATGGAAATAGGCGTCAAGCCGGTTGGCCAGAGGCTCGATCAGGTCCAGCGCCGCCGCAGGTCCCTCGGTCTTCGACACCGCCACGGCCCGGTTGAGCGTGACCACCGGCGAGGGCATGTGATGCTCCAGGGCCTGGTAGAGGCCGGCGATCTGCGGCCAGTCGGTGTCCTCGGCCCGGGGCGAGCGGGCGTGCAGCGCGGCGATCGCCGCCTGGATCTGATAGGGGCCGGGCTGGCGATGGCGGATGGCCTTGTCGATCAGGGCCAGACCCTCGGCGATCATCTTGCCGTTCCAGTGGGTGCGGTCCTGATCCTCCATCAGGACGATGGCCCCGTCGGCGTCGAAGCGGGCCTGGGCGCGGGCGTGCTGCAACAGCATCAGGGCGGTCAGGCCCATGATCTCGGCCTCGGCGGGAAACAGGCGCAGCAACAGCCGCCCCAGGCGGATCGCCTCGTCGCAGAGCCCGCTGCGCAGGGGCGCCTCGCCGCCGCTGGCGGAATAGCCCTCGTTGAACAGCAGGTAGACCATGGCCGCCACCGCGGCCAGGCGCTCGGCTCGCTCCACCGCGCTCGGGGTCTCGAAGGGCGTGCCGGCCTTGGCCACCTTGGCCTTGGCCCGGGTGATCCGCTGCTCCATGGCGCTCTCGCCCACCAGGAAGGCCCGGGCGATCTCGGCCACGCTCAGGCCGCAGACGATCCGCAGGGCCAGCGCGATCTGCTGGGTGGCCGGCAGGTCGGGATGGCAGCAGATGAACAGCAGCCGCAGGACGTCGTCGCGATAGTCGGCGCCGTCCAGCCGCTCCACCAGGTCGGCCTCGGCGTCCTCCAGGTCGGAGATCAGCACCTCCTGCGGCAGTGGGGCTTCGCGGGCCTTGCGGCGCACCCCGTCCAGGGCGGCGTTACGCCCGACGAAGATCAGCCAGGCGGTGGGATCCCGCGGCGGGCCCTTGTCGGGCCAGTTCCGGAGGGCCCGGAGGCTCGCCTCCTGAAAGGCCTCCTCGGCGATGTCCAGGTCGCGGAAGTAGCGCAGCAGGGCGGCCATGGCCTGGGGCCGGGCGGCCGCCAGGGCCCCGTCGATCCAGGCCAGGTCGCTCATCGCCCTGTGTCGGCCGGCAGGGCGCTGGAATGGTACACGCCGATCGGCCGCAGCTCATAGGCGCCGCCGGGATTGGCCCGCCCCAGCTCGCGGGCGATCTCGAGCGCCTGATCCAGGTCGTCGCAGTCGACGATGTAGAAGCCCAGCAGCTGCTCCTTGGTCTCGGCGAAGGGGCCATCGAGAACCAGCGGGGGTTCGCTGTCCTTGCGCAGGGTGGTGGCCGCGGAGGTCGGCAGCAGGCGCGCGACAGGCCCCAGCCGGCCTTCGGCGGCCAGCCTCTGGTGGACCACGTCCAGCTTTTCCATGACCGCGTCGTCCTGCGCCTTGGACCAGCCGCCGACGATGGCCTCGGAGTGATAGCAAAGGATGGCGTAGAGCATGGGCGATCTTCCTGTTGATCCAAGGACGGGCGATTATGCCTTCCTCCGACAGGGCGTCAGGAGAAATTGCAGGCTTTCCCCGTCTCAGGCGCCCCGCCGCCTCGCCAAGGATGGGGATATTCGCTATCGCACCCCCCAGGACTTTTGGGGGCCGGCTTGGACCAGAATTCGCTTATCAGCGTCATCATCCTCGGGATCATCGAGGGGATCACCGAATTCCTTCCCGTCTCGTCCACCGGCCACATGATTCTGGCCGGCGAACTGCTGGGCTTCAAGGGCCCGGCGGAGACCACCTTCAAGATCGTCGTGCAGCTCGGCGCCATCATGGCCATCCTGGTGGTCTATGCGCAGCGGTTCTGGAATGTCGGTCTGGGCGTGCTGAAGGCCAGGCCTGACGACATCGCCTTCGCCCGCAACATCATCCTGGCGGTGCTGCCGGCCATGGTGATCGGCGTCTTCGCCTATGACGCCATCAAGGCCATGCTGGAATCCCCCGAGATCGTGGCCATCTCCCTGGTCGTGGGCGGCGTCGCCATTCTGCTGATCGAGCGGTTCGCCCCGGCGGCCCGGATCATGAGCATCGAGACCCTGTCCTGGCGCAACGCCCTGCTGATCGGCCTCTTCCAGTGCATCGCCATGATCCCCGGCGTGTCCCGCTCGGGCGCCACCATCATGGGCTCACTGCTGCTGGGGGTGGAGCGCAAGACGGCGGCGGAATTCACCTTCTTCCTCGCCGCCCCGACCATGGTGGCGGCCACGGCCTATGATCTCTACCAGTCCTGGGACCTGCTGAATTTCGAGGACTTCCTGGGCATCGGCATCGGCTTCACCATGGCCTTCCTGACCGCCCTGCTGGTGGTCAAGACCCTGGTGACGATCGTCGGGCGGTACGGATTCGCGCCCTTCGCCTGGTATCGGATCGCCCTTGGATCTGCGGCCCTGGCCTTCCTCTATCTTGCCTGAGCATCGGGCGTCGCCCGGGTCACCTCAAAACAAGACCTTTCCCCAAGGCTTTTTTCTTGCCCGTCGGGACGTGCGCAAAACCTAGGACCTGGTCGAGCAGAAATCGACGCTACCATCCCGGGTGCGGCAAGACGTCCCATGGGACTCCTGCGTCGGCCAGCCGACATATCTCTTGATCAATATCAGGGCGCGCCAATCGAAATCATACGAGTGGCGTCTTTCCTTGGGCGCTCTGTGACAAACAGTGTCGAGTCCTCGACAGTCTGGCCAGTGCTGGATCGATAACTTCGCATCTCGCCCCTGGGGCGGTGCTGATTCCCCGATACAGAGGCCCCCTTGCAGAACAGGCTCCTGGCCGCGCTTCCCCCTGGCGACTTTGCGCGTCTGTCCCCGCACCTGGTCCAGGTTGATCTTGAACGCGGCCGCGCGCTTGAGGAGCCTGGCGACCGCATAGACCATGTCTATTTCCCGCTCACCGGCGTGATCTCGCTCATGACCCTGATGGAGAACGGGGCGGCGATCGAATCCGCGATGATCGGGCCGGAAGGCGCCGTGGGGCTGCCGGCGGCCATCCGTCCGCGGACCGCCATCAGCCGGGCCGTGGTCCAGGCCAAGGGCCGGGCCCTTCGTATCAGCGTCGCCGTGCTGCATGAGGCCTGGACCGAAAGCCCCGCCCTGCGGAGCCTGGTGGACGCCCATGGCGAGGGTGTCTATGCCAGCACCACCCAGTCGGTGGCCTGCAACGCCCTGCACTCGGTGGAGGAGCGGTTCTGCCGCTGGCTCCTGTCCTGTCATGACCGGGTCGAGGGCGACACCCTGGCCCTGACCCAGGAATATCTCGCCGACATGCTGGGGGTGCAGCGCACCACCGTCACCGCCGTGGCGCGCAGCCTGCAGGACAAGGGGGCCATCCGCTATCGTCGGGGTCAGGTGGACATCATCGACCGTGGCCTGCTGGAGACCGCAGCCTGCGAATGCTACGGCGTGCTACGCCGCAACTACGATCGCCTGCTGCCGGGAATGGATGCTCAGGTCACACCGGAAACGTCAGCTGAGCTCTGATTCCCCCGTTGGGTCCGCGCGCCAGGGACAGATCGCCGCGCACCTGTCCCGCCAGACTCCGCGCCAGCCAGAGTCCAAATCGCTCCCGCCCCGCAGCGGCGGCCGGGTCGAAGCCGGGTCCCCCATCGGCCACCATCAGCCGCGCCAGGCCGCCGGACTCCCGGCGCAGGGTGATGTGGATCAGCCGCGCCTCGGCGCCGATCAGGCCGTGGGTCAGGGCGTTGCCGACAAGCTCGTTGGTGATCAGGGCCAGCGTCGAGGCCGCCTGGTCGCGGACCTTGAGATCATCGACCTCGACCACCACCTCCACCGCCTGGCCGGCCTGCCGACGGCGCCAGACCTGAGCCATTTCTTCCAGATAGGCGGCGAAATCCACGCTGTCGCCCGAACGGCGACGCTCCAGGGCGCCCAGGGCGCCGATGGCCTCGGCCATCCAGGTCATCTGGCGACGGGCCTCGAGGTCCGAGGTCTTCTGCCCACGCATCCGCGCCAGGGTGGCCAGAAGCTGCAGGGTGTTTGCGGTGCGATGGCGAACCTCGGAGGCCGCCTCCGCATCGCCCTCGCCCTCATGTTCCGACATCGCCGCCCCGACCTTGCGCACAACCCTAGCGTCACTAAGCATGGCGCCCATAGTCAAGTTTGTCGCCTGCTCGACATAGAACGAGATTTCTGGACCCTTGTCGCGACGCTGATCCGTTTGGCTCGGCATGGGTTAGGACCCGCAGCAAGCTCAAGCCATGGCCCCACAGGTGCGACATGAACGATAGAACCGCCGGCCGGAAGATCGCCGTGATCGCGGCCGTCACCTTCGCGATCATGGTTCCGGCCCTACAGGCCCTGACCGGATGGGGCCAGACAGCCGCCGAATTCTCCGAGGACGGAAACCAGACGCTCCGGGCGGCCGGCTACGCCTTTTCGATCTGGGGCGTCATCTATGCGGGCTTGGCCCTCTATGCGGTCTTCCAGGCCCTCCCCGGCCGCGCCGAGCCCCATCTGATGGCCCGCGTGGGCTGGCCGTCGGTCCTGGCGAGCCTGGGCTGCGGCCTGTGGATCATCGCCTCGGCCGCCGACCTCGACTGGGCGACGGTGGCCATCATCCTGGCGTCGACCGGGGCCATGATCGGGGGCCTGATCGCCGCCAGGGCGCGGGATCTCGGCCTGGTCGGCCTGTCCCGCTACCTCGTGGTCTGGCCCTTGGGCCTGCTGGCCGGCTGGCTGACGGTGGCCTCGGCAGTAAACATCCTGACGGTGCTGACGGCCCAGGGGGTGATCAATCCGGCGCAATCCCTGGTTCCCGCCCTGGCCGGCGTGGGGGTCACGACGCTCATCGCCGCCATCGTGGCCGAGCGCGTGAAGGTCCCGACCTATGGCCTGGCGGTCGCCTGGGGCCTGGCCGCCGTGGGCGTCGCCGAGTGGGGACCTAAACCCCTGGTCGGCGGCGCGGCCTATGTCTGCGCCGGCCTGATCCTGATTTTCACCGCCTGGCTCACCTTCCGCCGCAAGCCCTTCTCGCCCTATGGGATCACCGACCGCTGAGGCGGATACGAAAACGCCCCCGGCCTTGGCAGGCCGGGGGCGCTCTCCTTGGGACTATGAGCCCGATCAGACGTCGACGCCGCGGATCGGCGTCACAACGGCGGTGTCGCCGGCGCGGCGGTCCGTGTCGGCCGCCCGCGGCTCGCCGCTGACATCGGCGGCGAAGGATCGCGGTTCCTGGTAGCGCAGGCGCTCCTGGGCCACCTCGTCGCGGCTATAGGGCTGCGCGTTGTGATCGAAGCTCGCCCAGCCGGACTCGCGATAGGCCGGACCCCGCATGGCGGCGTCGACGCCGCGCTGCTGGACCAGGATCTGCTCAACACGCGCGGTGTCGTCACCCTTGGCTTTCACGCTGACCAGGGTGCCGCCGCGGCGAACGCCCTCGGCATAGACATTGGCGTCCTCGTCCGAATGGCCGGCTTCCTTCAGCGCGCCCAGCAGGCCGCCTGTGGCGCCGCCCGCCGCCGCGCCGACCGCTGCGCCGACCGCCGTCGAGGCGAGCCAGCCGGCGGCGACCACGGGGCCAAGGCCCGGAATGGCCAGCATGCCGAGACCCGCGAGCAGGCCGCCTGCGCCGCCGATCAGGCCGCCGGTGGTCGCGCCCTTGCCGGCGCCGTCGGCCACGTCATTTTCGCCATCGCCATTGCGGTCGCCGAGCGGACCGGCGTCCTTGCCGCCCGCCGGATGCTTATGGCCGGCATGCCAGTTGTCGGCATTGTTCGAAATGATGCTGATGCGGTCGTGATCGACGCCGGCGCGCTCCAGGTCGTCGATGGCGGCCAGGGCCTGGGTGTGGTTGTCGAACAACCGGGTGATGGTCTTGGTCATAGGATCAAACTCCGTAGCTTTGTTGGGATTGGGGCTGGGCGACTACTGGGTGGTCACTTCGCCGCGGTAATCGACGGAGACCTGCACCGGCGCGCCGGACTGCATGGCCGTGCCCTGCCAGAAGCCCTCGGCGTTCTGCGTCAGAGCGCCGACCTCGGTGTAGCCGGCCTCTTCGATGGCGCCGCGCGCCTGGTCTTCGGTGAAGGAGTTGGCGCCCGGGGTCTGGCCGTCGGCGCCGGTATTGGGGTCGGTGTCGACCGCTTCGTTCCGCGGGGCTTCCGAGGCCGAGACCATCGGGCCCTCGGTCTGATCGGTGTCGGCGGCCTGATCGTTGTTCCCGCAGGCCGCCAGCAGCGCCGCGGTCGCGGTAAGGGTCAGAATAGATTTCAACATGTCGTCGGCTCCCATTTGTGGTGAAGGAAGCCGCAAGGGTCACGGGTTGTTCCCGGGATCATTTTCGCGTCGGAGAGGAACCTTTCGGTCCCCGGTTGTGCGCACGAAAAAGGGCCCGGGGTCGAAACCCCGGGCCCTCCGTCTCGTCCTTGAACCGAGCGGCTTAGCCGAACTGGTTCATGGTGTTGTGAGCGCCGCCGGCCTTCAGCGCGGCTTCGCCGGCGAAGTACTCCTTGTGATCGTCACCGATGTCGGAGCCCGACATGTTCTGGTGCTTCACGCAGGCGATGCCCTGGCGGATTTCTTCGCGCTGCACCTGCTTGACGTAGCCGAGCATGGCTTCGTCGCCGAAGTAGCGCTTGGCCAGGTTGTCGGTGGACAGGGCGGCCGTGTGATAGGTCGGCAGGGTGATCAGGTGGTGGAAGATGCCGGCCCGCTTGGCGCCGTCGGCCTGGAAGGTGCGGATCTTCTCGTCGGCTTCGATCGCCAGTTCGGAGGCGTCGTAGTCGATGCTCATCAGCTTGTCGCGGTCATAGGCCGAGACGTCCTTACCGGCCGCCTTGTAGGCGTCATAGACCTGCTGGCGGAAGTTCAGGGTCCAGTTGAACGACGGGCTGTTGTTGTAGACCAGCTTGGCGTTCGGGATGACTTCGCGGACCTTGTCCATCATCGAGGCGATCTGCTCGACGTGCGGCTTCTCGGTTTCGATCCAGAGGAGATCGGCGCCGTTCTGCAGCGAGGTGATGGAGTCCAGGACGCAGCGGTCGGCGCCGGTGCCTTCGCGGAACTGGAACAGGTTGGACGGCAGGCGCTTGGGACGCAGCAGCTTGCCATTGCGGCTGATGATGACGTCGCCGTTGCCGACCTGCGAGGCGTCGACCTCGTCGCAGTCCAGGAAGCTGTTGTACTGGTCGCCCAGGTCGCCGGCTTCATGGCTGACGGCGATCTGCTTGGTCAGGCCAGCGCCGAGCGAGTCGGTGCGGGTGACGATGATGCCGTCGTCCACGCCCAGCTCGAGGAAGGCGTAACGGCAGGCGCGGATCTTCTGGATGAAGTCCTCGTGCGGCACGGTGACCTTGCCGTCCTGGTGACCGCACTGCTTTTCGTCGGATACCTGGTTTTCGATCTGCAGGGCGCAGGCGCCGGCTTCGATCATCTTCTTGGCCAGCAGATAGGTGGCCTCGGCGTTGCCGAAGCCCGCATCGATGTCGGCGATGATCGGAACCACGTGGGTCTGATAGTTGTCGACGGCGTCCAGAAGGGTCTTTTCCTTGGCCTTGTCGCCGGCGGCGCGGGCGGCGTCGATGTCGCGGTACATCATGCCGAGTTCGCGGGCGTCAGCCTGGCGCAGGAAGGTGTAGAGCTCTTCGATCAGGGCCGGGACCGAGGTCTTCTCGTGCATCGACTGG
>CAZERE010000032.1:0-15951 GCA_964515365.1 uncultured Phenylobacterium sp. | reverse complement strand
CTCTGCTGGCCGATGAAGCCGTGCCAGCAGCCGAGCGACTGGGTGTACTTGGACGAGTCGGCGTCATAGGCCTCCATGTCCTTGCGCATGATCGCCGCGGTGTAGCGGGCGATGTCCAGGCCGGTCTGGAAACGGTTCTGCAGCCGCATGCGGGCCACGGATTCGGGATTGATCCCGTCCCAGGTCCCGTTCTTGCTCGTGATGAGCTCGCTCATCTTGGTGATGTGATCTTGGTAGGCCATTGCGCTTCTCCTCGAAATCCGCCGGGGATTTGAGGCGCTGGTACAGGGGCGAGGCGGGCCTGCGGAACCCCCCGCGCGGTTGGGATGTCAAACTTTACAGATTTTGCTTGTAATGTTGTAAAGTTGGCCACTCCGCGCTAGACGGGGCCATGTCCACTGAACGCCGCCTCTATGTGGGGGCCAATCTGCGACGGATGCGCCGGGACCTGGGCCTGACCCAGGCCGACATGGCCGCCGACCTGGAGGTTTCGGCCTCGTACATTGCGCTCCTGGAAAGAAACCACCGGCCGCTCAGCGCCGAGATGCTGCTGCGCCTGGCCCAGACCTACCGCATCGATGTGGCCGCCCTGGCCGGCAACGCCGACTCCGACGACGCCGCCCGGCTGCAGGCGGTGCTGAAGGACCCGATGTTCGCCGACATCGACCTGCCGTCCTTCGAAACCGGCGATGCGGCCACCAACTTTCCCGGCGTCACCGAGGCCCTGCTGCGCCTCTACACCGCCTATCAGGAAGAGCAGCTGGCCCTGGCCGACCGCACCGCCGAGGCCCACGCCACCGGGGCCGGGAGCGCCATCGAGGCGCCGGACCCTGTGGCGGAGTCCCGCCGGTTCCTGGCGGCGCGGCGCAACAACTTCCCGACCCTGGACGACGCCGCCGAACGCCTGGCCCAGAACGTGGCCAGCCACGAGGGCCTGGCCGGCTATCTGAAGGCGCGCCACGGCCTGCGGGTGCGGCGCCTGCCGGCCAATGTGATGGTCGGCTCGGTCCGCCGGCTCGACCAGCACCGCAAGGAGATCCTGCTGGACGACTCCCTGGACACCGCCAGCCAGACCTTCCAGCTCGCCCTGCAACTGGCCTATCTGGAGATGCGCGCCGAGGTGGCCGCGGTGCTCGCCGAAGGCAGCTTCGCCACCGAGAGCGGCGAGCGCCTGACGAGAAGGGCCCTGGCCAGCTATGCGGCGGCCGCCATCCTGATGCCCTACACCGCCTTCGCCCGGGCGGTGGAGGCGCGGCGCTATGACGTCGAGGCCCTGGCCCGGCAGTTCGCCGCCAGCTTCGAGCAGACCGCCCATCGGCTGACCACCCTGCAGAAGCCCGGCCAGGAGCGGGCGCCCTTCTTCTTCATCCGGGTCGATGAGGCGGGCAATGTCTCCAAGCGGCTGGACGGGGCGGGCTTCCCCTTCGCCCGCCACGGGGGCGGCTGTCCCCTGTGGTCGGTGCACCACGCCTTCCGCACGCCTCGCCAGATCGTCACCCAGTGGCTGGAGCTGCCGGACGGCCAGCGCTTCTTCTCGATCGCGCGCACGGTCAGCGCCGGCGGCGGCGCCTATGGGGCGCCGAGGGTCGAGCGGGCCATCGCGCTCGGCTGCGCCGCCGAGCATGCCGATCGCCTGATCTATACCCAGAATCGCCCGGGACCGGAGCAAGCCACCCCCATCGGCGTCACCTGCCGGCTCTGTCACCGCACAGACTGCACCGCCCGCTCGGCGCCGCCCATCGGCCGGCAGATCCTGGTGGACGATATCCGACGCACCAGTGCGCCGTTCGGATTTTCCGACAACTAGGCCGCGGGGCGACGTCTTCCCCAGGATGGGCGATCGGCTGCAAGGAATTGCGCAGGCCCGCCCTCGCCTGCGCAAGCTTCTTCCTGCAATCTCCGGGGGCGGCCGGCAGGCAGGTGCGCGCCGGCCAGGGGCCTGTCTCGCGATAGGGGCTTCAAAGCCGCGCGCTTCCGTGCAGTAAAGCGGCCGAGCGAGGATGTCGCGTCAACCGCGGCCTCTTCGAGAACGCCATATCGAGAGCCTGGTTAAGCGCATGGACATCAGCAACACCCTTTCGGTCGACGATCTTCTGCACGCCTTTGTCGAAGGCGAGCTGCTGCCGGGCACGGGCGTAGAGCCGAAAGCCTTCTGGGCGGCTCTGGAAAGCATCCTGGCCGACTTCACCCCGCGCAACGCCGAGCTGCTGAAGCGCCGGGACGAGCTGCAGACCACCATCGACGCCTGGTGGCGCGAGCGTCGCGGCCAGGATGTCAGCATCTCCGAACAGACCGCCTTCCTGCGCGACATCGGCTATCTCTTGCCCGCCCCGCCGGCCTTCAAGATCGACACCCAGAACGTCGATCCCGAGATCGCCCGCCTCGCCGGGCCCCAGCTCGTGGTGCCGGTGTCCAACGCCCGCTATGCGCTGAACGCCGCCAACGCCCGCTGGGGCAGCCTCTATGACGCCCTCTATGGCACCGACGCCCTGGAGCCGCCCACCGGCGGCAAGGGCTATGATCCCGAGCGCGGCGGCAAGGTGATCGCCTATGCCCGTCAGCTGCTGGACCAGGTCGCGCCCCTGTCGAGCGGCTCCCACGCCGACGCCGTCAGCTACGCGGTCAAGGGCCAGGACCTGGTGGTCCGCCTGAAGGACGGGACCGAGGCCAGCCTCGCCACCGAGGGCCAGCTGGCCGGCTGGCGCGGGGCCAAGGACGCCCCCGACGGCGTGCTGCTGCGTCATAACGGCCTGCACCTGGAGATCCTGGTCGATCGGTCGAGCAATATCGGCAAGGACGATCCGGCAGGCGTCGCCGACGTGCTGGTGGAAGCGGCCCTGACCGCCATCCAGGACTGCGAGGATTCCGTCGCCGCCGTGGACGCCGAGGACAAGACAGGCGTCTATCGCAACTGGCTGGGCCTGATGCGCGGCGACCTGGAGGCGAGCTTCCCCAAGGGCGGCCGCACCGAGACCCGCCGGCTCGAGGCCGACCGCGTCTATACCGCCCCGGACGGCTCGGACCTGACCCTGCGCGGCCGCAGCCTGCTGCTGGTGCGCAATGTCGGCCACCACATGACCACCGACATGGTGCGCTTCGGCGGCCAGGACGCCTATGAGACCGCCGTCGACGCCCTGATCACCGTCGCCGCCGCCCTGCACGACCTGAAGGGCCAGAAGGCCAACAGCCCGGCCGGCTCCATCTATGTGGTGAAGCCCAAGATGCATGGGCCCGACGAGGTGGCGCTGGCTGTCCATCTGTTCGACCTGGTCGAGGACGCCCTGGGCATCCCCCGCAACACGGTCAAGATCGGCGTCATGGACGAGGAGCGCCGCACCAGCGCCAACCTCAAGGCCTGCATCTACGCCGCCCGCGAGCGGATCGTGTTCATCAACACCGGCTTCCTGGACCGCACCGGCGATGAGATCCACACCGCCATGGAAGCTGGCCCCATGGTCCGCAAGGACGCCATGAAGGCCGAGCCCTGGCTGCCGGCCTATGAGAAGCGCAATGTCGAGATCGGCCTGGCCACCGGCTTCATCGGCCGCGCCCAGATCGGCAAGGGCATGTGGGCGGCGCCTGACATGATGAAGGACATGCTGGCCGCCAAGATCGGCCACCCCAAGGCCGGCGCCAACACCGCCTGGGTGCCTTCGCCCACCGCCGCCGTGCTGCACGCCCTGCACTACCACCAGGTGGACGTGGCCGCCCTGCAGGCCTCGATGGACTCAACCGAGCCCACCGGCCTCGAAGACCTGCTGACCCTGCCGCTGGCCAAGTCCAACTGGAACGCCGCCGACGTCGCCCAGGAGCTGGACAACAACGTCCAGGGCATCCTCGGCTATGTGGTCCGCTGGATCGACCAGGGGGTCGGCTGCTCCAAGGTGCCGGACATCCACGACGTCGGGCTGATGGAGGACCGGGCGACCCTGCGCATCTCCAGCCAGCACATCGCCAACTGGCTGCACCACGGGGTTTGCACCGAGGCCCAGGTGCGCGAGACCTTCGCCCGCATGGCCAAGGTGGTCGACGGCCAGAACTCCGGCGACGCGCTCTATCAGCCGATGAGCGTGAACCCTGAATCCAGCGTCGCCTACCAGGCCGCCCTGGCGCTGGTGTTCGAAGGCCGCGTCCAGCCCAACGGCTATACCGAGCACATCCTCACCCGCCGTCGTCGCGAGCGTAAGGCCCAGGCCGCCGGCGCCTGATCCGGCGTCCCGTCCCTTCGGGGGCGGGATTTGACCGGCGTCATGGCTGGACCGCCGCAGACGGCGTCCCCTCAGGTCCGCGAACCTGGAGACGCCGTCCTTGCGCCCGCTGACCATAGGCCTGCTCGCCACCCTGTCCCTGGCTGTCCTGGCCGGCCTTGGGATTGGCGCGCGCGCCTATCATCGCGACATGGCCCTCGCCCGCGCCGCCCTGGCCGGGCGCAGCCAGGTGATCGAGACCGCCTTCGGGCCGGTGGAGTACGCCGAGGCCGGCCAGGGCCCCGCCGTCCTGATCATCCACGGCAGCGGCGGCGGCTTCGACCAGGGCCTGGCCTTTTCCGAACCCCTTGAAGGCGTGCGGCGGATCGCGCCGTCGCGGTTCGGCTATCTGCAGAGCCCCATGCCGGCGGACGCCACCCCGGAAATGCAGGCCGACGCCCTGGCCGCACTGCTGAGGGAACTCGGCGTGGATAAGGCGGTGATCCTCGGGGGCTCGGCCGGCGCCCTGTCGGCGACCCAACTGGCCCTTCGCCATCCGGACCTCTGCCTGGGGCTGGTTCTGGTCGCCCCGGCCCTCTATGCGCCGGACCGGCCGCCGGACGCCCGGGCGCCGGCCTCGCCCCTGGTCGACGCCCTCATCCAGGGCGCCCTGGGCTCGGACCTTGTGTTCTGGCTGGGGATGAGGACCGCGCCGGACCTCATGACCCGCACGGTCCTGGGGACCGATCCGGCCCTGCTGGCCCAGGCCCCGGCCTCAGAGCGTCGTCGGGCGCGCGAGATCCTCTTCCACATCCTGCCGATCAGCCGGCGTCGGGACGGCCTGATCATGGATGGGGCGACCGCGGGCGCGCCGCCGCCCTACGACCTGGACCAGATCGCCTGTCCGGTGCTGGCCATCGCCGCCCGCGATGACCTCTATGGGACCGACCGCGCGGCGGTCCACGTGGCGCAGCTGGCGCCCTCGGCCGAGCTCGTCATGTTCGAGGACGGCGGCCACCTCTGGATCGGCCATGACCAGGCGCTCTGGGCCGCCGTCGCGGCGTTCATCTCGGCCCAGGCGCCAGACGCACCCTAAGGACAGCGGCGGCGCACCAGGCCCGCAGAGCCTTCGCTCACATCCGTCAGGGTCTGGCCGTCCTCGGAGAGCTGGAACACCCGGCTGTCGACCCAGGTCTCGCCCTCGCCGCTCATCATCGCCTCGATGGCCAGGCGGCCGTCGGCCTCAAGGCGGGTGGCGCTGATCTCACCCTGGCTTTCGTAAAAGGCGATGGTGTCGGGGCCGATGGTCAGGCGCGACTCGTCGCCGCCCCCGCCGCAGGCCGAAAGGTCGGCGTTCCACTCCCCCTGGAAGGCGGGCGGCGCGGTGATGGAGATCGCACTGACCGCAGGCTCCGAGGCCGGCGCCGGCGCCGGGCCAGGCGCGGCCTCTTCCCCGGGCGAACAGGCGGCCAGGAGCAGGGTGAGGACGGCGGCTGGCAGGAGGGGGCGCATCAGCATGGCGTTCCGATCAGGTTTCAGGGCTGGCGACGGGCTGGAAATCCCGCACGAACCGCTCCAGCAGGCGCACGGTGAAGCCGGCCGAACCCGCGGGCTTGACCTCATTGGCCGCCCCATAGGCCATGCCGGCGATGTCCAGATGCGCCCAGGGGATGGCGGGATCGATGAACTCGCCGATGAAGTGGGCCCCCGTGCCGGCCCCGGCGCCCTCACCGCCGCCATTCTTCAGGTCGGCGATGGTCGAGCTGATATCGGTCCCGTAGCTGGGATGCAGGGGAAGCCGCCAGAGGGGCTCGTCCACCGCCTCGCCGGCCGCCTTGAGCTGGCCGGCCAGGGCGTCGTGGCGGCTGAACAGGCCCGCATATTCGTCCCCCAGCGCAGTCCGCACGGAGCCGGTCAAGGTCGCCACATCGACCACGGCCGCCGGCTGCAGGTTGGCGTCGATCCAGGACAGGGCGTCGGCCAGGACCAGACGTCCCTCGGCGTCGGTGGACACGATCTCGATGGTCTTACCGTTCATCGCCGTCAGGACATCGGCCGGGCGGATCGCGCCGCCATCGGGCATGTTTTCGGCCAGGGCCGCCACGGCGACCACATTGACCGGCGCCCGGGCCTTGGCCAGGGCCATGACCGCACCGGTGACGCTGGCGGCCCCGGACATGTCCATCTTCATATTGCCCATGTTCGTGCTGGGCTTGATGGAGATGCCGCCGGTGTCGAAGGTGATCCCCTTGCCGGCCAGCACCACGGGATCGGCCGGCGCGCCGGCGCCGCGATAGCGCACGATCAGCATCCGGGGCGGGCGCGCCGAGCCCTGGCCCACGCCGAGCAGCGCGCCCATGCCCAGCCGCTGCATGGCGGGCACATCCAGCACCTCAACCGAGACGCCAGGCACGCCGGCCAGCGCCGCCTGGGTCCGGGCGACGAAGACCTCGGGATAGACGATATTGGCCGGCTCATTGGAGACGTCCCGGGCCCAGGCCATGGCCGAGATGATCGCTTCCCCTCGCGGCCGATACTGGCCCTCGGCCGCCGCGGCGGCCTCGCTCACCAGGGTCACGGGTCCCGGCGTCGCGCGCTCGCGGGCCTTGGCCTGATGAAGGTCGGAGCGATAGTCGCCAAGCCCCAGCCCGATGGCGAACTCGGACGCCGCCTCCGCCGGCAGGCCGCCGGCCAGCACCGTCACGGCGCCGGGCTCGTCGATCAGCGCGCGCCCGGCCACAGCGCCCGCCGACTGATAGGCCTTGGCCGGCGGCGTCTCGCCCAGGCCGACCACCAGGATCATGTCCCAGGCGCCTATGCCCCGCAGGGTCAGGGTCTTCCGGGCGTCGTAGGAGAAGTCGGCTGAGTTCAGCGCCCGGGTCACCGCCGCGCGCTCGGCCTCCGTCAGGCTCGCGGCCCGGGTCGCAAGGTCGGCTTCGCCGCTCAAGGGCAGGACCAGGAGGCCGCCCGCCGTCGGCGCCTGGGTCGTGAAACTGACAGCGCGCCACACCGGCTTGACCGCCACGCCCCGGCTGGCGGCCGCCGTCGATCCCGCGCCCTGAGCCTCAGCAAGTGTGGGGGCGGCAAGCGCAAGAACGCAGGCGGCGGCGCAGGCGAAGAGGCGAGGATGGGGCATGGCGGCTCCAGGATCGGACGGGGACGGCGCAAAGGCAGGCCAATGGTGGACGCGAGCAGCTCAGTCAAAAGCCAAAGGCCCGCGCCCGCAAGTGCGCCTAGCGCCAGGCGAAGACCGGTTGGTCGAGGTCAGCGACCCGGGTGACGCGGCCCGCCACCAGTTCGCGCAACTGGTAGACCAGGGCGGCGGTGGGCGCATGCATGTGCTGGTCGCCGATGCGCAGGCGGATCACCCGCTTGGGGCTTTCGGGGATGGTTTCAAACGCGACAGCGGCTTCGTCGCCGATGTGGTCCAGACGGATGCGGTGAGCGGACGCCACCTCCGCCGGGTTCAGACGCATCTCGCAGGCGCCGTCCAGCCAGGCCACCACCGGGCTGATCACATAGCCCGAGCGCGTGGGATAGTCGTCCAGCACGCCGAGGATTTCCGAGGCCGGCAGGGAGACGCCCAGCTCTTCCTCAAGCTCCCGCAGCGCCGCCTGCTCCAGGGTCTCGCCGGGATCACACCGACCGCCCGGCAAGGCCCACTGGCCCGCATGGACGCGCATGGCCGCTGCCCGCTTGGTCAACAGGAAGGCGGTCTCGCCAGAGCCGTCGTCGGCCTCCACCAGGGTGATGGCCACCGCCGCCCGCTTCAGATCGGGGCCTTCATAGGCGACGCGCGGAAAGGCCTGGCAGGCGCGGGTCAGGGTCTCGCGAAACGGGGCGGCGAAGAGGTGGCTCATGCCTTATCAGCTACGCTACGGCGCGCAGGGCGTGAACCCCGATCCGGCTCAGACCACCTTGAGCCCGAGCCCGATCAGCAGCTGGGCCGCCTGGGCCTTCGAGATGAAGGCGCCCCGGAACCGGCCGGCGTCGGAAAGCCGCAGGTCGCCCAGGTCCGCGCCCCGCAGGTCGGCGGCCTCGAACCGGGCGTCGGTGAGATTGGCGTCGCGGAGATTGCAGGCCAGCAGCACCGCCTCGCGGAAATCACAGCCGGCGAGGTCCGCGCCTTGCAGGTCCAGGGCGTCGAGCTCGGTCTTGCGGAAGCTCACCCCCCGTAGATAGGCGTTGACCAAAAGGCAGCGCTCGAACGTCAGGCCCAGGCCGCTGACCTCGTGAAACTGCGCGCCGGTCAGCTTGCAGTCGGTGAGACGGGCAGCCGCCAGGCGCGCGCCCCGCCAGCGGGTGTTGTTGAGATCACAGCCCATGAACCGCGCTTCGGTCAGGTCCGCCGACCCGAAGCCGGCCCGCCCAGCCCGGCAGCGGACAAAGGCGCAGCCGGCCAGCTCCAGATCGCTGAGATCGGCCCCGGTCAGGTCCCAGCCGACGAACCGGCTGGCGCCATGGGCGGCCAGGACCGCCACCACGGCCGCCCTGTCCGCCGCGCCCGGCGGCGGGGCTGGTTCAAAGAGGTCGGCGGGCGGCTGGGTCATCGACCCTGGCTAGCCACGGCCGCCCCCCGATGCAAGCCAGGCGAAAGCTCAGCCTCGCCGGCTGGACCAATACTCCCGGAAGAACTTGCGGGGGTCCGAGACGGCTTCCGTGGGGGCGCCGAACACCAGGGTGGTGCGCGCCTCAAGGTCATAGGCCTCCCAGGCCGGCGTGACCCCATTGTTGGGGTCTCCCGTCGCGGCCAGGGCCACCCAGGCCGAGGCGATCTCTCCGGCCAGCCGCTGATTGTCCGCCGTCGGCCCGGCCAGGGGCGAGCGGATATCGTACATGGCATAGGGCACATCGATCCCATGGACGGCGCCATAACGCCCGCCATAGGCCGGGCTGGGGCTCGCCCAGAGATAGGCCCACGACTTCGCCCCGCCGGCCGCCAGCCTGCGCTCCAGCATGGTGACGGCGCCCAGGCGGAACGAGGTGTCGCTGGCCATCCGCGCGCTGATGACGAAGGGCGTCGCGGCCGGGTCCTCGTCGCGATAGGCGGCGAGCAGCATCTCGGCCTCCTCGCCGACCCGGCGGCGGAAACGCTCCAGGACCTCATCCCAGCCCATGTCGAACTTGACCTCGCGATAGGTCCGCTCGTCCAGGGCGGTGGAGACGATCAGCGGGATGTCGAGGGACTCCTGCGGCGCGCCCGGCGTGAAGGGATGGTGCGGGATCGCCTCGCCCAGGACCGGTGAGAAGGACTGCGGCGCCTCGCCCCGGGAGCGCTCGCCGGCCTCCACATCGGCCTGGGCCGCCAGCAGGGTCCGATAGGGCACGGCCTGGAGTTCGCGAATCTGGCTGGCCTTCAGGCCCAGGCGCTGCAGGAGCTGGTCGGCGACCTTGGCCGCCTCGTCCCGCTTCATGGCCACCAGGCGCGAGCCGCTCATGACGCCGGCGCTGGAGAACAGCCCCTTGGCCGAGGGCATGCCCAGCAGGTGGCTCACCTTGGCCCCGCCGCCGGACTGGCCGAAGATCAGCACCCGGCTGGGATCGCCGCCGAAGGCCTCCACATTGCGCGCCACCCATTGCAGGGCCGCCACCAGGTCCTGCACCCCGGCCGCGCCGGAGTCGGCGAACTCGCCCTCATCGCCCAGATAGAGATAGCCGAGCGCGCTCAGCCGGTGATTGACCGTGATCACCACGCAGTCGCCGAAGCGGGCCAGCATCTCCCCGTCCCCGCCCGGGCCGTTGCTGGAGCCGCCATAGAAGCCGCCGCCATGGAAGCGCACCAGGACCGGACGTTTGGTCCGCCGACTGGGATCGGGGGTCCAGAGGTTGAGGACCAGACAGTCCTCCCCCATGCCGCCCGGCTGCACGTCGTTGAGGATCAGGTCGGCATAGGCGTGGCGCCGGTCGCCGGGGATCTGCGGGGCGATCTGGCCATAGTCGAGGGCGTCGCGCACCCCCGCCCAGGGCTCCAGCGGCTGCGGGGCGCGGAAGCGGTTGGCGCCGGAGGTGTCGGCGGCGTAGCGCAGGCCCTTAAAGCTGGCGATGCGGCCGGAAGACAGGCCCCGCACCTTGCCCTCCGCGGTCTCGACGATGGGGAACTGCCGGGCCTCGGCCTTGCGGACGGCGGCGAACATCGCCTCGGTCTCGGTCGTGTCGCTCTGGGTGCTCATCACAGGTCTCCGGCGTTCAGCGATGCAGGGTCCGACCCATCTGCTGGGTCTCGTAGCGGGCCATGAACCGGCGCTCCTCGGCGTAGGGATCATGGGCCAGGCGGGGCGGGACCTCGAACAGCATCACCGGCCGCTCGGCGAGGTCATAGGCCGGCCAGTCGGGCACGGCGGCGTTGTTGGGGTCGCCGGCGCGGGCGAAGCTGATCCAGCTCTCGGCCATGGCGTGAGCCATGGCGCGGGTCTCTTCGCTCTCCGGGCCGGTCAGGTGGGTCGCGTAGGCCACATTGTCGAACATGAAGGGCAGATCCAGCGTGTGCTGGCTGATCTTGCGCCCCTCCTCGGCCGGGGAGCGCCAGGTGAGCTGGTAAACCCAGGTCGGCGCGGCCTTCGCCCGCACCCGCTGCTCGGCCATGATCGTCTGGTCCAGCACATAGCCGCGGGCCGAGGTGACGGTGAAATAGACCTCGGTGGGCGAGGCGCCCGGATTGTCGGCGCGGAAGACGCTCACCGCCGCCTCCACGTCCTCGGCCGGAATGAACTTGGCCAGGCGGCGCTTCATCTCGGCCTCGTCCATGTCGAAGACGCCCTCCTGATAGCCGAGCTGGTTGGAGAGCTCGGTCCGGGTCGTGCCGACCATCATGGGCAAATGGTTCGAGCGGGCCGGAGCCTCGGGCAGGAAGGGGTGGGCCTGAAAGGCCAGGCCGTCGAGCACCGGCGAGAAGCGCGAGCGGGTCTCACGCATCACCTTGATCTGGGCCGCGCTGAGCGCGTCCACCGACACGTCCAGCAGCCGGTCGACCTGGTTTGGCGCGATGTCCAGGATCTTGAGCAGGGCGTCGGTGAGGGAGGCCGCATGCTCCGGCGACTGGATGCGCAGGTGCGATCCGCTCTGGACGATGCCGCGCTGGAACAGGCCCTCGGCGTCCTGGCCGGCATAGCAGAGGCTGACCTTCCGCCCCCCGCCCGACTGGCCGAAGATGGTCACATTGTCCGGCGCGCCGCCGAAGGCGGCGATATTGTCCCGAACCCAGCGCATGGCGGCGATCAGGTCGAGATAGCCCACATTGCCGGCCGCCGCGTAGTCCGGCCCCAGCCGCTCGCCCAGGAAGCAGTGGCCGAAGACGTTCAGGCGGTGGTTGAGGCCGACCACCACCACGTCGCCGCGCAGGGCCAGGCGGGTCCCGTCATAGACCTTCTGCGAGCCCGAGCCGGCCTCGAAGCCGCCGCCATGGAACCACAGCATCACCGGCCGACCGGCATTGTCGGCGTTCGGCGTCCAGATGTTGAGCCGCAGGCAGTCCTCGCTCATCGGCCCCTTGTCGGCCAGCATGCTGCGCATCTGCGGCGACTGGTGGCCGTACTCGAAGGCGTCCTGAACGCCCGCCCAGGGCTCCACCGGCTGGGGCGGGCGGAAGCGGTTGGCGCCGCCGGTGGGCGCGCCATAGCGCAGGCCCTTGAAGACGCTGACGCCGTCCGCCCGGCGCCCCCGCACCTTGCCCTGGGCGGTGTCCACCACCGGGGTGTCGACAGACAGTTCGGTCACGGAAGACATCAGCTCACCTCTTGTGGGGCGTCAGGATTGGCCGGCGCCGTATCGGGCCGGACGATCAGGTCGATGAGGGTGGCGGCCCGCGGCAGGTCTTCGAGCCCGTCGACGGCGTCGACCACGGCCTGGGCGCGGGCCTCACCCAGGATCGGCGCCATCAGCTCCAGGGCCTTGGCGACCACCTCGGCCTTGCCCATCGGGTGGGAGGGGAAGCCCAGGACGTGGGGCACATAGGCGGTTTCGCAGCGCCCATCGGCGCAGGTGATGGCGACCCGGGCCGACTCCGTCCGCGGCTGGCCGGGGGCGGCCTCCTGGGCCGGGTCGTGGCGGATTTCGACACGTTCCATCAGGGCGTGGACGGCGCCGTCGCCGCGCATGCGTGCGAGAGATTGGGCCGAGACAAAGTCCAGCCGGCCGTCCAGCAGGATGATCGCCGCCAGATAGCGCAGGTTCAGGGCCGGCATGGCCGCGTCGCGGAAAGCCTGCCAGCGGCCCGGCATCTCGATCAGGACCGAGGCGACCTCGGCCGTCCCGATGCGCTCGCGCAGGGCCAGCAGGGCCTCGACGGCCGGCTGGGTCGGCCCGCCCACGGGGTAGCGCTTGTAGGCCGTCAGCGGCAGTTCGGATCGGACGCCCAGGTCTTCGACCAGATAGGCCCGGTCGGCGTCGCCGCCGGAGAAGATCGAGGCCCGCATCCAGCCCGAGGGATGGTCCAGGCTGTCACGCACGCCCCGGAAGCCCGCCTCGACCATGAGCACGGCCTGCAGGCCGTCCCGTGCGCCCATGCCGGCGAAGACGAAGGCCTTTTCGATATGCTCTACGTCCAGCAGCCACTGCCACGAGCCCGAGGCCTGCTGGGCGCAATAGGTCAGCACGTGGGCCACCTGGTCCTCAGACAGGCCCAGGAGGCTGGCGGCGGTGGCGGCTGCGCCAAACAGCGGCCCGATCCCGTGATTGGCCAGGCCGGCCCGGCGCAGATTGTCGACGCCCAGGGCCTTGGGCGTCCGCCCGGCCAGCTCATAGCCGATGATCACCGCCCGCAGGACGTCAGCCCCCGACAGGCCGCGGGCCTGGGCGAGCGCCAGGGCGACGGCCACCACCGCCGGCCCCGGCTGGACGAAGGCCGAGGGGATGAAGTCGTTGATCTCCGCCCCATGGCCGGTCATGGCGCCGGCGAACACCGCGTCCACCAGGCCGGCGCGGTCGTCCGTCCCGAGGATGGTGACGGCGCTGGACCCCTCCCCGCCGCTCAGAGAACGCGCATAGTTGCGGGCCAGGACGGCCGGCTCCAGGTCGCGGCAGGCGACGATGGCGGCCAGGGTGTCGAGGATGTGGCGGCGCGCCAGTTCGGCGTGCTCGGGCGCTGGCGCGCGGCCCCGGGCGCCGGCGATGAAGGCCGCCAGGGCCGGCGTGACCTGGACGACATCGGTCATGTTCTGGCTCATGGTCTGTTCACCGCCTCGGCCATGCGGGCGCAGGTTTCGAGCACCGCCTCGGCGATCGCCTTGGACTTGCCGGCATCGAGCCGCTCCCGCGGCGCCGAGACCGACAGGGCGGCGATCGGCGCATGGCCCGGTCCGATGACCGCGGCGCCGGTGCTGACCACGCCGGGGCTGTAGCCCGACACCGCATAGCCCCGGGCGCGGACCTCATTGAGCTCGGCCAGCAGGGCGTCCACGTCCAGCGTCCGCCGCGTCGCGATCCGCGCCAGCCGTTCGGGCGCGTCGATCAGCCGGGCCAGCATGGCCTTGCCGCCCGAGGTCAGGGGCGCGGCCACGCGGCTGCCCACGCGAGTGCTGAAGCGCACCGGCCGCGGGGCGATGATCTTGTCGAGATAGAGGACGTCGTCGCCGACCAGCACGGTCAGGTTCACCGTCTCGCCGGTGTCGCGGTGCAGGTTCTGAAGATAGCCCGAGGCCACCCGCTTGATGGGCAGGTCGGCGATGACGCCGGCCCCCAGCTCCCAGGTCTTCAGGCTCGCCGCATAGAGCCCCGACTCCTCCTGCTGGGCGTAGCCGAGCTCGCAGAGCGTGCCGAGGATGCGATGGACGGTGCTCTTCTGCAGGCCGGTCTGCGCCGCTACGGCCGACAGCCGCACAGGCCCCGAGGCCTGCGCCAGGGACTCCAGGATCTGAAAACTACGGGATACCGCCCTGTCCAACCTGCGTCCGCCTCTCGATCTGGGGGCGACGCTAGCATCGGCGAAAAGCCAATTCTATTGTTCAGTACGCAATTCCGTCTGACGGAACACGGGCTTGTTGGCCAGCCTCAGGCGCCGCCCGAATGCAGCGCCATCACCAGGCCGGTGGCGACCTGCGCGGGATCTTGGGCTGGCGTCAGCGGCGCACTCGCGCGCCGCCCGTCGCTGGTGACGTGGATCTGGCCGCGCGCATTGGCTCTGGAGTTTGCGGCTTGTGGGAAGACCCAACCGATCTGCCAACTGGAGCGGATGAAGGGAATCGAACCCTCGTCGTGAGCTTGGGAAGCTCCTGCTCTACCATTGAGCTACATCCGCGCGCTGGCGGTTCTGGCATAGGGTCCTGAGCCTCGCAAGGCGAAAGGGGCCGCTTGCGCAGCCGGGCCGCCGGCGCGTTCGGTCCCCTGGCGGGCGCCGCCCTCGCCTGAGAAGCGGCTTGCTTCCCCGCCCGTCAGCCCCGGTAGGTTCTGCGCCATAACGAGAGATCGGGAGGAGCGACCTATGATCGGCTATGTAACCTTGGGCGTCAGCGACCTGGAGCGCGCCAAGAGCTTCTACGGGACTGTGCTCGCGCCCCTGGGCGCCAAACCCGCCTTCGGCAACGAGCGGATGCAGGGCTTTTCCAATGGGGCCGGCCCCATGCTCAGCGTCTGCGCCCCCTATGACGGCGAGGCGCCAAGCGCCGGCAACGGGACGATGGTGGCGCTGGCCGCCCCTTCGCGGGACATGGTGGACGAGATCCATGCGCTGGCCCTGAAGACCGGGGCCGCCGACGAGGGCGCGCCGGGCATCCGCATTCCGAACTTCTACGGCGCCTATTTCCGCGACCTGGACGGCAACAAGCTCTGCGTCTTCAAGATGGGCTAAAAGGTCGGCTCAGCCCCAGGGGCGGAAGTGTTTCGACAGCTTCAGCCCCTGGCGCTGGTAGTGCGAGCCGCCCTCGCCATAGAGCCGATCCGGCTTTTCGGTCAGGGGCTCGTAGACCAGGCGGGCCACGGTCTGGCCGTCCTCCAGCAGGAAGGGCGTCTCGTGGCTGCGCACCTCCAGCACCCCGCGCGAGCCGTGGCCGCCGGCCTCCTCGGTGCCGAATCCGGGATCGAAGAAGCCCGCATAGTGCACCCGGAACTCCCCCACCGAGGGGTCGATGGGCGTCATTTCGGCGGCCTGCAGGACCGGGATCTCCACGGCCTCCTTCGAGGCTAGGATGTAGAATTCGCCCGGATCAAGCAGCAGCTCCCCGTGGCGGGGGACCAGGGGCTCCCAGAAGTCCCGGGGGTCGTGGCCGTCCTCCTTGTCCATGTCGATCACGCCGGCGTGGCGGCGCGCGCGGAAGCCGGCCACCCCTTCGGTCAGGTCGACGCCGACGCTGCGCAGATCAAGCTTGGGCGGCGCGCCGCGCTTCAGGCGCAGCTGGTTCAGCCGCGTGCCCGTGCGCACCAGGATGGAAAAGGTCTGCGGCGCGATCTCCATATAGATCGGCCCGCCATAGCCCTCGGCCACGTCGTCGAAGGCCGCCCCGTGGTCGGTCAGCAGACGCACGAAAACGTCCACCCGGCCTGTCGAGCTCTTGGGGTTGGCCCGGGCGGCCACGCCCGGCGGCAGGGCCAGGCGCTCCGAGTACTCTTTTAGTCGTTGAAGCAGCATCTCACGCCCCCTTCGCGAACGTCGTATCTGGCACGTGTAGGACACCCTCTTCCAACCTTGCGTTGAAGAACACGGGCGTCCCGAGGCCGGAGCCATCCCTGTCGTAGTCCATGTCCAAGAGCATCGGTCCCAGGTCTTCTGTCAACACGATGGGATGCTCACCATCTTCCGGCTCGGAGAAAGACGCGGAGAACTCGCGGCAACCTA
>CAZERE010000031.1:0-25254 GCA_964515365.1 uncultured Phenylobacterium sp. | reverse complement strand
TCATCGCTTTCCGGATCGGCGACCAGGAATTCTGCGTCGACATCATGTCGGTGCGGGAAATCCGCGGCTGGGCGCCGGCCACCCCCCTGCCCCGCACGCCGTCCTTCGTGAAGGGCGTCATCAACCTGCGCGGCGCCGTCCTGCCGATCATCGACCTGGGCGCGCGCCTGGGCCTGACCACCTCGGAGCCCACCGCCCGCCACGTGATCATGGTGGTCCATATCGGCGAGCGGACCATCGGCCTGCTGGTCGATGCGGTTTCCGACATCATCAATATGAGCGACGACCTGGTTCAGCCGACCCCCGACGTCGCCAGCGACCAGGTGAAGACCTTCGTGAAGGGGCTGTTCGCCCTCGAAGGCCGCATGGTCAGCCTCATCGCCCTGGACCGGGTTCTTCCCGAGACTGAAGCCGAGGCGGCATGACGCAGACCCCAGAGTCCCGGCGCGGCGCAAAGAACGAAGGTCTGGTCGACGGCGAATTCCTGCTGACCACCGACGACTTCCGCAAGATCGCTCAGATCCTGCACTCGCATGCCGGGATCGCGCTCAACGAGGGTAAGGCCGCCCTGGTCTATTCGCGCCTGGCCAAGCGCCTGCGCACCCTTGGTCTGCGCAGCTTCCGCGAATATTGCGCCCTGGTGGAGGACGCCGACAGCCTGGACGAGCGCCAGGCCATGATGGCCGCCCTCACCACCAATGTGACGCGCTTCTTCCGCGAGCCGCACCATTTCGACCACCTGCGCGACAAGGTGATGCCCGAACTGGCGGCCCGCGCCCGGGCTGGCGGACGCGTGCGCATGTGGTCGGCCGCCTGCTCCAACGGCCAGGAGCCCTATTCCATGGCCATCACGCTGCTGTCGGTCCTGCCTGAGGCCGCCAAGCTGGACGTGAAGATCCTGGCCACCGACATCGACCCCAACATGGTCGCCGAGGGCAAGGCCGGCTGCTACCGCGAGGACGCGGTCTCCCCCGTGCCCCTGGAGCTTCGCCGTCGCTGGTTCGAGAAGGTTCCCGCCGCCGACGGCCGCATCTGGTCGGTGTCGCCGGAGCTGCGCGATCTGGTGGCCTTCCGGGAATTGAACCTCATCGGCGAATGGCCCATGCGCGGGCGTTTCGACGTGATCTTCTGCCGCAATGTGGTGATCTATTTCGACGAGCCGACCCAGGAGCGCATCTGGAGCCGGTTCGTCCCGGCCATGGCCCCGGGCGCCACGCTCTATATCGGCCACTCCGAACGGGTCTCCGGTCCCGCCGTGGCGACCCTGGAGACCGCCGGTCTGACCACCTATCAGCTGAGGTCCGCCCGATGACCGTCCGTGTACTGATTGTTGACGACTCCGCGACCATGCGGAGCCTCATCGCCGCCACCCTGCGCCAGGATCCCGAAATCGAGGTGCTGGGCTTCGCCAACGACCCCATCGAGGCCCGCGAGGCGATCAAGCGGCTGAATCCGGACGTGATCACCCTTGATGTCGAGATGCCGCATATGAACGGCCTCGACTTTCTCGAGAAGATCATGCGGCTGCGCCCGATGCCCGTGGTCATGGTCTCGACCCTGACCCAGGCCGGCGCAGAGGCGACCCTGACGGCCATGGAGCTTGGCGCCGTCGACTGCGTCGGCAAGCCCGGCGCCGGCCACACCGCCGTCGAGGCCTTCGCCGATCTCGCCGAAAAGGTGAAGGCCGCCGCCCGCGCCCGGGTGCGGCCGTTCGTCGGCCACGTCACCAAGGTGGAAGACACCCGGACCTACAGGGCCGAGGACATCATCGTGGCCATCGGCTCCTCCACCGGCGGGGTCGAGGCGCTGATGACCATTCTCTCGGCCTTCCCGGCCACCTGCCCGCCCACCGTGATCACCCAGCACATGCCGGCCACCTTCACACGCTCGTTCGCCGAGCGGCTGGACCGGGTGTCCGGCGCCAAGGTGGCCGAGGCCTGGGACGGGGCGCGGCTGGCTCCGGGTCACGTCTATCTGGCGCCTGGGGGCGAGTCGCACCTGGAGATCTCGGGCACGACCCACCTGGCCTGCCGCCTGCGGCACGACGCCCCGGTCAGCGGCCATCGGCCCTCGGTGGACGTGCTGTTTGAGTCCGTCGCCCGCCTGAACCGCCCGGCGCTTGGGGTCATTCTCACCGGCATGGGCCGGGATGGCGCCCAGGGCCTGCTGTCCATGCGCCAGGCCGGGGCCCGCACCCTGGGCCAGGACGAGTCCAGTTGCGTCGTCTATGGCATGCCCCGCGCAGCCTACGAGATCGGCGCCGTGGAAAAGCAATCGCCGCTTGCTCGCATGAGCTCGGCCATCCTTGGAATATGCGCGGCCGCCGAACCGCAAAGGAGCGCCTGATGCCCGCCCCCGGAGCCATCAAGACCTTGATCGCCGATGATCAGCAGTCCATGCGCTCGCTGATCCGCACCAGCCTGAACGCCCTGGGCATCAACCAGACGCGGGAGGCCGCCGACGGCGAGGACGCCCTGCGCCTGCTGCTGGCGCAACCGGTCAATCTGGTGATCACCGACTTCAACATGCCCAAGCTGGACGGCCTTGGCCTCCTGCGCGCCATCCGCGCCCATGGGCCGATCTCCAAGACCGCGGTCATCATGCTGACCGGCCGCGCCGACCGCGAACTGGTGCAGCGGGCGGTGCAGTTCGGCGTGAACAACTATCTGGTCAAACCCTTCACGACCCAGATCCTGAAGGAAAAGATCGAAGCCGTTTTCGGACCTCTCGAATGATTGTTGAGAACATCTCGAACCGGCCGGGAAAACGGGTTCACGTGGTGCAGGGCGAGCACTATGTGACCGATGATCCCGAGATCACCCTGACCACGATCCTGGGCAGTTGCGTGGCCGTCTGCCTGTGGGATCCGCAGCGGGGGGTCGGCGGGATGAATCACTTCCTGCTCCCTGAGGGCAAGGCCGAGGGTGCCAATGAAGGCCGCCGCTACGGCGCCTTCGCCATGGAGCTCTTGATCAACGAACTGCTGCGCATGGGCGCCCGTCGGGAGAACATGCAGGCCAAGCTGTTCGGCGGCGCCCGCATGTTCAGCGGCCTGTCGGACGTGGGCGCCTCCAACGCCGCCTTCGCCGAGCGCTTCCTTCGGGACGAAGGCATTCCCGTGGTGGGCACCAGCCTCGGCGGCTTTGGCGCCCGGCGGATTCAGTTCTGGCCGGTCAGCGGCCGCGCCCAGCAGAAGACCGTCACCGACACCAACGAGCTGAAGGAAGTCGCCAAGCCCCGCGCCCCTGCGCCCCTGCCGGTGGCCGAAGGCGCGGTGGAGCTGTTCTGATGCGCCCAGCCCAGGTCGCCGCCCTCGCCCCCCCCGTCCTCTCCGCCCTGGCGGCGGAGCTGGACCATGCCGGGGAGCTGTGCGCGCGCCTGGAAGACCTCGTCACCCGCCTGGCCGCCGCCGTCCAGGGTGAGCCGCGGGAGCTGGCGCTGAGCGAAGCCCAGACCCTCGACGTCCTGACGCAGCACCTGGCCGCCCTGTCGGTCTTCACCCGGGGCCTGTCTGGCCAGCTGACCAGCGCCCGCACGGTGGATCCGGACCTGGTCCTGGCCCAGGTGCCGCTGAGCGAGCTGGCGGGACGTCTGCGCGCCTGCCTCTATGACGCCACCCTGGTTCCGCCCCCCAAGGACAGCGGGTCGGGCGATCTTGACCTGTTCTGAGGCCGCGCCGCCATGAGCCTTCATCCCGACATCCGGATGAACCTGGCGCGGTCCAACGTCCTGCTGATTGACGACAATCCGCAGGCGCTGGAGGTGCTGGCCTCGATCTTCCGTGGCTTTGGCGTCCTCCGGCAGGTCAAGTGCGGCTCGGCGGCCGAGGCCCAGACCATCCTGCGCAGCCGGGAGATCGACCTGATCGTCTGCGACACCGTCATGCCCGACATGGACGGCTATGACTTCGTCCGCTGGCTGCGCCGGGAAGGACCGGAGGAAGCACGCTTCACCCCGGTCATCATGCTGACCGGCCACGCCGCGCGGACCACCGTCGAGAGCAGCCGCGACTGCGGCGCCAACTTCATCGTCTCCAAGCCCTTCACGCCGGAAGTCCTGCTCCAGCGGATCTACTGGGTGGCCAAGGACGAACGGGCCATGGTGCGCAGCGACACCTATGTCGGCCCCGACCGACGCTTCCGCAATATCGGCCCGCCCCTGGGCGTCAAGGGCCGCCGCAAGGACGACCTGTCCACCCATGTGGGGGCGGCCAAGGATCCGAACATGGATCAGGATGAGATCGATATGCTGCTTAAGCCGCAAAGGGCCGCCCTATGAGCGAGGCCGAAGTCTTCAAGGTGCGGAACCGTCTGGCCCAGCACGTCGCCGAGCCGGGCGGGATGACCGCGGGCATGGCCAACAGCCGCGCCGGCCGCGAACTGGCCGCCCAGCAGGGCCGCTCCTACGAGGCGATCGGGGAAACCCTCGAGACCCTGGAATGGCTTTGCGACACCCGCGATGCGCCGATGGATTCGGTCTACGACCTGTCGACCCAGGTCCTCGATATTGCGGGCCTGTTCGACGACAAGCAGCTCTGCCGCGCCGCTTATAGCCTCTGCGAGCTGTCCGACAAGCTGCGCACCCGAGAGGGCGAGGACTGGGCTTCGATCAAGCTGCACGTCAACGGCATGCGGCTGATCTGGAACACCGAGGCGGCGGGTCGCGAGCACCTGGACGCCATGGTCGAAGGCCTTTGGGCCCTGACCGATCGCCTGCGCATCGATGACAGCGAGGGCGAAGGCGAAGCCCCGCCCGCCGAATAGGGGACAGATCGCCCCCGGAGCTGAGCGCTCCAGGGGCGTTCCTTAAGGCCGGTCAGGCCTCGTTGGAGAAGATCACCGTGCCGGAGGCGGCGAACATGCCGCCGACCCCATGGCAGACGCTGATCTTGGCGCCGTCCACCTGGGCCGGCGCAATGCCGCGCATCTGGCGCACGCTCTCCTGCAGGGCGTACATGCCGTACATGCCCGAGTGCATGTAGGAGAGCCCGCCGCCATTGGTGTTCAGGGGAAGCTTGCCGCCGATGGCGGTGTTGCGCTCATTGATGAAGTGCTTGGCCTCGCCCGGCTTGCAGAAGCCGAGATCCTCCAGGCCGTAGAGCGGCAGGTGGGCGAAGGCGTCATAGATCATCAGGTGATCGACGTCGGCATGGCTGATGCCGGCCTCGTCGAAGGCCTTCTTGCCCGAGACCCGGAAGGCCTTGGACGAGGTGAAGTCCTCCATCTGGCTGACCATGGGGGTCTCCACGCTCTCGCCCGTGCCCAGCACATAGACCGGCTTCTGCGGGAAGTCCTTGGCCCGCTCGGCGCTGGTCAGGATGAGCGCGCCGCCGCCGTCGGTGACCAGGCAGCACATCAGCTTGCGGAACGGCCAGGCGATCATGTCGGAGTTGAGCACGTCGTCGATGGTGATCGGGTCCTTATAGGAAGCCCGCGGGTTCTTGGCCGCCCACTCCCGCTGGATCACCGCCACATTGGCCAGGTCTTCCTCGGTCACCCCATAGGTCTTCATGTAGCGAAGCACCGGGATGGTGAACATGGTCGGCGGGGCCGTGACCCCATAGGGCATCTCGAACTGCCCCATCAGGCTGGACGGCGCCCGGCCAAAGCCGCCGGCGCCGACCCGCGAACGGCCGGATTCGCCGTGGGTGATCAGGACGGTGGTGCACAGGCCTTCATTGATCGCCGCCGCCGCGTGGCGGACATGCAGCATGAAGGAGCAGCCGCCGACACTGGTGCCGTCGGCATAGGTGGGCGTGATCCCCAGATACTGGGCCAGCTCCACCGGCGAGATGCCGGCGCAGGCCACGCCATCGATATCGGTGGGCTTCAGGCCGGCGTCGGCCATGGCGTTGAGGGCGGCGTCGGCATGCAGGCCGATCACGGACACGTCCGGAATCTTGCCCATCTTGGTGGTTTCAGCGGCGCCTACGACCGCGACAGATTTCTGCTTCATGGTCGCCTTACCCCTTGGCCGGCTGGAAGAACGGCAGCGTGATGGTGTCGCTCATCTTCTCGAAGACGACCTCGAGCGGCATGTCGAGCACCAGGGCCTCGGGCGTCTGGGGGCAGCCGACGATGTTGGTCATCATCCGCGGGCCTTCCTCGAGCTGCACCACGGCGATGGCGTAGGGCTCAGTCCCCATGTCCGGACGGGGACGATGGTTGATGACATAGGAGTGCAGGGTGGCGCGGCCGCTGGCCTTGAAGACCTCGACATTGCGCGAGCCGGTCTTGGGCGCGAAGGGGCGCGGGGGGAAATAGGCTTCACCGGTCTCCTTGCAACGCTGGAGCAGCAGCTCCCCGTTGCGGGTCCCGTCCCAGAAATGCTGGGTCTCCGGAGTCGGCTCCGGCAAAATGCGAGGCGGCATTCGTCTCCATCCCTCAAATAATGTTTTCAAAAATCCCGGCCTGTTCCGGCCGAGCGGGCGCCAGAAAAGACGAGTGCGGGCCGAATGTCGACCGGCTTAGAGCCTGGAGCGCGTTTCGTCCCGATAACCGGTTCCCACTTATCGGAACGCGCTCTAGATCGGAGACCCCGAAAGACGCCGCCGTTCGGCGCCCGCCACGAGCTCGCGCCAGATGTCGGCTTCAAGCTCCTTGGCCTCGGCGTCGTCCCGGCGCTCCAGTTCGGCGTGCAGGGCGATCAGGGCCACCCGCAGCTCGGCGTTGGCGCTCTGCAGGGCGCTCAGGCGAAGGCTCCCGTCGCGACCGCCGGCCAGCTCGACCAGCCAGCGGCGGCGCGCATTGTCCTGGCTCACCCGGGCGCCGGTGGCCAGCAGGCCCCGCAGGGCGGCGTTCTCCTGAACCAGGATTTCGGCGGCGCCGTCCCACATCTCGGCGGCCAGGCCGAGCAGCATGGCCGAAAGGCCCAGTTCTCCGGCCCTCTGGGCGGCGGGGATCTGTGGCGCAGCGTTGCGGGCCACGCGGCCCGCCAGATCGGCGAGGACCTGGGCGACATCGGGTTTCATAGGCGTCCCATCACATGCAGGGCGGCGCGATCCTGGGCGTTGATCAGGGCCCAGGCCGGATAGACCAGGATCGGGTCGCGGTTGGCGCCGTCCAGCCAGGCCCGGGCGCTGGAGACCCAGATGGCCTGGCCCTTCACACAGGCGAACAGCTCCCACCACTTTAGGGCCTCAAGGTCAGCCCGCAGGCCGCTGGCCTCTTCCCAGGCGGCGATGGCGGCCGCCCGGGGCAGGAGCCCGCCGGGCATGCCGCGGCCGAAGTACCAGACCGGATTGAAGCTCCAGCCCAGGTCCTCCAGGGGATCGCCCAGGTGGCACATCTCCCAGTCGAGCACCCCGTGGACGCGCCCTTCGGGGTCGTACAGGAAGTTGCCGGTGCGATAGTCCCCGTGCACCACGCCGACCTTCTGGGCCGGCGGCGGCGGATTGGTCCGCAGATGGCGGATGGCCGCGCGGATGATCGGCAGGGGCTCGCTCTCGGCGGCGTTCAGCACCCCCTCCCAATGGTCGAGTTCCCGGCGCCAGCAGTCCCCGGCGGCGACGGCCGGCAGGACCTCGGTCAGCCCAAGGGCGACGGGGTCGGCGCGGGCGATCTGGCCCAGGATCTCCCACTTCCGCGCCCCCAGGACCGCGTGGGTCTCCAGATAGGGCGAAGACCACAGGGCGCCGGGCCCCGCCTGGAAGCCGGCGATCTCCTCGGCCACGAAGAAGGGGCTGCCGAGGGCCTCGCTCCCCTCCTCCAGCCAGAGCATTTCGGGGACCGGCACGCCCGTGCCGTGAAAGGCGCGGTAGGCCTCGAACTCCACCCGACGCTCGGTGTCGATCAGGCTGTCGGCCGGGTCCCGGCGCAGGATCAGGCCCCGCCTGCGGGGCTGCCCATCGGCCTCGGTCCACGACAGGGTGAGGCGATAGGTCTGGCGCGAGGCGCCGCCGGTGATGCGGGCCACCTCGGTGATGGCCACGTCCCGGGCCTGCGGCATCTGGCCGGCGATATAGCCGGCCAGCCGCGTGGTCAGTTCAGCCTCCTCCATGGCTAGTGCATGCGGAAGCGGATGGGCAGGGTCTTGGGCCCGTTGACGAACACCGCCTGGGACATCTGCGGTACGCCGGCCAGTTCCAGGGACTCCAGGCGGGGAATCAGCTCTTCCCAGAGGATCCGCATCTCCATCTTGGCCAGGTGCTGGCCCAGGCACAGGTGCGCCCCATAGCCGAAGGCCAGGTGGCGGTTGGGCTTGCGGTCGACCCGGAAGGCCTGGGGATCGTCGAACACCGCCTCGTCCCGGTTTCCCGAGGCGTAGCAGAGCATCAGCCAGTCCTGCGCCGCCAGGTCGCGGCCGGCCATGTGGGTCGGCTCGGCCACGGTGCGCATGAAGGTCTTCACCGGCGTCGTCCAGCGGATGGATTCGTCCACCAGGCCGGCGATCAGCGACGGGTCGGCCTTGAGCTTGGCCAGTTCGGCGGGATTCTCGGCCAGGCCCCAGATGGCCCCGCCCGTCGAGGACGAGGTGGTGTCGTGGCCGGCGGTGGCGACGATGATGTAGTAGCTCATCGCCTCGAATTCCGAGATCGGCTGGCCGTCGATCGTGCTGTTGGCGATCACGCTGGCCAGGTCGTCGGTGGGGTTGGCCCGGCGGTCGGCCGAGAGCTTGCGGAAGTACTCGAAGAAGTCGGTGATGACGCCCGGCGTCAGCTTCTTGCCGGGATCCACCTCCTCCTTGCGGGCCAGTTCCGGGTCGGCGGCGCCGAACAGCTCCTGGGTCAGCATCAACATCCGCGGCTCGTCTTCCCGCGGCACGCCCATGATCTCCATCACCACCCGCAGGGGATAGTGCAGCGCCACCTCGCGGACGAAGTCGCACTGTCCGCCGGTGGCGGCCATCTGGTCGACGGCGGCCCTGGCGACCCCGCGGATGCGGTCCTCCATGGCCCGCAGGTTCTGCGGCATGAACCAGGCCTGGGTCAGGGCGCGGTACTTGTGATGATCGGGGGCGTCCATGTGGATCAGGGTGCGCAGCAGGTGCGGGCTGCCCCCGGTCATCTCGCGGATCTTGGCGTCGGTCTCCTGGTTGACGATGGTCGGGGACTTGGCGCCGTTCAGGAACCGGGCGTTCTGGCGGCTGATCTCCAGGATGTCCGCATGCCGGGTCGCCACCCAGAAGGGCTCGAAGCCCTTGGGCTCGGCGCGGCCAAAGGCGTTGTTGGCCCTCAGCCAGGCATAGGTTTCGTGGATCCGGCCATCGGCATAGGCCGCCGGATCGACGAGAGTTTGCGCATGTTCATCTGGTATGCGCGGAGAAGCTTTAGTCATGACCACCCTGGCCGGACCGTTTACGCGACGGAATGCTTACCTAGCGGCAGCAATTTCATTCCGCGACGTCAGCAGCCCGACACCTCCCTTGCTTTGTTCTATTTGGACAATTGATACTGCGAGCCTGAGCGGCGTCGCAATACCGACAATCAAATGGACGTAAGAAAGACCGCCAGGAGGAGGACGCCATGCTTACCAAGGCCGACGATTTTCCCATCCACCAGACCGCCGAGCCGGTGGCCTATGCCGGGACCGACCGCAACTTCTACGACCGCTATTTCTTCAACGGCTACAGCCCCGATGGAGAGACCTATTTCGCCGTCGCGTTTGGCGTCTATCCGCACCTGAACATCGCCGACGCCCATTTCAGCGTCATCCGCGACGGCGTGCAGCACTGCCTGCACGCCTCGCGGGTGCTGCATTCCGAGCGGCTGGACCTCAGCGTCGGCCCGATCTCCATCGCGGTGATCGAGCCGCTGCAGACGCTGAAGGTGACGGTGAAGGACGGCGAGGGCCTGGCGGCCGAGATCACCTTCACCGGCCGCGCCTTCCCCATCGAGGAGCCCCGCTTCACCCGGCGCAACGGGCCGCGGGCCTTCATGGACTATACCCGCATGACCCAGAACGTCCGCTGCGAGGGCTGGATCGAGGTGGACGGCCAGCTGCGCGACTTGGCCGTCGGCACGGTGGGCTCCCGGGACCGCTCCTGGGGCGTGCGCCCCGTCGGCGCGCCGGACCCGCAGCCCCCGGTTCCCATGACCATGACCGGCTTCTTCTGGCAGTGGACGCCGCTGAACTTCGCCGACCGCAGCCTCTTCTTCCACGTCAACGCCGATCCGGACGGGAGCGCCTGGAACACCCGCGCGGTGGTCCTGCCCGACGGGGCGGCGCAGGGCGGCGGCTATCACACCGAGGCCGCCCGCATGACCAAGGTGGAGCTGGTCCCGGGGACCCGCCACGCCAAGGGCGGGGTGCTGGAGATTCCCGTCGAGGGGGGTGTCGCCCAGGTGACCTTCGAGCCCTTCCTCACCTTCCTGATGCGCGGCATCGGCTATTCCGGCGCCTGGCGGCACGGGGCCTATAAGGGCGAGCTGGTGGTCGAGCGCGAGGATATCGACCTGGCCAGCGCCGACATGGGCGCGCCGGAGCACGTCCATATCCAGGCCCTGTCGCGGGTGCGGCTGGCCTGGCCGGGCGAGGCCGAACAGAGCGGCCTGGGCGTGTTCGAACAGCTCATCGCCGGGCCCTATCGCCCCTATGGCCTGGGGTGAGACCTTGCCAACACGGCCCGGGGCTGATCGGGTCGGCGGCGAGACGATGAGGACCCTGCGCCATGCGACGGATGTTGTCCCTGATGTTCGGCGCGGCGCCTGTCGCCCGGCCTCCGCGTCCCCCGCCCGGGCGATCCCCCCCGCCGCCGTCGCCGCCTCCGGGGGCGGCCGCCCCCCTGGCGGCGAGCGCGGGGGTCGAGCGGACCTGGACCTCCACCGACGGGCTTGATCTGTCGGCCCGGGACTATGCGCCGGCCGCAGGGCCGGCCCGGCTGCCGGTGATCTGCCTGCACGGACTGACGCGCAACAGCCGCGATTTCGACGGCGTCGCCCCGGCCATGGCCGCCGCCGGCCGCCGCGTCCTGGCCCTGGATGTGCGCGGTCGAGGGCGTTCGGCCCATGACCCCAATTCGTCCAACTACAATCCGGCCGTCTATGCCGGCGACGTGGCGGCGCTGATGACCGAGGCCGGCCTGGCCCGGGGGATCTTCCTGGGGACCTCCATGGGCGGGCTGGTCGCCATGACCCTGGCCACCATGCGCCCGGACCTGATCGCCGGCGCCATCCTCAACGACATCGGGCCCGAGATCGCCACCGAGGGCCTGACCCGGATCGGCGGCTATGTGGGCGGCGGCGAGCCGGCCCGGTCCTGGGCCGAGGCCGCCCAGCGGACCCGGGCCATCAATGCGGTCGCCCTGCCCAACCTGACCGACGCCGACTGGATGACCTTCGCCCGCCGCACCTGGCGCGAGGTGGAGCCGGGCCGGATCGTCCCGGACTACGATCCCGCCATCGCCCAGGCCTTCGCCGGCGCACCGGCCGGATCGACCCAGTCCAGCCCCGATCTCTGGCCGCTGTTCATGGCCCTGGCTGTGAACCGGCCCCTGCTGCTGATCCGCGGGGGCCAGTCCGACCTGCTGACCACCGGAACCGCCGGGCGGATGCAGGCCCTGGCCCCGCAGATGCGCCGCCTGGATATCGAAGGCGTCGGCCACGCCCCCACCCTGGACGAGCCGGAGGCCCGCAGCGCCATTCTCGACTTCCTGAAGACCGCCCCCTGAAGGGCGGCCTTCAGGGTCATCGCCCGACGGCGCCGACGATCAGGCTTGCCTTATGCGGCGCGCAATTGGCACTATCGGCGGATTGCACCTATGGGGGCCGCGGATTTTTCGACGCCGGCCCGAATTTTGAGAGATTGAGACTTTGACGATTTTGGCTCAGGCGGCGAACGCCTCGCCGCCCGCGGATTCATTCGCCTCGGTCGACGCCCTCGTCCAGGGCCTGGCCAGCGTCGGCTATATCGCCTCGCGCCGCATCGCCACGGCGCTCTACATGTCGGTCCACCTGCAGAAGCCGATCCTGGTGGAAGGGGTCGCCGGCGTCGGCAAGACCGAGCTGGCGCTCTCCACCGCCACCCTGCTCGACCTGCCGCTGATCCGCATGCAGTGCTATGAGGGCCTGGACGAGTCCAAGGCCCTGTACGAGTGGAAGTACGGCAAGCAGCTCCTCTATACCCAGATCCTCAAGGACCGCATGGGCGCCGAGCTGGCCGATGCGGCCGGCATGGACGAGGCCATGGAGCGCCTGCACGGCATGGGCGACATGTTCTTCTCCGAGCCCTTCCTGGAGCCCCGGCCCCTGATGAAGGCCCTGCGGGAGGATGGCGGCTGCGTCCTGCTGATCGACGAGATCGACAAGTCCGATGAGGCCTTCGAGGCCTTCCTGCTGGAAGTGCTGTCGGCCTATCAGGCCTCTGTGCCCGAGCTCGGCGTGATCAAGGCCAAGACCCCGCCCATCGTGTTCCTGACCTCCAACAATGTGCGCGACCTGGGCGACGCCCTGAAACGCCGCTGCCTGCACCTGCACATCCCCCTGCCCGAGGCGAGCCTTGAGCGGCGGATCGTCGCCAGCCGGGTGCCGGACATCGAGGCCCGCCTGACCCACCAGCTGGTCGGCTTCGTCCACGCCCTGCGCGAGATGGACCTGCGCAAGTCGCCCTCGATCTCCGAGACCGTCGACTGGGCCCGGGCGCTGATCCTGATGCACGCCGACAGCCTGGACCCGGCCATGGTCCGCGACACCCTGAACGTGATCCTGAAGTACGAGCAGGACATTCAGATGGTCGAGCCGCAGATCAGCGAACTGCTGCGGACGGCCCAGACGACTCCGTAGGCGCAGCGGCATGCAGCACCAGATGGAGGACTTCATCCGCGCCCTTCGGGCCGCCGATGTGAAGGTCTCGCCGGCCGAGTCCATCGACGCCCACGAGGCCGTCGCCCGGATCGGCTATGCCGACCGCGAGCTGCTGAAGGACGCGCTGTGCGCCACGCTCGCCAAGAGCGAGGACGAGGTGCGCCGGTTCGACCGGGCCTTCGACAACTTCTTCGCCCGCGACCCGTTCGATTTCGCCACGCCGCCCCCGCCGCCGGAGGGCGGCGAAGCCGCCCCGCCCGAGGCGAAGCTGGAGGACGTCTCCGAAGAAGCCGCCGGCTCCGAGCTGGCCCAGATCATCCTGGCCGGGGACTCCACCGCGCTGACCCAGGCCATGGAGAAGGCCGCCCAGGCCGCCCAGGTCTCGGAGATCAGGCTCTCCACTCAGAAGAGCCGCCTGACGAGGCGGCTGCTGGACGAGATGGGGGTGGCGCAGATCGAGAAGATCATCAGCCAGGCGCGGCGCCTGGAGGGTGAGGGCGGGAACGCCCTGGCCGACCGGCTGGAGGCCGGCCGCAAGGTCGTGGCCGCCGAGGCCCAGCGCTATGTCCAGCGCCAGCACGACCTCTACGCCGCCGAGAGCGGCCGCCAGTTGCGCGAGGAGCTCTTGGCCCGCAAGGCGCTGAACGCCGAGGGCGGCATCGATCCGGTGGACCTGCAGATGATGCAGGCCCTGGTGCGCAAGATGGCCAAGCGCCTGGCCGACCGATACTCCCGCCGCCGCAACCGGGCCCGCAAGGGGCATCTGGACGTGCGCCGGACGCTCCGCCAGTCGATGGCCTATGGGGGCGTGCCGTTCAACGTGGTCTGGAAGACCGAGCGGGTCGACAAGCCCAAGATCATCGCCATCTGCGATGTCTCCAAGTCGGTGGCCGCGGCCGCCCAGTTCCTGCTGACCTTCCTCTATAGCCTCAATGAGGTGGTCGACCGGATGGACGCCTACGCCTTTTCCGGCCGCATGATCCCGGTGAACCAGATCCTGGACGAACACGGGGTGGACAAGGCGATCCTGGAGGTCCTGAAGCTGATCGGCTTCCAGCAGACCGACTATGGCCGCGCCCTGCAGGACTTCGCCGAGAACCATCTCGACAAGCTCGACCGCCACACCACGGTGATCTTCCTGGGCGACGCCCGGTCCAACTATGCCGATCCGCGCCTGGACATCATGCGGACGATCCACGAGCGGTCGCGCTCAGTGATCTGGCTGAACCCGGAGCCGGAGAGCTACTGGAACCAGGGCGACAGCGTCATGAACCGCTACCTGCCCTTCTGCCACCTGGCCAAGACCTGCAACACGCTGGACCAGCTCGAACGCATCATCGAAGACGTCCTGCGCCAGTACGTCCCGCACTGAGGGGGTCAGCTACGGCGTGGCCAGCGGGCGGTGATGGAGATCCGACTGTCGGTGAACCCGCCGCGCAGATAGGCGTCGGCCACGGCGATCTCTTCCCGCGCCTGAGCGATCGCCGCACCGATCTGGTCGGCGGACGGCGGGGGATAGCGGGTCGCCTCGCCCAGGCGCTTCCAGCTGAATCTCTGCCAAAACGAAAGCTTAACCCGCGGCGGCCCGACAACGCCCGACAGACCCGACGCCTCGCCGTCGTTGACCTCCTGGCTCAGGAACTGGACGTTGATGTAGGTCTCCACGCCGCTGCTGTAGTCAAACCAGATCGACTGCTGTCGGCCATGGAGTTCGCGGGTGATAACGCTGGCGTCGGCCATCGCCGGCCGGGGCGGAAATGACCAGCCGAGGTCCTGCAGCAGGGGCAGCAATTCCGACCGCATCGCTTCGCGTAGGGAGGTCTCAGGCGGAGTCGTGCGGGACGTGGCCCGCCGCGCCAGCCTGAACCATTCGAGACCGGTGGTCTCACCCGCCCGATAGCCACACAGGCTTTCGGCCAGGGCGAGGGGGACCTCGTATCCCTCCTCCCCAGACGGGATCGAAGGTAGCGAGCCCATTGACACAGGTTCGTCGCCAACGGCTTCGGAGGCCAACGACCATTGAATCTGGCCATCCCGATAAGCCTTCGCTTGGCTGAAGCTCGCCGTATCGTAGACCTCGGCCCCTACAGCTTCCCCGCACGCCTCTGAGGCGCGAGCAAGTTCGGCCAGCAAGTTATCGTCGGCTGCGTCACCGACCAGCACAAGCCAGCCGGACGGCAGTTCGGCCATCGCCAGCCCCACGCCGACCTCCTGGCTCACCTCGCCCGCCAACTCCAGGCCAAGACACGCCAGCAGCGCCTCCCGCCGCTCCGCCTTGACCGCCACCCAGCTAAGACTAAGGCCCATCACGATCACCCGACCCGCGCAGCCCCCCACGGGCGGCGTCTCGCCTGGCGAGACTGCCAGAATCCAGCGCGTCGTCTAGAACAAATTGGCAACACTTTGGCGATTCATACGCCGCGCGCCGCCGAGCCCTACCCCGCAGCCAACTCCGATGCCTTCAACGGCAGACTCCGCACCCGCTTGCCGGTCGCGGCGAAGATGGCGTTGGTGACGGCCGGGACCACGGGCGGCAGGGCCGGTTCGCCAAGGCCGGTGGGCGGATTGTCGGACTTGATGAAGTGGGTCTCGATCACCGGGGCGGCGGCGATACGCAGCAGGGGGAAGGTGTCGAAATTCCCCTGCTCGGCCTGGCCGTCCTTGATGGTGATTTCGCCGAACATCTCCGAGATGCCGTCGATCACCGAGCCCTCGATCTGGTTGAGGGCGCCCAAGGGATTGATGATCTGGCGGCCCACATCGGCGGCGACCCAGACCTTCTCCACCTTGACGGTCCCGTCCTCGGCCACGACCACCTCGGCGACCTCGGCGAAATAGCCCAGGTGGCTGTAGTGGAAGGCGATCCCCTTGCCCCGCCGCGGCTCCAAGCCCTCGCCCCAGGCGGACTTTTCCGCCGCCAGGCGCACCACGGCGGCCATGCGGGCGGCGTCATAGCCCGAGCGGCCGTCCTCGCCCATCAGGCCGTGATCCCCCAGCAGGCGCAGGCGCATCTCGACGGGATCGACCCCGCCGGCATGGGCCAGTTCGTCGATGAAGGACTGCACCACAAAGGCGATGGCGTTGCTGCCCGGCGCCCGCAGGGGGCCCGTCGGCACGCCGAGCGGCATCATCGAGACGTCGAGCTTGTAGTTGTCGATGAAACGGGCCGGGAACTCGGTCGGCGCCATGCCAGCGCTGCGGGCGGTGGCCTCGCCCTCGCCGAAGGTGACGAAGTGGTTGGCCCAGGCGGTGATGTTCCCTGAGGCGTCGAGCCCGCCGCGGAAGTGGTGGAAGCCGGCCGGCCGATAGAAGTCGTGCCGCATGTCGTCTTCGCGGGTCCAGACCAGCTTGACCGGCGCCCCGGCCTCCTTGGCGATCCAGGCGGCCTCGGCCATGTAGTCGTTCATCAGCCGCCGGCCAAAGCCGCCGCCGCAGCGGGTCATGTGGACGATGACGTTCTCTGGCGCGAGGCCGAGCGTCTTGGCGACGATCTGGCGGCCGGGCTCGGGCAGCTGGGTCGGGGCCCAGATCTCCATCTTGCCGTCATGGAAGTGGGCCGTGCAGTTCTGCGGCTCCAGGGTCGCGTGGCTAAGGAACGGATAGAAGTAGTCGGCCTCCACCGTCTTGGCCGAGCCCGACAGGGCGGCCTCCACATCGCCGTCGCTGCGCAGGGTCTTGCCGCCCTTGGCCGCGGCGAGGCTGCGGGCCTGGCCGGCATAGCCCGGGCTGGACTGGCTGGCGGTCGTATGCTCCGCCCACTGAACATTCAGCGTCTGGCGGCCCTTGTTGGCGGCCCACCAGCTGTCGGCCACCACGGCCACGCCGGGCAGAAGGCCGTCGAACTCGGTTCCGCCCTCGACCACGAAGGCCCGGCGCACGCCCTTGACCCCTTGGGCGGCGGCCAGATCGGCGCTGGCCACCTTGGCCCCGAACACCGGCGCCTTGGCGTAGGCGGCGTACAGCATGCCCGGCAGGCGCATATCGATGCCAAACAGGGGCTGGCCGGTGACGATGGCGGCGGTGTCCACCTGCGGGATCGGCTGGCCGATGATCCGATAGGCGCTCGCGTCCTTCAGCGGCACGCTGGAGAGTTCCGGCGCGGTCTGGGCGGCGGCCTTGGCGGCGAGCGAGCCATAGGTCGCCCGGCGGCGGCTGGCGGCATGGACGACGACGCCCGGCTCGGTGGTCAGGCTCGCGGCCTCGACGCCCCAGTCGGCGGCGGCGGCGGCCAGCAGCATGGCGCGGCCGGCCGCGCCCACCTGGCGCAGCTGGTCCCAGTGCAGGGGCGTGGCCATGCTGCCGCCGGCGAACTGGCGGCCATAGGCTTGCGGATTGTTGTCGGCCTGGACCGTGCGGACATTGGCCCAGTCCACGTCCAGCTCCTCGGCGATCAGCATGGGCAGGGAGGTCTTGATCCCCTGGCCGATCTCCGGGTTCTTGGAGACGATGGTGACGATCCCATCCGGGGCGACCGACACATAGGCGTTGAGCGCCGCCGGCGTATCGGCCGCCGCGCCCTTGCTGGCCAGGCTGAAGGCCAGGACCAGGCCGCCCGCGCCACCGCCGGCCAGGACGGCGCGACGGGAGGGGGAGAAGCCTTCGGTGATGTTCTGGATAATGCCCATGACCTTCAGGCCTCCTGGCCGGCGGCGCGCTTGATCGCGGCGCGGATGCGCACATAGGTGGCGCAGCGGCAGATGTTTCCGGCCATGGCCGCGTCGATATCGGCGTCGCTGGGGGTGGGGTTTTCCGCCAGCAGGGCGGTGGCCGACATGATCTGGCCCGACTGGCAGTAGCCGCACTGGGCCACGTCCAGCTCGCTCCAGGCCTGCTGCACCCGGCGGCCGACCTCCAGGCCCGCCGCGCCTTCGATGGTGGTGATCTGGGCGGCGCCGATGGCCTCGATGGGCGTCACGCAGGCGCGGATGGGCGCGCCGTCCGCATGCACGGTGCAGGCGCCGCACTGGGCGATCCCGCAGCCATACTTGGTCCCCACGAGGCCCAGGGTGTCGCGCAGCACCCACAGGAGCGGGGTGTCGGCGGCCACGTCGGCGGTCATCGCCTTGCCGTTGACGTTGAGCTCGTAGGCCATGCCCCGTCCCCTTGTTCTCGTTTCCTCAGATACCGAGAGTACGGGGTGCGCAGGGGCGGTGTAAACGCCTGTTCGACCCTCGCCTCAGAGGCGGGGGATCTGGATGACAGCGTCCGGCAGCTCGTTGGGATTGTCCGTCGGGTCGGCCGGGAAGTGCTCGGCCAGGATGTCGCCCACCTGAGTCACGGCCGCGGCCAGGCCTTCGCCGGTGCGGCCGGCCTTGGCCTCGGCGACCAGGGTGGAGATGGCGTCGTCCCAGCGCTTCTGGTCGACCACGGCGGCGATCCCCTCATCGGCGATCAGCTCGGCGGCGTGCTCGGCCAGGGAGACGAAGATCAGCACCCCGGTCCGCTCCCGGGTCTGGTGCAGGTTCCGCGCCAGGAACAGCTCCTGGGCGTGGCGCCGGGTGCGGTCCAGCTTGACGCTGCGCGGCGTCATGAAGCGGCGGACCGGTCCGATGGAGCCCACCGCCGCCACCAGGATGAACAGCACCGCCTGCAGGACCAGGGTCGCGGTGAGCGCGCCGCGGACCGCCATCTCGGCCGCCGCCCCGGCCTGGGCCGCCGTCCAGGGCGCAAAGGCGTCCGGAACCGACACCTCGACACCGCCCAGCAGCAGGATGGCCGGCGCGGCCAGGGCCGTCAGGCCCGCCCACAGGAAGGGGGTCTCGCGGTAGTCGGAGGATTCCTCGGCGATCACGCAATAGAGCTCGCCGCGGGTGCGGGTCTCGGCTGCGCGCACGGCCGCCTTGACCCTCTGGGTGTCCTGATCGTTCAGCATGTCACCAGCTCCCCGAGGATCCGCCGCCGCCGAAACCGCCGCCGCCGCCGGAGAAGCCCCCGCCGCCGAAGCCCCCGCCGCCCCCGCCGCCCCGACCGCCGCCGCCGCTGGAGAGCAGCAGGGGCAGGAGCCACCAGAGGCTCGAGCCGCGCCGGCGTCCGCGGCCACGTCCCCGGCCGAAGGCGCCCATGAAGCCGCCGACGATCCAGAGCACGATGAACAGCACGAAGATGATCGGCGCGATCAGGCCCGCATCGGCCTGGGGTTGCTCGGCCGCCGCGGCCGCCCGGGCCAGGGCCTCATCCTCCGGCAGGGCCAGCTGGTCGACGATGGCCTGGGTCCCGGCGATGACGCCCTGCTCCATCTCGCCTTCGCGGAACTGCGGCAGGACCACGGCCTGGAGGATGGTGGAGGAGAGCGCATCGGTGAGGATCGGCTCCAGGCCGTAGCCCACCTCGATGCGCACCTTGCGCTGGTTGGGGGCGACGATGAACAGGACGCCGGAATCGGTCTCGGCCTCGCCGATCCCCCAGTGGCGGCCCAGCTGATAGCCGTAGTCCTCGATCTCATAGCCCTGCAGGTCGGGCAGGGTGACCACCACCAGTTGACGGCCGGTGGAGGTCTCCAGGGCGGCCAGCTGCTGGGTCAGCTGGGCCTCGGTCTGGGCCGACAGCATGTCGGCGCCGTCGACCACGCGCCCGGTCAGCGCCGGAAAGGTGGGCGCGGTCTGGGTCTGTCCCGTCCCAGCGAGCGCCAGGACGAGACCGAAGGCCAGGGCGCAGGCGGCGCCGAACGCCCTCATTGGGCGGGCGCAGGCTCAACCGCAGGGGCCGGCGCGGGGAGCGGAGCCGGCGCAGGGGCGGGCGTCGGCGCGGGCGCAGCCGGCTGATCGAAGGTGACCGTCGGCGCCGTCTGGGCCGAGGCCGAGGCTTCGAAGGTCTGCATGGGCTCAGCCCAGCCATGGACCGTGTTGGCCCAGATGGCGCCGGGGAAGGTGCGGATCTCGGTGTTGTAGTCGCGCACAGCCTCATTGTAGTCGCGCCGGGCGATGGCGATCCGGTTCTCGGTGCCCTCCAGCTGGCTCTGCAGGGCCAGGAAGTTCTGGTTGGACTTCAGCTCCGGATAGCGCTCCTGGATCATCATCAGCCGGCCGAGCACCCCCGACAGCTGGTCCTGGGCCTCGGCGAAGCGCTGGAACTGCTCGGGATCGGTGATGGTGTCGGCATTGACCTGGACCTGGGTGGCCGAGGCCCGCGCCTCGGTGACCGCCACCAGGACGTCGCGCTCCTGGGCGGCGTAGCCCTGGACGGTGGAGACCAGGTTGGGGATCAGGTCCGAGCGGCGCTGATACTGGTTCTGCACCTCGGCCCAGGCCGCCTTGGCCCGCTCGTCCTTGGTGGGAATGGTGTTGATGCCGCAGCCGGCCAAGGCCAGAGGCACGGCGATCAGGACGGCGACGCGGGCGAGGCGGGCGATCAGTCTGGACAAGGCGGGCGCTCCAAAGCGGTGATGGCGCAGTTTCGCCGCGAATGTGGGCTGCGCCTTGATCCTGCGCAATGGGGCCTGAGCGCCTCAGGCGCCCAAGGCCTCCTCCACCTGGCCCAGCCGGTCCTTGCCGAAGAACATCTCCTCGCCCACGAAGAAGGTGGGAACGCCAAAGGCGCCCCGGGCGGCGGCGGCCTCGGTCCCGGCCAGCAGCTCGGCCTTGACCTCCGGATCCTGCGTCGCCTCCAGCAGCGCCTGGGCGTCGAGGCCAGCGGCGGCGAGAACCTCGGCGACCACGGCGGGATCGTCCATCTTGCGCCCATCCTCCCACATGGCGGCCAGCACGGCCTCCATATAGGCCGCGCTCACGCCGGTCCGGCGAGCGGCGACAAGGCCGCGCATGATCAGCAGGGTGTTGACCGGAAAGTGCGGGTTCATCTGGAAGGCGGCGAGCCCATGGCGGGCGACGAAGCGCTTCGTCTCCAGATTCTCATAGGCGAGCTTGCCCTTCACCTCGGCGAAGGCCTCCACCGGCGAGCGGTTGCCGGTCAGCTTGAAGAGCCCGCCCAGCAGGACCGGCTGCACCGCCACCACGGCGCTGGTGCGCGCCAGGATGGGCGGCAGGGCGCGCCAGGACAGGTAGGCGTTGGGACTGCCGAAATCGAACAGGAATTCCAGGGTGGCGGCCATGGGCGTCTCTCCTTTGCTCACCAGCTCTCCGACCACGGACGAAGATCGAGTTCATGGGTCCAGGCCGAGCGCGCCTGGCGGTGCAGGGCCACATAGGTGGCGGCGATGTCGGCGGGCTTGAGGATGGAATTCTCGGCCAGGCGCTTTTCGATGTCGGGCATGTTGCCCCGGCTGAAGACGCCATCGATGGCGCCGTCCACCACCACATGGGCCACGTGGATCCCCTGCGGCCCCAGTTCGCGGGCCAGGCTCTGGGCGATGGCGCGCAGGCCGTGCTTGGCCGCGGCGAAGGCGGCGAACCCCTCGCGCCCGCGGACCGAGGCCGTGGCGCCGGTGAACAGGATCGTCCCGCGCCCCCTGGGCAGCATCACCCGGGCGGCCTCCCGTCCGGTGAGGAAGCCGGCGAAACAGGCCATCTCCCAGACCTTGGTGAAGACGCGGCTGGTGGTCTCCAGGATCGGAAAGCGCACATTGGCCCCGATGTTGAACACCACCACCTCGATGGGGCCGACCTCGGCCTCGATGCGGTCGAACAGGGCGGCCATCTCCGCCTCGTCCCGGGCGTCCACCCCATAGGCGCGGGCCTGGCCGCCGGCGGCGGTGATCTCGTCGGCCAGGTTCTGGAGTTGGTCCCCGTTGCGGGGCCGGCGGGTGACGCAGGCGACCAGGCCCTCGGCGGCGAAGGCCCTGGCGATCGCCCCGCCGACCCCGTCGCCGGCGCCAATGACCACGCAGACGCCTCTGGCTTCATCGGTCATCGGGCCACTCCGTTCTGAATTCGAACTCAAGTTCGTATTGAATTTGGACGGAGTCAATCGCATCCTTGGCCGGCAGCAGGAGGCTGACGGCGATGAAATGGGATGATCTGGCGCAGGAGCCCTGTTCGGTGGCCCGGTCCCTGGCGGTGATCGGCGACCGCTGGACCCTGATGATCCTGCGCGACGTCTTCCTGGGGGTGCGCCGGTTCGAGACCTTCCAGGCCAGGCTCGGCATTTCCCGCAGCATCGTCACCGAGCGGCTGAACCTGCTGGTGGCCGAGGGCGTGCTGGAGCGCCGCCCCTATCAGGACCGGCCCGTCCGCCACGAATACCGTCTGACCGACAAGGGGCTGGACCTGCATCCGGTGATCATGGCCATCGTCGACTGGGGCGACCGCCACTATGCCGGCGAAGCCGGTCCGCCGATCCTCAGGCGCCACAAGGGCTGCGGCTGCGACTTCCACGCCGTCCAGGTCTGCTCCGAATGCGGCGAGCCCGTCACCGCCCGCGACGTGGAGGCGAGGCCCGGACCCGGCGCAACAGTCAGCTGAAGTCGGCAAGGTGTCTCGGCCAGGCCCCTCCGCCCCTGTCAGCCGCAGAGCTGTTCCAGTTTCGTAGCGCGTTCGAGGTCCTTGGGACGGCCAAACAGGCGGCAGATCTCGATGAGTTCGCCGCGATCTGGGAGAGGCAAGGGGTGTGGCTCCCAGGCCACCAAGGCCTGGGTCCTGGGAGAGACGCGCCGCCAGCCCTCTGCGGTTCGAACCTCCAGGCCCGACATGATCTCAATACGAAGGTCTGGTGTTTGCACGAAGGTCTGGTGTTTGCGCCTTGGCGAAAAAGTCTGACCGGAATCGCTCGCCCGCGCCCTGAATGCGGGTGGCGCCGAGGCGCGCGGCCAGCCGTTCGGCGTCCGGGCGGGCGAGCAGGAGGTCTACGTCCTCAGCCTCGATATCGGCGGCGCCGATCAGCCTCATGGCGGCGCTGCCAAAGATCCACCAGGGCGCCTCAAGTCCGCCCGCCGCGCGGGAGAGGCGATCCAGGGTGCGGACAAGCGGCGCGGGCAAGCTTAGCGGCGGGGTCATGTCCTTGTCGCGAACTCCGCGTCGCCTGTGGCGGCCACCTGGGCGTCGTCGAACGAGGCGTGGGCCGATGTGTAGAGCCGCGAATAGAGCCCCTGGTTGGCCATCAGGACGTCATGGGGTCCCTGCTCCAGGATGTGGCCCTGCTGCAGGACGATGATCTTGTCGGCGTCGCGGATGGTGGCCAGTCGGTGGGCGATGACGATGCAGGTCCGGCCGGCGAACAGCACCTTCAGCGCCTTCTGGATCGCCTGTTCGGTGAAGGAGTCGATATTGGCCGTGGCCTCGTCGAGGATCAGGATCTGCGGGTCGGCCACCAGGGCGCGGGCGAAGGAGATCAGCTGCCGCTGGCCCAGCGAGATGTTGCGGCCCCGCTGACCCAGCTGGGTGTCGTAGCCCTCCGGCAGACGCATGATGAAGTCATGGGCCGAGACCGACTTGGCCGCGGCGATCACATCCTCCCGGGTGGCGCCTTCGGTGTTGTAGCGGATGTTCTCCTCGATGGTGCCGCTGAACAGGAACGGCTCCTGCAGCACCATGCCGATATTGCGGCCCAGGGACTCCAGCGTCACGTCGCGCACGTCGCGGCCGCCGATCAGCACCTGGCCCTGGTCCACCTCGTAGAAGCGGTGGGCCAGCGCGATGATGCTGGTCTTGCCCGATCCGGTGGGTCCCACCAGCGCCACCACCTGCCGCGGCCGGACCTCGAAGCTCACATCGTGTAGGACCGGACGGGCCGGGTCATAGCCGAAGGTGACATTGCGGAACTCGACCGTGGGTTCGAAGTCGACCAGGGGCTCGGCGTCAGGCTTGTCGACGATGGTCACCGGCACGTCGAGCACCTCGAAGATGCGATGGCCGGCGGCCATGGCCCGCTGCATGACGGTGTACTGCATCGAAAGCATGCGGACGGGATCGAAGAAGCGCTGCACATAGAAGATGAAGGCGACCATGACGCCGACGTCCAGCCGCCCGCCCAGGACGGCGTTGCCACCGATCACGATGACGATGCCCATGGCCAGGCCTGTCAGGACGTCCACCGTCGGCACCATCACCTGGGTCATAGCCGCCGAGTTGTTCTGGGCGGTCATGTTCTCGCGGGCCTTCTCCGAATAGAGCTCGAAGTTCATCGCCTCGCGGCGGCTCTCCTGGACGGTGCGGACCCCCTGGATGTTCTCGGCCAGCGCGCTGTTGGCGGTGGATGAGGCGTCGCGGGCCTCCCGGAAGGTCTTCTTGGAGAAGGGCAGCCAGATGGCCCGGACCACGATCAGGGCCGGAATCACCGTCAGGGTCAGCAGGCCAAGCTGCAGATCCATGCTCAGCAGGGCGACCGTGATGCCGATCAGCAGCGCGATGTCGCCCACGGCGCCTGTGGTGCTCTCCAGGAACTCCTGCAGGGCGTTCACGTCCCCCTGGAGCCTGGCCATGATCCGGCCCACATGGGTCTTGTCCATGAAGGACAGGGACACGTCCTGGAAGTGGCTGAACATGGAACGGCGGACGTCGAAGATGACCCGCTGGGCCAGCCGCGAGCTCATCCACTGTTCCAGGAAGAAGGCGCCGGCGTTGAGGATCACCACGCCCACGAAGAGGGCGATGATCAGGTCCAGACGCGCATTGTCGCCGCCGCCGACGGCGGCGTTCACCGCCTGGCCGATCAGGTAGGGGATGGCGGTGGCCGTGGCCGCCGAGATCAGCACGGCGATCTGGGCGCCGATCACGAAGGCCTTGTGCGGCTTCAGATACGGGATGAACCGCCCCAGGACCTTGGGGTTGATCGAGGCGAAGATCTCCTCGGCGTCATCGCTGCCCAGGGTGGCCCGGGGCCGGCGCGGCGTCTGCGAGGCGACGTCGGTTCCGCGATCGAAGACGAAATCGCTCATGCCCGCACCCCTTGGATCTGGTTGGCGACGACTTCAGGGTCAACGGTCGGCTCGGGCGGGAGGTCTTCGGCCAGCCCCCCATGATCGGCCCGGGTCTGCAGGGCGTAGAGCTCGGCATAGACGCCGCCGGCGGCCACCAGGCTCTGGTGATCGCCGCGCTCCACCACGCGGCCCTCGTCCAGCACGATGATCTGGTCGGCGTGCATCAGGGAGGACAGGCGGTGGGCGATGATCACCGTGGCCTTGGCCTTGGTGGCGCTGGCCAGGGCGTCGCGGACCTTGCGCTCGGTGACCGCGTCGATGGCCGCGGTGGAGTCGTCGAAGATCATGACCCCCGGCCCCGGCACCACGCCCCGGGCGATGGACATCCGCTGGCGCTGGCCGCCGGACAGGGCCACGCCCCGCTCGCCGACCCGGGTCGTGTAGCCGACCGGCAGGCCGGCGATATAGTCGTGCAGCTGGGCGGTGCGGGCGGCGCCGACGATGCGATCCTCCTCGGCCCAGGGATCGGCATAGGCGACATTGTTGGTCACCGTGGTGTCGAACAGGAAGGCTTCCTGCTGCACCAGGCCGATATATTCCCGCAGGGAGGCCAGGCTGACCTCGCGGATGTCCTGGCCGTCGATGGTGATCCTGCCGCCGGTGACGTCGTAGAAGCGGGGGATCAGGTTGGCGATGGTCGACTTGCCGCTGCCCGGCGCGCCGACGACGCCCAGGGTCTGGCCCGGCCGGACCCCGAAACTTACAT
>CAZERE010000030.1:0-27271 GCA_964515365.1 uncultured Phenylobacterium sp. | reverse complement strand
CCCTGGCGGAGGCCAGCGCGCTGGCCGCGGCGAAGGCGATCTCACAGGCCTCGCCGCCGCCGGCCTCATGGACCACGGCGCCGGAGGCGAGAAACAGCTGGGCCTGGGGATAGGTCTGGGCGTGGCGTGCGGCCGCGCCGGCCGCGGCGAAGAGGTGGGCCTCGATGGGGCCGGGGCTTTCGCCCGCCGCGGCGAAGGCGCTGAGCGGATCGAGATGGAACAGCAGCTGGGCGGCCGGGGCGGCCTTGGCGGCGCTGCTCAGCCAGTCGGACGCGATGGTCCCCAGAAAGCCGGCGTCCAGGGCCACCGGCGCCAGCTCGAGAATGACGCCGTCGAGAACCCGGGCCAGGTCGTCGGCCGAGCCGACGGCGCAGCCGGCCTGGCCCTGGGGATCGAGGGCCACCAGCACCGAGGCCGCGCCGCCCTCAAGGTCGGCCAGGATGTCGGCGTTGGCCCGGGCCGGGTCCGGATGGCGGGTGGCGCCGCGCAGGTCCCAGGCGCGCTCGGGGTTGAAGGGCCGGGTGGGGACCGGCTGTACGTCCATCGGCCCATAGAGCGGGGCGATGGCCAGGCCCTCGGCCGTGGTGGTGGTCAGGCTCTCAGGGGGCTTGTCGCCCAGGGTCTTGAGAACGAGGGCGCGCCAGTCTTCGGCGCTGGCCGGCGGAAATTCCACGGCGGGGGAAGCGATCTGGACCATCACCCCTGTGATGAGCCGGGCGTGCAGGGAGCGTCAAGGGCGCCGCAAGGGCGCCTGGGTGTGGATTTTGCGAACCCTGGGGTGGGGGCCTCAGGGTGCGCGAGGCTTCTTGCGCCTGAACGGCGTTTCCTCTTACATCGTAAATTAGAACGTCCGCCGACATAAGGAAACGCCCCATGGCCCTGCCGCCCATCCTCCGTGACCGCCTGCGCCTGCCGGTGATCGCCTCGCCGCTGTTCATCATCTCGAACCCGGAGCTGGTGATCGCCCAGTGCAAGGCCGGCATTGTCGGCTCGTTTCCGGCGCTGAACGCCCGGCCGGCGAGCCAGCTGGACGAGTGGCTGGCTCAGATCACCGAGGAGCTGGCCGCATGGGACGCCAAGAATCCGGACCTGCCCTCGGCGCCCTTCGCGGTGAACCAGATCGTGCACAAGACCAATGACCGGCTGGAGCACGATGTGGAGATGGCGGCCAAGTACAAGGTGCCGATCATCATCACCTCGCTGGGCGCGCGGGAGGATGTGAACCAGGCGGTGCACGCCTATGGCGGCATCGTCATGCACGACATCATCAACGACCGCTTCGCCCGCAAGGCGGTGGAGAAGGGGGCCGACGGCCTGATTCCCGTGGCGGCCGGGGCCGGCGGCCACGCCGGGGCGCTGTCGCCCTTCGCCCTGATCCAGGAGCTGCGGACCTGGTTCGACGGGCCCATCGCGCTGTCGGGCGCCATCGCCAATGGCGCGGCCATTCTGGGCGCCCAGGCCATGGGGGCGGACCTGGCCTATATCGGCTCGGCCTTCATCGCGACGAAGGAGGCCAATGCGGCCCAGGGCTACAAGGACATGATCGTCGAGAGCTCGGGCGAGGACATCGTCTATTCGAATCTCTTCACCGGGGTGCACGGCAACTATCTGCGGCCCTCGATCCTGGCGGCGGGCCTGGACCCCGACAACCTGCCCGAGGCCGATCCCTCGAAGATGAACTTCGGCTCCGGCGGCAACACCAAGGCCAAGGCCTGGAAGGATATCTGGGGCTGCGGCCAGGGCATCGGCGCGGTGGACGAGATCCTCGGCGCCGGCGAGCTGGTGGCCAAGCTGGCCGCCGAATACGAGGCGGCCAAGGCCAGCCTCGCCGAGAAGACCTCGTTCACCGCCGGCCGGGTGCTGATGGCCGCGGAGTAGGGAAAGGTTCAACCACGAAGCGCACGAAGGACACGAAGAGGCTGTGAGGGCGGCGGCGTCTTGGTGGTCTTCGTGGGCCTTGTGGTGAAATCCGGCCCCGACGGCGCGCGCTCATAGACCTCTTCGTCATGCTCGCCCTTGTGGCGAGCATCCCTGTTCGCGGCCGGCGCGAGCTTCGAGAGGGATTCTCGGCACAAGGCCGAGAATGACGGAGGAGGGGTGTCGGCGCTCAGGCCAGGCTCGAACGCCTTCGTGTTCTTCGTGTGCTTTGTGGTGGTCCTCTTTGCGCCTGGCGGCGCGCGCTCAGCTCCCGGGCGAGGTGTAGCGGGCGATGCCGGCGCGCCAGGCGAGGAAGGACGCGGCCAGGAAGACGAAGCCCATGGCGGGCGCTGTGGGCAGCCACCAGTCCGGGGCGCCCAGGGGATCGGGCTGGTCGAGCAGGGCCAGGACCGGGTAGTAGGCGACGCAGCCTATGGGCACGATGAAGATCAGCAGGTTGCGGAACCAGCCCGCATAGAGGCTGAGCGGAAACTGGCCGGCCTGGACGCCGCCATAGGTCAGGACGTTGAAGACCTCCAGACTCTCGGTGGTCCAGAAGGCGAAGCTGGCCTGCAGGACCATAAGGCCGGCGAAGAGGGCGACGCCGCCGGCGATGGTCCAGGCGAGCAGGACCGCCTTTTCGGGCGTCCACTGGAGATCGACCACCGCGGCGCCGATGAAGAGGACCAGCAGGGCCTGGGCCAGCCGGCCGAAGCGGCTGAGGCGAAACTCGTAGCCGATCAGCTGGAGCGTGGGCGAGCGTGGCCGCAGCAGCACCCGGTCGAAGGCGCCGGTCTTGACGAAGGCCGACCCGAAGATGTCGAAGCCCCGGGTGAAGAAGTCGGTGATGGCGAAACTGGCCGAGATCACCCCGTAGAAGACGGCGATGTCGCCGAGCCCCCAGCCCTGCACCTGGCCGAAGCGGTCGAACAGGGCCCAGACCGCCAGCATGTCGATGATGGTGACCAGGAAGGCGCCGATCCCCAGCATGATGGCCGAGGCCGGGTACTGCATCTGGGCGCGCATGGAGGCGGCGTAGTAGCGGCTGAGCAGGGCGAGGCTGTTCATGGTCTTTAGCCGCCCTGAACTTCGAGGCGGGCCATGACGCGGGTCAGCGCCGCGCGGCCGGCCAGGATCAGAGCCAGCGTCCAGAAGACCTGCAGCCCAAGGCCTGCCCAGGCCCCGGCGCCAGTCAGCTGGCCCACATAGAGGCGCAGGGGAATGTCCAACATGCCGGCGAAGGGCTGCATCAGCAGGGCGGCCTGCGCCCAGTCGGGATAGAGGGCCAGCGGCAGGAGGTTGCCAGAGAAGACGATGAGCAGGGGATTGTAGAGCGTCACCGCTCCCCGGTCCGTCAGGGTGGCGGCGACCACCAGGTTGACCAGCATCAGCATGGCCGAGGACAGGGCGACCGCCAGCCCGAGACTGACGGTGAAGAAGGCCGCTGCGGCCAGGTCGGTCGGCGGCCCCCAGGCCCAGTCCGAAAGGCCCAGCAGGGGCAGGGCGAGACCTGCGGCGAGCAGCATCAGCGCGGCCCGCGGCGCGGCGCGGGAGACCATCCACGCGCCGCCGCGCACATACCAGAGCCAATAGGTGTCCACCGGCCTCAGACGGTCATAGGCCACCGAGCCGCTACGGACCGCCTGGGCGATTTCCGGGTCCGCGCCCCACGGGGTCAGGGCCAGCAGGGCCTGGGCCATCCAGACATAGGTGATCGCCTGGGCCAGGCTCATGGGGGAGGCCTCGGCCGCGCCAGGGGCGGCGGCGAAGAAGGCGGCGTAGATCATCACCTTGATCGCCCCCCACCAGCATTGGGTGGCGAAGCCCGCCATGGCGGCGGCGCGGTACTGCAGCATCAGCAGGAAGCGGCTGGAGAAGGCGGCGAGGTAGGGGCGGGCGGCGTCCATGGGCGGGCTCAGGCCTCGCCCGCGCCGTGCAGGTCATAGAAGCGGGCGATGACCTCTTCGATGGCCGGCTGGGCGACGTGGATGTCGACCACCTCATGGGCCGCGGCGAGGGCGGCGATCAGGGTGGGGGTCGGCGTCCGGGCCGGATCGAAGGCGAGTTCCAGGGTCTGGCCCCGGCGGCTGCGCACCTCCACGCCGGGGAGGGCGAGGGCCGTCGAGGCGAGGTCGGGCGCCTCATGTGCGAAGTCGACCACCAGGCGCCGCTCGGCCAGCACATTGGCGCGCAGGGTCTCGAAGGGGCTGTCGGCCAGGACCTGGCCATGGCCGATGACGATCACCCGCTGGGCCAGGGCCTCGATGTCGTGCATGTCGTGGGTGGTGAGCAGGACGGTGACGCCGCGCTCGCGGTTCAGGCGGCGGACCACATCGCGGACGGCGAGCTTGGACGGCGCGTCCAGGCCGATGGTCGGCTCGTCCAGGAACAGGATGTCGGGCTCGTGCAGCAGGGCCGCGGCGATCTCGGCGCGCATCCGCTGGCCGAGCGACAGCTGGCGCACCGGCTGGTCCAGCACCCGTTCCAGGCGCAGCAGGGCCACCAGCTCGTCGCGGTTGGCCCGGTAGCGGGCCGGCGCCACGCGATAGATGTCGGCCAGCAGGTCGAACCCCTCGGAGACCGGCAGGTCCCACCAGAGCTGGGTGCGCTGGCCGAACACCACGCCGATCCGGGAGACGTGGGCGATCCGATCGCTGAAGGGGACGCGGCCGTTCACCCGCACCACGCCGGCGTCGGGTTTCAGGATCCCGGACAGGATCTTGATGGTGGTGGACTTGCCCGCCCCGTTGGGGCCGATGAAGCCCAGCAGTTCGCCCGCCTCCAGGGAAAAGGAGACGTCGCGCAGGGCCTGGACCGTGCGGTGGCGGCGATGGACCAGACCCTTGACCGCGCCCAGCAGGCCGGGATCGCGCTCGGCGACGCGATAGGTCTTGGCCAGGTCCTCAACGAGGATCTGTGGCATGGGCGGACGCCCGTGATGAAAATGAGAAGGAGGCGGACCCTATTAGGCGGCGCACCCTGTGGCAATGGCGGAGCTTGGTTGCACGCCAGAGTCGAAAAGAGTCGGCCGATGACGCATCCGTGAAGGGGGTTGGCGCGTATTTACCTTAGCCGTCGCGCCGATCGCGGCCGCGCCTGACTACGAGGGACTAGCTATGACCAACCCGAAAATCCGCATTCTCGCCGGCGCCTCCGCCATCGCCATGGCCTTCACCCTGGCCGCCTGCTCGCAGCCGGAAGAGCCCGCCGCGCCGGACGCTGCGCCGATGGCCACCGCCGAGCCCGCCGCCACGGAGACCAACATCGTCGCCGGCGCCCAGGCCTCGCCCGACCACACCACCCTGGTGACCGCCATCCAGACCGCCGGCCTGGTGGAGACCCTGTCGGGTCCCGGCCCCTATACGGTCTTCGCCCCGACCAACGCCGCCTTCGACAAGCTCCCCGACGGCACGGTCGATACGCTGATGCAGCCTGACTCCAAGGACATGCTGACCTCGGTGCTGACCTATCACGTGGTGGCCGGCGAAATGATGGCCGCCGACCTGATGGCCGCCATCGAAGCCGGCGGCGGCACGGCCACCCTGACCACGGTCGAGGGCGACGAGCTGACCGCCCGGGTGGTGGACGGCGCCGTCCAACTGACCGACGCCCGCGGCGGCACGGCCATGGTGACGGCCACCGATCTCGACCAGTCCAACGGCGTGATCCATGTGGTCGACACCGTCCTGATGCCGGCCGAATAAGCCTTAAGACTGGCTTTCGTTCGAAGTTGGAGAAGGCCCCCGCCGCGAGGCGGGGGCCTTTTCTGCGTCTGGACTACTCGGCCGGCCGCGGCGCCACCGGCGGGATCAGGGGCTGGGGCACGTCGATCGCCGCGGAGGCGGCTATCGCCTGGGGCGCCAGGGTCTCGGCCCGGCGCGCGGCCAGGGCGGCCTTGGTCTCTTCGTAGGACGCCCGGGTGATCTTGTAGCGGGCGTAGAAGAAGACGGCGATGAAGCCGGGCACGCCGGCCAGGATACCGTCCCACAGGGCCAGGTCCCAGATCACCTGGGCGGGCACCTCGCCCACCTGAGCGCGGACGGGGAAGGAGATCAGGGTCAGGACGAAGCCGGCCAGGGCCGCGCCGATGGCCTGGTCGACCTTGGCGAACAGGGCGCGGGTGGAATAGAGCACGCCTTCCTGGCGCAGGCCGAACTTCAGCTCGTTCTCGTCGGCGATGTCGGCGAGCGCCGACATGATGCTGATCGACAGCACGCTGGCGGCCCCATAGCTGAGCACCGAGAACGCGATGAGGATGGCCAGCAGGTTCGGCGTCTGGGGCGTCAGCGTGCCGGCGAAGCCCATCAGGATCGGAACCGACGGCGCCAGGGCGTAGACGATGGCCGAGACGATGATGGTCGCCTTCTTGTCGAACTTCCCGTGCAGGGCGGCGGCGAACAGGAAGGCCGAGAGGTAGCCGGCGAACGAGCCGATGACGAAGAAGCGGATCTGCTCGGAGCCCAGGCCCCAATAGTAGGTGTTGGTGTAGAGGTGCAGGCCGCCCCGCAGGCCGATCATCATGCTGAGGAAGAAGTAGGCGACCAGCAGCCAGACATAGTTGATGTTGTTGAAGGCCTTGCCGATGTCCTTGAAGAATTCGAAGGGGCTGTACTTCGGCAGGTTTTCCGGCGGCTTGGGCAGGTAGGGAATGCGGTCGCGGGTGAACCAGGCCGAGGCCGCCAGCAGGGCGAGCGCAATGGCGCCCATGATGAAGGAGAACGGGCCGTAGGGCTCGGGGTTGAGCAGGCCCCGGGGATATTCCGGGGTGGCCTGGAAGAAGTAGGAGAGCGCGATCCAGGTGGTGGCCGCCGCGCCCGCCCAGGTGAAGAAGCTGTTGTAGGACATCACCTTGGAACGTTCGGTGTAGTCGCGACTGAGCTCGCTGCCCAAGGCCAGGTGTGGCGTATGATAGAAGGTCATCGACTGGCGCAGCATGACCACGGTCACCGCGAACCAGGAGAACAGGGCCCAGGTGCCCAGGCCGTCCGGCGGATTGAACACCGCCCACAGGGACAGGACGATGGGGATGGGGGCGAAGAACATGTAGATGTGGCGCCGGCCCCAGCGCGACTTGGTGCGGTCCGACAGCGAGCCCACCAGGGGGTCGGAAATCCCGTCCAGGAACAGGCTGGCCGAGATGGCCAGGCCCGCCAGATGGGCCTCCAGGCCCAGGACCTGATTGTAATAGAGCATGGCGTAGGAGCCGACGGAGAACAGCGCGATGGACTCCGCGCCGCTGCCGACCCCGAAGGCCAGTTTGGTTTTAAACGGCAGCCGCTCGCTGACGCCCGACGAATTCTGGGCCACTTTGAAATCCTCCCCGAGCACGCTCTTAAAATGGATCGGCGCGTCTCTATGGGGTGAGCAAGCCCGAGCCTGACCCAAAGGTCAACTGGTCGGCCGGGCATACTGGAAGCTAGAGCAGAGGAGATGGGGCGGCTTGGAACGGGGGAGAGCAGGATGAGCGGCCGCCCGCCGCTGATCATCACCGCGGCCCTGGATGAGGGCGCCTTCGACTGGTTCCAGGACCTGCGCCAGACGCACTTCCCCAAGGCGCGCAATGTGGTTCCGGCGCACCTGACCCTGTTCCACGCCCTGCCGGGCGACCAGGAGCCCTTCATCGCCGAGACGCTGAAGGCGGCCTGCGCGCGGCGCGCGCCCATGATCCTGGCGGTGCGCAGTCCGTGGTTCATCGGCCGCGGGGTGGCCTATCGGATCGCCTCGGCGGAACTGGAGGCCCTGCGCGCCGAACTGGCGCAGGCCTTCGCGCCCTGGCTGACGCCCCAGGACCGCGCCCCCTTCCGCCCCCACATCACCATCCAGAACAAGGCCGAGCCGGCCGAGGCGCGGAGCCTGTGCGAGCGGCTGCAACTGGAGTTCGAACCCTTCGACATCACCGCCGAGGGCCTGCTGGTGTGGCGCTATCTGGGCGGCCCGTGGGAGGCGGTGGCGAAGGTGGGGTTTGGGGGCGGGCAGACCGGCTTCCCCGCGCGCGAGCGCGACGCGTAGGGTCCTGCAGATGGTCAAGTCGATTGCATACTATGCTGGGCAGGTGCTGCTGGTGATCGGCGCACTCGTGTGTGTCGGCCCGCTCGTTGGCGGATTTGCCCCCGCCGGTGACGTCGGCGCCGGATGGGGCGAGTTGCTCTTAGGCGTCGGAGGCGTGTGTATTGTCGCAGGCGGCGCCATGATCTTGTTCGGCGCTCAGCGATAGAGCCGCTGGCCTAGCATTAACGATCACAAGCGGTCCTCGGGTGCGGTGCGCACCGCTCCCTATGTCATTGACGTCGCAAGTCACGGCAACGGCGCTCCGGGCGCGGAAACAGTTGAACTGCGCCGAACACCTTGCGCGTCCATCATCACGGTATTGTAGCGCTGGGCATAGAGTAACGCGACCTCCATCGCTTCGGCTTCGCCGTCGGTCAGGACATCGCTAGCGCCCTCGACAACTATGATGCCGTACCGTTTGGACGCCTCCCAGCCGGTCAACTCCGTGCCCGGTACTTCGAGGCTATATCCGGGCACGGCCACAAGGCGAAGGTCTCCAGCACGCGCCGCTCCGCGAGCGTCCTGTTCGGCGCTGAGGGGATCTATGCAGCCGAGCACAAGCTCACCGGGTTGGTGATCACAGGCTCTAGCTGCTCGATCACACGAGGGTAACATGACCAAGGCGACTGTCAGCGCCCCACTGGCAATGAGCGTGGGGTGTTTCATTCTTCGGCCTTCATGGCGTTCGTGACCCCATTGACCGTCTTTCTCGTGCTCCAGGCCAAGAACCAGACCCATTTGATGTTGTCGGAGGAGGAGGAGGAGGAGGACACACCGGTCGGACTGGTCTAGCGACACTCAGGCTTGCTTCAGGTCAACGACCTAGAGCCGCCAGTACCCGTTCCATGTCTTTGTGCTCAGGACTGCTGGTTCCGACGACCCAGCGGGCGTTGTGAGCATGCCACGGCAATCGCGCTTGGCGCAGAGCCGCTCGGAAGCGCTTGGGGTCAATGTCGCGAGCGCGAGCCATCTGAACGGCTGTTATGACGTTGATCATTTCCTGCCTCTTGGTTGATGGCTAGGGGCGGATGGGCAGGGCGTATCCAGTCTTACTCAGCGATTTCTGCCGCACTATGAAATCTGTCAGGGCGGCTGGCGAAGCAAAGCGGAATGTCTGACCTGAGAAGGACGACATCCGCGCCAGATCTCGTTCCCGATGGCTTCTGCGGTACTCGAGCACAAAGCGCAGAAACGCCCCATCAAATCGTTCCGGACATCCTGGGGGGAGTTCACCGTTTCGGTTTCGGCCCCAACCTCTGACGGTCCTGTACATCGCCCGCCAGAGACAGAGCCATGTAGGGTAGTCCAGGTGAATGAGCGTGTCGGCGCGCGCCAGCCGTTGTTCAAGACTGCCGCTGTAGTTGCCGTCCATGATCCAGGCCGATTGATCCGCGAGGTCCCCGACGATTTTCGTCCAGGATGCGCTGTCTGGCCGGCGCCAGCCGGGAAGCCAGTAGTGCTGGTCGAGGTGGATGACCGGGAGGCCCGTAACTGCCGATAGTTGCCTTGCGGCCATCGATTTTCCCGAGCCTGGGCAACCCAGAACCAGAACGCGTCTCATATCCGCTCCGAAGTCCAAGCGACGATCTGCGCCGGCGCGCAGTCCGCCCGTATGCGGCTGTGTTCAGCCCTACACCGACTGCCCCGCGCTCCAGCCTGACGCCCAGGCCCACTGGAAGTTGTAGCCGCCGAGCCAGCCGGTGACGTCGACCACCTCGCCGATGAAGTAGAGGCCGGGCACGGTCTTGGCGGCCAGGGTGCGGGACTCCAGTTCGGCGGTGTCGACGCCGCCCAGGGTGACCTCGGCGGTGCGGTAGCCCTCCGAGCCGACAGGCTTGACCCGCCAGGCGTTCACCGCCTCGGCCAGGGGGCGCAGGACCTTGTCGGACTGGTCGGCCATATTGCCCTTGGGGGCGTGGGTTTCGGTGAGGAACTGGGCCAGGCGCTTGGGCAGGAGTTCGGCCAGGATGGTGGAGGGCGCGGCCTTGGCGCGGGTGGTGCGGGCGGCGCGGAGATGGGCGTAGACGTCCTGGCCTGGCGCCAGGTCCACGGCGATCTCCTGGCCCTCGCGCCAGTAGGACGAGGCCTGGAGGATGGCGGGGCCGCTCAGGCCCCGGTGGGTGAAGAGCAGGGCCTCGGCGAATCGGCTCTTGCCGGCCGCCACGCTCGCATCGACGGCGACGCCGGCCAGGGGCGAGGGGCGCTCCAGCAGCGCGGCCTCGAAGGTCAGGGGGGCGAGGGCCGGCCGCGGCTCGGTGACCCGCAGGCCAAACTGCCGGGCGACCTCATAGCCGAAGCCCGTGGCGCCCATCTTCGGGATCGACTGGCCGCCGGTGGCGATGACCAGGCTCTGGCAGGTGACCGCCTGGCCGCCGACGGTCAGGGCGAAGCCGGTTTCGGTGCGGGCGATAGAGTCGATCGCGGTCTGCAGGCGCAGCTCGACCCCGCCCTTGGCCATCTCGGCCAGCAGCATGTCGATGATCTGGCGGGCCGAGCCGTCGCAGAAGAGCTGGCCCAGGGTCTTTTCGTGGTGGGCGATTCCATCGCGGTCCACCAGGGCGATGAAGTCCTTGGGCCGGTAGCGTCGCAGGGCCGAGATGCAGAAGCGGGAGTTCTCCGACAGGAAGTTGTTGGGCGTGGTGTTGATGTTGGTGAAGTTGCAGCGGCCGCCGCCGGAGATGCGGATCTTTTCCCCCGGCGCCTTGGCGTGGTCGAGGATCAGCACCCTGCGGCCGCGCTGGCCGGCCTGGGCGGCGCACATCATGCCGGCGGCGCCGGCGCCGGCCACCACCACGTCGTAGTTGGGTTCCATGGCCGCTTCTCTAGCGGAGAATCGCAGCGAGGGGGCGGGCGGAGCGGTCCTGGCTGGACATTTGGGGTCCGGACGCCTACCTAACAGGTCTCGACATTTCGTCGCGCGACGCTCGACCTAGGTCTGTATCTGCGCGGTTCGATTGAAGCTCGCCTCACAAGCGCCCCTCAGATGCGCCGGTTCGCCGGGGCAGAGCGGGGCCGTTGGCGCGTCTGGACCGCACGGCGCCGCTTTTGAGGCGCAGACCTTAGATAGCCCCTTCTGATGATCGGGGCGCGGCCTGGGGGCCGATACGCCGGGCGTCGGCGGCCAGCAGGAGACGATACGTATGTCCAAAGAAGAGTTCATCGAGTTCGAAGGCGTGATCACCGAACTGCTGCCCGAGGGCCGGTTCCGGGTGCAGCTGGACAATGAACACACCATTCTCGCCTATACCGCCGGCCGCATGAAGCGGAACCGTATCCGTTCGCTGGTCGGCGACAGGGTCACGGTGGAGATGACGCCCTACGATCTGGAAAAGGGCCGCATCACCTATCGCCACAAGACCGAAGGCCCGCGCATGGGCGGCGGCCAGCGCCCGCAGTTCCGCCGCCGCTAAGGCGGGGCGCGAGGCGGAGCCGATAGCTCCGCAATAACGCGAATTTCATTGGGGCTGCGGCGTGGCGCCGCTATTGATGAGCGCCTTCCCCTACCGACGACTTCAGCTCGAGGGCCATTTTGACCCTGGCGTGGATCGCCCTACTGCCGTTCATCGGCGCGCTCGCGCCGGCGCTGACCATCCGCCTTGGCCGTAACGCCTGCGCGCTGGCCACGGGGCTTGTGACGGCGAGCGCGCTTGTGCTGCTGCTCAGCCTCGCCCCCCAGGTCATGGCCGGGGAGGTGGTGAGCACGAGGATCGCCTGGTTCCCGACCCTCGGCCTGAACCTCAACTTCTTCCTCGACGCGCTCGGCCTGATGTTCGCCGGGATGATCCTGGGCATCGGCCTGCTGGTGATCATCTACGCCCGGTTCTACCTGGCCAAGAGCGACCCGATGGGGCGCTTCTTCGCCTTCCTGCTGCTGTTCCAAGGCGCGATGGTCGGCATCGTCCTGTCGGACAACATCCTGCTCCTGCTGATCTTCTGGGAGCTGACCAGCCTCTCGTCCTTCCTGCTGATCGGCTACTGGCGCCACCTGCCCGAGGGGCGCCAGGGCGCCCGCATGGCCCTGACCATCACCGGCATGGGCGGGCTGTCGCTGATCGGCGGCCTGCTGATCCTGGGGCAGATCGCCGGCTCCTATGATCTGAGCGTCATTCTGCAGAGCGGAGAGGCCATCCAGGCCTCTCCCATGTACCTGCCGGCCCTGCTGCTGATCCTGGGCGGCTGCTTCACCAAGTCGGCCCAGTTCCCGTTCCACTTCTGGCTGCCCCACGCCATGGCCGCGCCGACGCCGGTCAGCGCCTATCTGCACTCGGCGACCATGGTGAAGGCCGGCGTCTTCCTGCTGGCCCGCCTGTGGCCGGCCCTGTCGGGGACGGAAGCCTGGTTCTACCTGGTGGGCGGGGTCGGCCTGTTCACCATGGTGTTCGCCGCCGTCGTCGCCCTGTTCAAGGACGACCTGAAGGGCCTGCTGGCCTATTCGACCATCAGCCACCTGGGCATGCTGACCTTCCTGTTTGGCCTCGGCACGCCGGCGGCGGCCGTGGCGGGCGTCTTCCACATCATCAACCATGCGACCTTCAAGGCCGCCCTGTTCATGAACGCCGGCATTGTCGACCACGAGGCCGGCACCCGGGACCTGCGCAAGCTGGGCGGCCTCGTCACCCTGATGCCCATCGCCGCCACCCTGGCGGTGCTGGCCGGCGCAGCCATGGCGGGCATTCCGCCGCTGAACGGCTTCATCTCCAAGGAGATGATGCTGGAGGAGGCGGTGCACAGCTCGGCCTTCGGCCTGCCGTGGCTGATCCCGGCGATGGTGATGGTCGGCATCCTGTTCTCCGCCGCCTACGCCTTCCGCTATGTGGTCGGCGTCTATTTCGGGCCCAAGCGCGAGAGCTATCCTTCAAAGCCCCATGACGCGCCGTTCGGCATGTGGGCGCCCTCGGCCCTGCTGGTGATCCTGGCGGTGGCCATCGGCCTGGCGCCGGCCCTGGTGGCCGGGCCGCTGGTCAACGCCGTCGCCGCCGCCGTCACCGGAGGCGCGGCCGGCGAGAAGCATCTGGCCCTGTGGCACGGCTTCAATGTCCCGCTGGCCATGAGCCTGGCCGCCATCATCGGCGGCTTGATCCTGTTGGCGCTGCATCGGGTTGCGGCGCGGATCTGGACCGCCATCGGCCTGCCGGAGGCCAAGACCCTGTTTGACAAGGTGGTGGCGGCCGGCGCCGGCGGGGCGCGGGATGCGACCGAGGGGCTGCACAACGGCTCCCTGCAACGCTACCTGGCCATCATCCTGGGCGCCGCCATCCTGGCTGCGGCGACCGGTTTCCTGAGCGCCCCCTATGTGGAGGGCCTGCGCCCGACCCTGGCCGCGCCGGGGGCCGCCATTGTCGCCTGGGCGCTGCTGGTGGGCGGGACCGCCGCGGTCGTGCTGGGGCACCGGCAACGCTATCTGGCCCTGATCTTCATCAGCGTGATCGGCTCGATCGTCTCTCTGGGCTTTGTCTATCTGTCGGCGCCGGACCTGGCCCTGACCCAGATCTCGGTGGAGGTGGTGACCATCCTGCTGATGTTGCTGGCGCTCAACCTGATGCCCAAGACCACGCCGGCCGAGAGCAGCCGCGCCCGGCGCACCCGCGATGGGGTGTTGGCGAGCCTGGGCGGGCTGGGCATGGCCGGCGCCACCTGGGCGCTGCTGCGCCGGGAGGGGCCGCCTTCGATCTCGGAGTTCCACTGGGCCAATTCCTATTCCGGCGGCGGCGGCACCAATGTGGTCAATGTGATCCTGGTGGACTTCCGGGGCTTCGACACCTTCGGCGAGATCATCGTGCTGGGCATTGCGGCCCTGACCATCTTCGCCCTGCTGGAGACCGCCGACCGCGGCGCCTCGGGGCAGCGCCTGGCCAGCTGGGAGCCAGACCAGCGGCGCAGTCCTGAACACCACCCGATGATGCTGGTGGTGGCCACCCGCCTGCTGCTGCCCCTGGCTTCGGTGGTCGGGCTCTACATCTTCCTGCGCGGGCACAACGAGCCCGGCGGCGGCTTCATCGCCGGCCTGGTGGTCTCCATCGCCCTGCTGATGCAGTACATGGCCTCGGGCTATGCCTGGTCGAACCGCCGGCTGCCGGCCGACCACCACGCCCTGATCGGGTTCGGGGTGACCGTGGCCGCTGTGACGGGGCTGGTCGCCATGGCGCTCGGCGCGCCCTTCCTGAAGAGCGCCTATGAGTATGTCTCCATCCCAGTGATCGGCGATGTGGGCCTGTCCAGCGCGCTGGCCTTCGACATCGGCGTGGCCTTCACGGTGGTCGGCGCGGTGATGCTGGCCCTGCACCACCTGTCGGGCGTCGCGCGGCGGGCGGAGAAGGCGGCTCCCAGCGAGTACGCCATGGACGTCGATCCCAGCCGGGCTCCTGTCCCCGCGCCGATCCCGACCCCGGCCCCTCCGCCGGGAGGCGAGGGCGCATGAGCATCGAATTCCTGGTGGCCTCGGCGGTGGGCGTGCTGTCGGCGGCCGGCGTCTATCTGGTGCTGCGCGGGCGGACCTTCCCGGTGGTGCTGGGCCTGGCCTTCATGTCCTACGCCATCAACGTCTTCCTGTTCGCCTCGGGCCGGCTGGTGGTGAACCAGCCGCCGATCTACGGCAAGGACGTGGCGGCCTATACCGATCCGCTGCCCCAGGCCCTGGTCCTGACCGCCATCGTCATCTCGTTCGGCATGACCGCCCTGGTGGTGGTGCTGTCCCTGCGCACCTTCCTCGAGGCGGGCACCGACCAGGTGGACGGCGTCGGCGAAATCGACTCCGAGGCGGAGGCCGCAGGCGAGGGGCCTGCATCCGAGCTTCCGGTTCGCCGGGACGTGGAGGCGGCGCCTTGAACCCCTTGATGGTCGCCCCGATCCTGATTCCGGCCCTGCTGGCGCCGCTGATGCTGCTGTTCCTGCGGCATCGGCTGGTAGCGTCGCGGACCCTGTCCCTGGCCGCCTGCGGCGCCATGCTGGCGATCGGCTGCGCCCTGCTGGGGCAGGCCTCCACCGGCCAGATCCAGGTCTACGCCATGGGCGACTGGATGGCGCCCTTCGGCATCGTGCTGGTGCTCGACCGGCTGTCGGCCATGATGCTGGTGACCACCGCGCTGCTGGCTCTGGCGGTGATGGCCTATGCGGTGGTGAGCGGCCTGGACCGCAAGGGCTGGCACTTCCACCCGCTGTTCCAGTTCCAGCTGCTGGGGCTGAACGGGGCCTTCCTGACCGGGGACCTGTTCAACCTGTTCGTCTTCTTCGAGGTGCTGCTGATCGCCTCCTATGGCCTGATGCTGCATGGGGGCGGCGCGGCGCGGCTGAAGGCGGGCGTGCAGTATGTGGTGGTGAACCTGGTGGGTTCGACCCTGTTCCTGGTGGCGGTCGGGCTGCTGTACGGCGCCACCGGCACCCTCAACATGGCCCATATGGGCGAGCGGGTGGCCCAGGCGCCGGCCGGCGACCACGCCCTGATCCTGGCCGGCGGGCTCCTGATGGTGGCGGTGTTCGGCCTGAAGGCGGCGCTCGTGCCGCTGCACTTCTGGCTGCCGCGGACCTATGCCTCGACCTCGGCGCCGACGGCGGCGCTGTTTGCGATCATGACCAAGGTCGGCGCCTACTGCATCCTGCGCTTCACCACGACCACCTTCGGTGCAGGCGCAGGCGAGCTGGCCTGGGCGCCGGGGCCGTGGCTGCTGCCGGCCGCCTTGGTCACCCTGGTCCTGGGGTTCATCGGGGTGCTGGGCGCCCGTCACCTGCGCAAGATGGCGGCCTATGCGGTGATCGGCTCCATGGGCACGCTGCTCAGCGCCCTGGCCATGTTCACGCCGGAGTCCACGGCCGCGGCGCTCTACTACCTGCCACACTCCACATTTTCGGCCGCGGCCCTCTTCCTGCTGGTGGACGTGATCGCCGCCCGACGGGGGAACTATGGGGACACCCTGGCGCCGAGCCCGCCGTTCGCCCAGGCCGGCGTGCTGTCGGGCCTGTTCTTCCTGACCGCCATCGCTGTGGTCGGGCTGCCGCCCCTGTCGGGCTTCCCCGGCAAGCTCCTGATCCTCGACGCCGTGCGGGGATCCCCCGGCGGCTGGTGGGTCTGGGGCGGCATTCTGGGGACGACGGTGATCAGCCTGCTGGCCTTCGCCCGCGCTGGCAGCGCCATCTTCTGGAAGAGCGCGGCCACCGAGGGCGAGGTGAAGGCGGGCGAGCCCGTGGCGCCCAGGGCCTCGGCGGCGATCGTGGCGGCCCTGCTGGCCGTCCTGGCCGTGCTGACCATCGCCGGCGGGCCGGTGAGCGCTTATCTGAATGCGACGGCGGCGCAGCTCTACGACCTGGAGGCCTATCCTGACGCCGTCCTGGCTCCATCGAGGGGCGCGCCATGATCAAGAAGCTGCTGCCGCACCCGGCGCTCACCGTCACCCTGATCATTGTCTGGATGCTGCTGGCCAACCGCCTCACGGTTGGCGGGCTCGTCCTGGGGGTGGTGGTCGGCGTGGTCGTCCCGATCCTGACCAGCCCATTCTGGCCCGACCGGCCGAAGCTGCGCTTTGGTCCGCCCACCTGGTTCTATCTGGGCCTCGTGGTCTGGGACATCATCACCGCCAGCTTCCAGATCGCCATGATCGTGCTGTTCAAGCGGTCGAAGGATCTGCGCTCGGCCTGGCTGGTGGTGCCGCTGGACCTGCGCAGCCCCGAGGCGATCACCATGCTGGCCGGCACGATCAGCATGACGCCGGGCACGGTGTCCTGTGACGTCTCGTCCTGTGGGCGCGCCCTGCTGGTCCACGCCCTGGACACGGCCGACCCCGAGGGCGAGGTGGCCCGGATCAAGAGCCGCTATGAGGCGCGGCTGAAGAGGATCTTCGTATGATCGAGATCGCTGTCCTGTTCGCCATCTCCTGCGTGGGGCTGGCCATGGCCCTGAACTTCTGGCGGCTGGCCCGGGGGCCGACGACGGCCGACCGCATCCTGGCGCTGGACACCCTGACCATCAACGCCATCGCCCTGATCGTGCTGATGCAGATCCAGCAGGGTTCGGCGGTCTATTTCGAGGCCGCCCTGCTGCTGGCCATGGTGGGCTTCGTGGGCACGGTGGCCTACTGCAAGTTCCTGCTGCGCGGCGATATCGTGGAGTGACGATGATGGACGTCGGCCCCTTCGAAATCCTGATCTCGGCCCTGCTGGTCCTCGGCGGCGTCTTCGCCCTGGTGGGCTCCTGGGGCCTGGCGCGGATGCCGTCCCTGATGACCCGCCTGCATGGGCCGACCAAGGTCACGACCCTGGGGGTCGGCTCCCTGCTGGTGGCCTCGATGATCTTCTTTCCGGCGATCCAGGGGACCTATTCGGCGCACGAGCTGCTGATCACCCTGTTCCTGTTTCTCACCGCCCCGATCTCGGCCAACATGATCGCCAAGGCCCACCTGCACCGGCAGGGGCGGCAGATCGACCCCAATCCCATGGACAATATCGCCGAGGGTCTGCCCGAGACCGGACTGGGCACCGGCTGGGCGACCTTCCAGGGGTTGGAGACCGATAAGCTCAACATCCCGCGCTGAGCCCTTGCCCGGGGGGCGGAATCCGGGATGGATCGCGCCGATGACAAATGACCCCTTCTTCCAGCGGCAGGATTGCCGCTTCCTGCCGACGCCGGCCTGCCGCGGCCCGTGGAATCCCCAGTCCCTGCATGGCCGGGTGATCGTCGGCCTGCTGGGCCATGTGCTCGAGGCCGAGCATGGCGAGCCTGACTTCATCCCCGCCCGGCTGACGGTGGACATGTACCGCCTGCCGGACTTCTCCCCGGTAGAGGTGACCACCCGGGTGGTGCGCGAGGGCCGGCGCATCAAGGTGGTGGACGCCGAGTTCATCAGCGGCGGCGTGAGCATGGGCCGGGCCAGCTGCCAGTTCCTGCGCCGCACCGAAAACCCCGAGGGCACGGTCTGGACGCCGGGCAACTGGGACGTGCCCAAGCCCGCCGATATTCCCCCGCCCGAGGACAAGCGCATGGGCATGGGCGGCATGTGGGCCATGCGGCGGATCACCGGCGATTTCGGCGAGGTGGGGGTCAAGCGCACCTGGATGAGCGAGGTGCGCGAGCTGGTGGAGAACGAACCCCTGACGCCCTTCACCCGGGTGGCGGTGGCCGCCGACTTCGCCAGCCCGTTCGCCAACGCCGGCGACAAGGGGCTGGCCTATATCAACAGCGACGTGACGGTCTATCTGCACCGCTTGCCGGCCACCGAATGGATCGGCTTCGAGGTGGTCAACCATGGCGCCAGCGATGGCGTCGCGGTGGGCGAATGCTTCCTCTATGACGAGCAGGGGCCGATCGGCTCGGCCGCCTGCACGGCGCTGGCCCAGGTGATGAAGCGCTAAACGGCGGTCAGGAAACCTTGACGGCCCGGCGGCACTCGGCGGCGAAGCCGGCGGCGATGCCGGCCGGGGGCGGCATGTGCGGGCCGAGCTCCTGGGTCCCGTAGATGGCGCGGATCGCCGTGGCGCCTTCCAGGCGATCGAGGAAGTCGGTGGAGATGTCGGCCTCCGCCTGCACGCCGGGGCCTGAGGCGGTGGAGTCGGCCACGAAGACGAACAGGGTGTCATCCAGGCCGACGGTCAGGCGTTCTTCGCTGCCGATCGGGGTGAAGCCTTCGACGGACAGGGTCATGACGGCGGGGTTGCGGATGCAGCCCAGGCGCAGGATGGGCGCGCCGGCGGCGTCGCTGAGAATGAGGGCGATGCCTTCGCCATTGGAGGCGGTTCCCCAGGAGAGGCCCGGCTGGGTGTCCGCTGGCGGCGGCGGGGCTTCGGCGGCCGGCGCGGGCGGCGGAGGGGCCGGCTCTTCGGCAGGCGAGCAGGCGCAAAGCGCCAGGACCGCGGCGACGGCGGGTCCGGAGACGAACTTCATGGGGAGGCTCCTTCCCCCGCCATAGGGGGCAGGGAAAGGGCGTCGTCAAGGCTCGGATGTCAGCTTCGGCTGTTCATCTCGTCGCCGGCGTCCCGGGGCAGTCGGACATAGAAGATCAGGGAAATGAAGGTGATGGCGCCGATCACCAGGAAGGCCGGCGATATGGTGGCCGCGGTCATCTGGTCCTCGCCGGCCATCTGGGTGAAGACGTGGATCAGGGTGGCGGCCAGGCCGATGCCCACCGACTGGATCAGCTGCTGGGCCATGGCCGACATGGTGGAGGCGCGGCTCATCCGATCCTGCTCGATCTCGGCATAGGCTAGGCCATTCAGGCTGGTGAACTGCAGGGACCGGAAGAATCCACCGGCCAGCAGGACCAGCATGATCACCCAGTGGGGGGTGTCGATGCGGAAGCCGGCATAGGCCATGAAGAAGACGCCGGTGATGACGGCGTTGACGATCAGCACCCGCCGGAAGCCGAAGCGCCGCAGAATTGGCGGGGCGGTGGTCTTCATGATCAGGGCGCCGGCCGCGCCGATGAAGGTGAGCAGGCCCGCGGCTAGCGCCGTCATGCCAAACGCCACCTGCAACAGCATGGCCAGCATGAAGGGTGTCGCGCCCATGGCGATGCGCATGAAGGCGCCGCCGACCACCGAGGCCTGGAAGGTGTTCAGCCGGAAGAGGGAGAGGTCCAGTATGGCGTGCGGGGTCCGCCGGGCGTGCCAGGCATAGAGCCAGAGCATGGCCAGGCCGCCGAAGAACAGGCCGGCCACCGCGGCGGCGGGGAGGATGTCGCGGCCCAGATTCTCGAAGCCGAAGATCACGCAGGCCAGGCCCACCCCGGTGAGCAGCATGCCCTTCCAGTCCAGACGCTTGGCGTCCTGGAGGGCGACATTGGGCACGAAGCGCAGGACGAGCAGCAGGCCCACCGCGGCGATGGGCAGGTTCATGAAGAAGATCCATGGCCAGTCCCAAAAGGTGACGATGAAGCCACCCACCGGCGGGCCGATCACCGGACCCAGGAGGGCCGGCATGGTCAGGACCGACATGGCGCCGACCAGTTCGTTCTTGGGCGTGGTGCGCAGGAGAACGAGGCGACCGACGGGCGCCATCATGGCGCCGGCCGCCCCCTGCAGCAGCCGGGCGCCGACCAGCTCCATCAGGGTGTCAGCGAAGCCGCACAGGGCCGAGGAGACGGCGTAGAGGGCCATGGCCAGGACGAAGATCCGCTTGGCCCCGAACTTGTCCGCCGCCCAGCCGCTGATGGGCAGGAAGACCGCCGCGGCCAGCAGGTACATGGTGATGGCCAGGTTCAGGCGCAGGGGATCCTCGCCCATGTCCCGGGCCATGGCCGGCAGGGCGTTGGACAGCACCGTGGCGTTCAGGGTCTGCATCATCAGGGCCGAGCCGATGACGGCGGGCACGATCCAGCCGCGGCTGAGCGCTGCGGCGCGTTCTTCAGCGGTGGCGACGACGGGCTTGGCCGGCGTTCCGGCCTCCGGGGTGTCTTCGGCGGAGATCTCGGTCATGGCTGGGCCTCCACCAGGGCCATGAGCGGGCCGGCGGCGGCGTGCAGGGCCTGGCGGGCCTCGGGGTCGAGGGCGCTGAGCCGGGCGGCCAGCCAGTCGTTGCGCCGCCGCCGCGTCTCGGCCAGGGCGGCCATGCCGGCGGGCGTGATGGTCAGGCCTGAGCGGCGGCCGTCGGAGGCGTGGCTGAGCCGGCTGATCCAGCCGGCGCCTTCCAGGCGCTTGATGTGGGTGCTCATGGCCGGGCGGGACATCTGCTCGGCGTCGGCCAGGTCGGAGACGCCGACGCCGGGCTGGCGCTTGATCTCCACCAGCAGCAGGACGTCGAGGGCCGAGAGGCCGGCCTTGGACGCCTCCTGCCGCAGGCGACGCGACACCCGCAGCAGGGCGGGGCGGAGGAGCTCGGCGAGCTGGTCGGGATCGAGGGCGGCCTCGGCGGGCATGGCGGCAATCTAGTTAAGTAGGTGAACTATCTATCGGGGTAGATAGACCCCTGGCGCCTCAGGTCAAGGGCGCCGCCCGGCGTATGCTGGGGATCAGTCAGGCTAGATCGGGCGCTGGACCGGCGGAATCCAGCCGTCCTCAAGGGTCTTGGCCGGGTGGGAGGCGGTGACATGGCCCATGAAGGGCGGCCAGATGTCGTAGCCCAGAAGGGCCTGGAGGCGGGGGCTCATGGCGCGCACCTGCTCGCGGGGGACGCCGAGGAAGTAGTTCTCCTGGGTGCGGGCCCAGGGCTGGCAATACTGGTTGGTCAGGGCCAGGCGCGGGGCCGAGGCGCGGTTGGCGCCGCCCCGGTGAAGCATGTGGCCCTGGAAGACGATGGCCGAGCCGGCCGGCATGACGACGGGCTCCAGGCGGCTGGCCGCGTCGGGGTCCTGGCTGAAGGCCGCCACCTCTTCGTCGCTCCACAGATGACTGCCCGGCAGGATGTCGGTGGCGCCGTTCTGGTCGGTGAAGGGATCGATGGCGACGATGACGCTGAGGCTGACCGGGGGGCGGGGGCGCGGCAGGCGGTAGAAGCTGTCGTCATAGTGGAGGCCCTGGGCGGCCTCGCCGGGCTGGATGGCGATGGCCTGGCTGGCGGTCAGCAGGTAGCCAGGCAGCAGGAAGCGGTCGAGGAGGGCGAGGATGCGCGGGTCCTCCGTCAGGTCCTCGAACACCTTGCCCCGGGCGACCAGGGTGTAGACCCGCTCGGTGGCGAAGCCTTCGAAGGCGTTGCGGCCCCGGTGACCGCCGAGGTGCGGGGCCAGCGCCTCGCGCACCTGGGCCAGCGCCGCCTCGTCCAGCAGATCGTCCAGGCGGGTATAGCCGTCCTGGGCCATGCGTGCGGCATGCGCCTCCACGTCAAAGGTCGCGGTCGGCAGGTCCATGGCGTGCTCCCAACGTCCAGCGCCTCTGACGGGCGCGTCGGGGCAGCATAGACCCGGCTCAAGGCAGGGCGCTACGGATGGCGCGCAGGGCGCTGAGGGCGGCGCGGGCCTCGTGGGACAGCTGGGCCAGGCGGCGATGGGCGGCGGGCGAGGTCTGGTCGGCCAGGCCGCGGGAGGCGGCCTCCCGCAGGGCTTCGGCCTGCTGGTCGAGGGCGCGGGCGGCCCGCTGGAGATCGATGAGCGCCGATTTCAGGCGGCCCTCGGGGGACTGGGCCCAGGCGCGGGCGCTCGCCAGACGGCTCTGGGCGAGGTGGCGGATCTGGTCGGGGCTGCGGCGACGGGGCGGCTCAGGGGCGAGGCCCGACCAGGCCACGCCCCAGGCGCGGCTTGCCTGGCCGTGGCGCCAGACCTGCTCGTCGGCGCGGTCGAGGGCGGCGCAGGCGGCAGGGAGTTCAGGGTCGGCGGGCTGCGGCATGCAAAGACTGTATAATAGATACAGTATTCTGCAATCAGAAGTGCAGGCTCAGATGGCGCTCTGGATGATCCGCCGGGCCTGGAAGGGCGGGATGATGGCGGTGATGTGGGCCGCCCAGCGCAGGCGGGCGTCCTGGCGGGTGGGGCCGGCCACGCTCTCGAGATCGAACAGGCCCGAGCGGGAGCCGCGCAGCAGGCGCTTGACCAGCACCTCGTCGGTGTCGACCTCGACGACCACCACATGGCCCAGCATGTCCGGCGTGGGGGGAGTGCGCTGGTCCTCGAAATAGATCAGGGCGCCGTCGTCGGCGAGGCCGCGCATGGAATGGCCGACCACCCGCAGGGCGGCGGCCTTGTCCGTGCCGCCTGGGGGGATGGGGGCCAGATCCCCGGCGTCCTGGCCGGTGGCGAACAGAACCACCCCCTCGGGATCGGCGCCGACGCGGCCGAGGATCGGCACATAGCCGGCCAGCGCCGAGGCGCGCACGGGGCCGGCGGCGTCATAGAGCCATTCGGCGCTGACCCCGAAGGCCGCGGCGTACTCCTTGGCCTTGCGATAGGAGAAGGGGGCGTTGCCGTTCTCGTTGGAGGCGTAGGTGTTGCGGTTCCAGCCGAAGGCCTCGGCCGCGGCGGCGGCGGTTTCATGGCCGGCGTCGAGGCGGGCCTGGCGGAGGCGGTCGGAGCGCTCGTTCATGACCATGGTCTAACGCAACTTGGGATAACTGTACATAGCCTACAGTTTCCGCTTGCCGATTGTATGTATGAAAAATACAGTCTGCCCATGCAACAGACACATCCCGTCCGGGCCCCGGCCCGAAGCCCCACCAGCCTGGGGGACTACGCCAATCTCCGCCGCGGCGGGACATCGCCGGCCAGGGCCCGGGCGCTGCTGCGGCTGGAAGAGCGGGAGCTCGCCCGGCTGGAGCGGGCCTTCCGGGGCCAGGTGGCCCGCGGGGCGGGCGAGGCCCAGCCGCGCTTCGCCCATCATGACCGCCACGTGGCCAAGGTGATGGGGCAGGGCGGCTTTCCGGCCCTGACCGAGACGCGGGTCGGGCGCAATGGCGTCCATGTGGGCCTGCCGCTGGTGTGGCCGGAGGCCGCGCGATGAGCGGCGCGCCGGGGGACGCCGGCAGCCTGGTGGCCCAAGCCTTGGGTCATCGGACGCCGGGGGACCGGGCGCAGTTCCTGAAGGAGCTGCTGGCCCATACGGCGGCCGGCCTGGTGATCCTGGAAGGGGAGCGGGCGGCCAGCGAGGCGGTCTATCGCCTGGCCGATGCGGTGGTGTCGCGGGGGCGGCCTTGAGGGGGCAGATTTTCGATCCGGCCGCGCGGACCCGGGCGCGGCTGCGGACCCTGGAGGCCCGCGCCAAGGACCGGGCGGAGGCCGAGGCGGTGGCCGGCGGCGTGGCCGAGACCGTGAGCCTGTCGGCGGCCCGCGGCGCGGCGTTCGAGGCGCCGGCTTCGCCCGGTCGGCCCTATCGCCGGCAGGCCGGGCTGGACTGGCTGGCGCGCAAGGGCAGGATCACCGCGGCCCAGAAGAGCGCCGGCGAGCGCTATGGCGCCCTCTATCGCCGGGCCGCCCGGGAAGGCGCCATACGCTCGACCCTGGACGTGCGGCCGGGCGGCGGCGGTCCCAGTGGGCCGGGCGCACGGGAAGAGGTGCTGCTGATGGCCGCCGAAGGCTCGGCCCAGGCGGCCGCGCGGCTGGCGGCGATGCGGGCGAGGCTCTGGGACCAGGCCGACCTGGTGAGCGCCTGCGACCTGGTCTGCGGCAGGGAGCTGACGCCCCGGGAAGCCGTGGCCAGCGAGCGGGAGGTCGGCCGGATCGAGGCGCTGCTGGGCGTGGCGCTGGACGTGCTGGCGGGTGGTGGTTGAGGGGCCTAGTCCGGAAACGCCCTCAGCCAGGCCGCCAACAGGCTCGCGGCCGCCGTCTTGCGGCGGAGGATGGCGTCGGGGTCGGCGGTGTCGAGATTGTTGGCGGCGTAGCGGGGGTCGGTGGCGGGGGTGACGATCACTGGCGGGGCGTCGAACTGGTCGGCGGTGATGTCGACGATCCAGCCCTGACAGGTGACCCAGGCGTGGCTCTCCCAGCGACCGTGGGCGAGGAAACCGAAGTCGCCGATGGGCGGTGTTTCGGCGCGGCGCGGGACGCCGTTCGACCATTGGGCGTCGTAGCCTCGCCGCCGGAGAACGTCGCGGACGAACAGGCTGGTGCGGCCACAGGCGCCGGCAGAGGGCGTCGCGCCGCGGCGCCACGGCTCAGCGGCCAGCCAGTCGTCCCACACCGGCTCCATGAAGCGACGCAGGCGTGTGGCCGTGGCGACGAGTTGGGCCTGCAAAGATTGGCCGTCGCCCAGGTCAGCCATGGACCGGTTCTGCGCGGGCGACGCCCGCCGCGATGAGCTCAAGGATTTCGGCGGTGGGGCGGACGTCTCCGAACGAGCGGTAGATGGTGTAGAGGGCGGCGTTGTGGGCGGCGTCGGTGACCGTGGCGGTAGCGTCGGCGGCGAAGATGACCCGGTAGCCCAGGGTCGAGGCGTCGCGGGCCGAGCCTTCGCAGCACACATTGGTCACCGTGCCGGTGATGATCACGGTTTCGATCCCGCGGGCGGCGAGGCGGTCATGCAGGTCGCAGCGGCCGGGGAAGAAGGCGCTGGCGGCGGACTTCTCGACGACGATCTCGCCCTCGATGAGGTTGAGCTCCAGACAGAGCCGGTCGCGCGGGGTCCCCTGGCCGCCGGAGGCGCCGTAGACCTTTGCGATCTGCTCCCCATAGAACTCTATGGCGCGGGGGGTGGGGGGACCCGCATCGGCGGGCAGGACCCAGGCGACCAGCCCGCCGGCCTCGCGCAGGGCGTCGGCCAGGCGGTTGATCGGCGCGATGGCGTCGCGGCAGTGGACATTGGCCTGCGCGAAGAAGGGGACCATGTCGATGACGACGAGGGCCGTGGTCCGGGGGTCGAGACGCTCATAGGCATGGCGTCGTCCACGGCGGGTTTCCTGGCGAAGATACTCCCGCTCAGCGATCATCCAGTTGTGCGCCATCGCCTTGCCCCGCTAGGGTGTTCATGAAATGTACCCGGCCATCTAGCAGATCGATTATGACAGATTACGCCTCGTATTTGATCTGCACCGCCCCGCGCAGCGGGAGCACCCTGTTGTGCCGGCTGCTGGCGGAAACGGGGGTGGCGGGGCGGCCCGCCTCGCATTTCCACGAACCTTCCCTGGCCGAATGGACGCGGCGGCTGGGCGTCGATCCGGCGGCCGACGCCTCGGAAGGCGAGGTCGTCGAGGCCTGCATCCAGGCGGCCCTGGCGCGGGGGCGCAGCGAGAATGGGGTCTTTGGGCTGCGCCTGCAGCGGCCCAGCTTTGCGTTCTTCTTTTCCAATCTGGCCTTGGTCCATGCCGATGGAGGGTCGGAGCGGGCGCGGTTCGAGGGCGTTTTCGGGCGCACCCTGTTCATCCACCTCTCCAGGGCCGACAAGGTCGAGCAGGCGGTGTCCTGCCTGAAGGCCGAGCAGACCGGGCTGTGGCATGTGGCGGCCGACGGCTCGGATCTGGAGCGGGTCGGGCCGCCTTGCGCGCCGGAATATGACCGCCAGAAGCTGCAGGCCTGGGTCGACGCCATGGTCGGCTATGACCGGGACTGGAACGCGTGGTTCGCGGCTGAGGCCATCACGCCGGTCCGCATCGCCTATGACGACCTGTCGGCAGATCCGAAGGGAACCGTGCGCCGCGTCCTGGGCGCGCTGGGACTCGATCCTGCGGCGGCCGACCGGGTCTCACCCAGCGTCCGGAAGATGGCGGACGAGACCAACCGGGACTGGGCGGCGCGGTTTCGCGCCGAGGCGGGCCTGGCCTGATGTGGCGCCTGGCCTGATGGGCGCCTTGGCGGGTCTTGGCGCAGACCTGTCATGGGCGCAGGATAGGTTGAGCCGAAGTCCTCAGAGGAGACGGTCGTGGTTGGGATTCTGGAAGACAGGGACCGCATCTTCACCAACCTCTATGCTCTGCACGACTTTGGCCTCGAGGGAGCCAAGCGGCGCGGCGCCTGGAATGGCGTGCGGGAGATCCTGTCGCAGACGCCGGAATGGATCTGCGACCAGGTCAAGGCCTCAGGCCTGCGCGGCCGCGGCGGCGGGGGCTTTTCGACGGGGCTGAAGTGGAGCCTGATGCCGCCGCCCTCTGGGCGTCCGCACTATCTGGTGGTCAACGCCGATGAGTCCGAGCCCGGCGCGTGCAAGGACCGCGAAATCCTGCGCAACGATCCGCATCTGCTGATCGAGGGCTGCCTGATCGCCGGCTACGCCATCGGCGCTCATGCGGGCTACATCTACATTCGCGGGGAGTATGTCTTCGAGCGCGAGCGCCTGGAGGCCGCCATCCGCCAGGCCTATGAGGCCCGGCTGATTGGCAAGGACAACATCCACGGCTGGGACTTCGACCTCCATGTGACGCACGGGGGCGGGGCCTATATCTGCGGCGATGAAACCGCCCTGATGGAGAGCCTGGAAGGCAAGAAAGGCCAGCCGCGGCTCAAGCCTCCGTTCCCGGCCGGGGCCGGCATCTGGGGCGCTCCCACAACCATCAACAATGTGGAGACCATCGCCGTGGTCGGGAACATCCTGCGCCGCGGGGCGCAGTGGTTCGCAGGCTTTGGCCGACCCAACAATGTCGGCGTGAAGCTGATGGCGGGCTCTGGTCATGTGAACCGGCCGGGCGTGGTCGAAGAGACCATGGGCGTGCCGATGCGCACCCTGATTGACGCGCATTTTGGCGGCGTGCGGGGTGGCTGGGGCAATCTGAAGGCGGTGATGCCTGGCGGGGTGTCCATGGCCATGATCCCGGCCGAAATGGCCGAGGAAGCCGTCATGGACTACGACGCCCTTCGGGCCATGCGCTCTGGCCTCGGGACCGCGACCATGATCGTGTTCGACAAGGAGGCCGACCTCGTCGCCGCGGTGGCGCGCATCGCTCGCTTCTTCAAGCATGAGAGCTGCGGCCAGTGCACGCCCTGCCGCGAAGGCACCGGCTGGATGTGGCGGGTGATGGAGCGGATGGTGACCGGCG
>CAZERE010000029.1:21412-27814 GCA_964515365.1 uncultured Phenylobacterium sp. | reverse complement strand
CCGACTGGCTGCCCTTCCCCTTCACGATGAACTGGATCTTCACCCGGCCGGGCCGGGTGCACTTCCGCAAGGGCGAGCCCTTCTGCTTCATCACCCTGGTGCAGGACAAACCCCTGGCCGAGTTCCAGCCGGTGATCCGCCCCCTGGCGCGCAACGCCGACCTGCTGGGCCAGTACTCGGCCTGGGAGAAGCATCGCACCGAGTTCAACGCCAAGATTTTCCGCGCTGATCCCGAGGCGACCAAGGAAGCCTGGCAGCGCTACTACTTCCGCGGCGAGTTCCCCGACGCCGTCGCCGAGGCCCCCAAGGACCATGTCAACAAGCGCCGGCTCAAAGCCCCGAAATTCGGCGGCTAGGCCGCTTGCCAAGGTCAGTGTCGTCTGCCATAAGCCCGCTCTCGATTTTCGGGGGCGGCCAACCGGTCGGCATCGAAAAACGCGGGCGTAGCTCAGTGGTAGAGCACAACCTTGCCAAGGTTGGGGTCGAGAGTTCGAATCTCTTCGCCCGCTCCAATTCCCTCCGGGGTTTTGCAGCGAAACTAAAAGAAGCGGCCCCTGGCGGGCCGCTTTTTTGTTTTCGGCGCCTTCGGCCTGGGCGCGCCTCGGACCGGCGATCCCTGCGCGGCCTGCAACCAAGACGACCCTTGCCGCATTTTGTCAGACGAGGCTCCCGTCGCCGCGACGGGCGCCACCGACATGATGGAGGCCCTGCTATGACCGATCAGCGCAAAGACAACGATCCCAACGGCCCCAACTCGCGCCCGGCCCAGCCCCTCGTCGAGGGCCAGAAGCCCGACCAGCTGAACAAGGACGACCGCAAGGCCGAAACCCGCCAGGAGGCCCTGGTGGACGAGGCGGTGGAGGAGACCTTCCCCGCCAGCGACCCGATCGCGCCCAAGCACATCACCTGAGCGCCTGAGCGCGTCTGAGCCCAGCTCAAGCGGCCGGAACGAAGAAGGGGGCGGACCAGCCGGTCCGCCCCCTTTGTCGTGGCCTGCGCCAGCGTCGGCTCAGGGCGTCGGCCGCACGATCCGCGGGCCGAGGTTTTCGAGCACGGCCCGGGCGTCGAAGGCGTTGGGATCGCCCGGCGCCTTGGCCCCGCGATACATCACGATCTCGGCCGTGGCCTCGAACCGCTCCACGGTGCGCACGTCCACCCGGTCAGCGAAGAAGGGGTCGCCGAAATAGGGATCCCAGGTGCGCCAGCCGAAGGACGAATAGTAGCGCCAGTGGGGCCGCCAGTAGGCGTAGCTCGGCCCGTACCACGGATTGTAGAAGGGGTCGGGCTGCACATAGGTCCGCGCATCCCGGTCGGTGGCGCGGGTGACGATGGAGAAGCCGTCATAGCCCTGCTGGACCGTCAGCTCGGCGGCGCGATAGAGCAGATAGCCCTCGACCGTCTCGCGGCCGGTCAGGCTGTTGCCGGCGAAACTCACCCGCCAGCGATCGGGCTCAACCCGCATCTCCGAATAGCCGCCGGACACCGACGCGCCAGGGAGATTGGGCTGATAAGGGGTCGCCGTGGCGCAGGCGCTGAGCCCGGCCACCAGGGCGAGCGCGGCCATGGGCCCCAGGAATCGATTCATTTTCGCCTCGTTCCTTTGAATGAGAACGTCCCTCGAACAGAAGGCGTCATCGTGCGTCAACACCGTGGCTCAAATATGGTTTCGCTCAAGGGCTTAGCGCGGCTGGCAAGAGACTCCGGCGGATTTCGCGGTGAACTCTTCGTGACGCGCAACCCTTGGGCGAACGGCTATTCCCCGCCCGTTTCGGGAGCCAAGTTTCGGGCGAGGAACGACGTTATGGCGCGCGGCGCGGGACGCTGGGAATTCTGCCTTGTACAATTCATTTAATTCCTATTGAGACACTAGGGTACAGTGTCCGAAGGTTGGCCACACGGGGGCGTCGACGTGGTTTCAGACTTCCTTCTCTTCGCCGCCGTGGGCTTCGGCGCCCAGTTGGTCGATGGCGCCCTGGGCATGGCCTATGGGGTGGTCTCCACCACCAGCCTGCTGGCCATGGGCGTGACCCCGGCCAACGCCTCGGCCAGCGTGCATGCCGCCAAGGTGTTCACCGGCGCGGCCTCGGCCCTGTCGCACGTGGCGCACAAGAACATCAGCTGGCGGCTGCTGGCCCTGCTGGCCGCCGGCGGCGTGGTCGGCGGCGTCGCCGGCACCTACCTGCTCACCTCGATCGACGGGGAAAAGATCAAGCCCTTCGTGGTGTCGTGGCTGGGCCTGATGGGGCTGGTCATCCTCTACCGGGCCTGGAAGGGCGTGCGGCCCAGGCCGTTCTCCTGGAAGAGCCCCCTGCCGCTGGGCGTGGTCGGCGGCTTCTTCGACGCCGTGGGCGGCGGCGGCTGGGGCCCGGTGGTCACCTCCACCCTGCTGGGCTCGGGCGCCGATCCGCGCAAGGCGATCGGCACCACCAACGCCGCGGAGTTCTTCGTCGCCTCGGCGGTCTCGGCGGCCTTCCTCTCGGCCCTGCTGTCGGGGCACTGGGAGACCGAGGGCCTGCGCGATCACCTGTCGTCGGTCCTGGGCCTGATCGCCGGCGGCATCGTCGCCGCCCCCCTGGCCGGCTGGATGACCAAGGTCCTGCCGATCCGGGCCCTGACCTGGATCGTCGGCGTCCTGGTCACCAGCCTGGCGGCCTGGCAGGCGGTGCTCCTCTTCCTCTGAGGCTCCGCCGGCGGCTCGGGGCTCAGGCCCCGACCACCGCCAGGGTCCAGATGATCCGGCCCGCGGCGCCGAACAGCAGCACCGCCGCCGCCAGGGCCTGGACCATGAAGCCCAGCTCGCGCTTGCCGGGATCGGCCACATAGCCGATGGCGTAGAGCACGCGGCCGATGATCCAGACCACGCCCAGGCCCGCGGCGATCAGGTCGTTCCAGTAGATGGCGAACAGCCACAGGGCGGGCAGGAAGATCGGCAGCCATTCCAGGGTGTTGGCCTGGACCCGGATGTGGCGCTCAAGGATCGGATCGCCGGTCATGGCCGGGGCCGCGATCCCCGAAGCGCGACGGGCCTGGCCGACCCTGCCGCCCATCCAGACATAGACCAGTATGGCGGCGATGGTGACCAGCGCGACCCAGCTGTGCGGACCCATGGCGAATTCCCCCTCTTATGCGCGCAAAGCTGCGCTGTTGGGTCGGAGCTTCGCACGGGCGAGGGGCGGATGGGAACTCTGACCGGGGGTCGCCGAGTTAAGGCCATGACGGACACCCGCCATGGAGGCCCAGCGCCCATGCAGACCGAAGTCCAGACGATCGCCGACATCGCCTATGACGCCGAGAGGACCAAGCTGCTCGTCCGGTTCGCCGGGGGCGATTGCTATGTCTATGTGGGCGTGCCCGGCGAGGTGCACCGATCCTTCGTCGACGCGCCCTCGCCGGCCGGATTCTTCACCGACCAGATTTGCGATTGCTATCCCTACAACCGCCTCGAGGCCTGAAGCCCGTCAGCGGCCCCGGCGGTCGCGCTTGGCCGAGCCGCGCAGGCGCAGGGCGTTGAGCTTGATGAAGCCGGCCGCATCGCGCTGGTCGTAGGCCACCTTGCCCTCTTCGAAGGTGACCAGCTCCTGATCGTACAGGGAATAGGGGCTGGTGCGGCCGATGACGGTGACATTGCCCTTGTAGAGCTTCACCCGCACCTGACCCGACACATGGGCCTGGGAGTGGTCGATGGCCGCCTGCAGCATCTCGCGCTCGGGACTGAACCAGAAGCCATTGTAGATCAGCTCCGCATAGCGGGGCATCAGCTCGTCCTTCAGGTGGGCCGCGCCGCGGTCCAGGGTGATGGACTCGATGCCCCGGTGGGCGGCCAGAAGGATCGTGCCGCCGGGGGTCTCATAGACGCCGCGGGACTTCATGCCGACGAAGCGGTTCTCCACCAGGTCCAGGCGGCCGATCCCGTTGTCGTGGCCCAGCTGATTGAGGCGGGTGAGCAGGGCGGCCGGCGACAGGGCCTCGCCGTCGATGGCGACGGGATCGCCCTTCTCGAAGTCGATGGTGATGACCGTCGCCCTGTCCGGCGCGTCCTCGGGCGAGAGGGTGCGCATATGGACGAATTCCGGCGCCTCGACCGCCGGATCCTCCAGCACCTTCCCCTCGGAGGAGGAGTGCAGCAGGTTGGCGTCGACGCTGAAGGGCGCCTCGCCGCGCTTGTCCTTGGTGATCTTGATCTGGTGCTTCTCGGCGAAGTCCAGCAGGGCCTCGCGGCTCTTGAAATCCCATTCCCGCCAGGGCGCGATCACATGGATATCGGGCTCCAGCGCATAATAGCCGAGCTCGAAACGGACCTGGTCATTGCCCTTGCCGGTGGCCCCGTGGCTGACCGCGTCGGCGCCGGTGGCCCGGGCGATCTCGATCTGCCGCTTGGCGATCAGCGGCCGGGCGATGGAGGTGCCCAGCAGGTACTGGCCCTCATAGACCGTATTGGCGCGGAACATCGGAAAGACGAAGTCGCGCACGAACTCCTCGCGGACATCCTCGATGAAGATGTTCTCGGGCTTCACGCCGGCGGCCAGGGCCTTGGCCCGCGCCGGCTCGATCTCTTCGCCCTGGCCGAGGTCGGCGGTGAAGGTCACCACCTCGGCGCCGTACTCGGTCTGCAGCCACTTCAGGATGATCGAGGTGTCCAGGCCGCCGGAATAGGCGAGAACGACTTTCTTGATCGGCTTGTCGGCGGCCATGGGTCGAGGTCTTTCGAGGATCGGAGGATGGAGGAAACAGGCGCGGCTTTAAGGGCGAATAGGCCGCCCGTTCAAGACCTAAGCGCGCCTTCCTGGTCCAGCTGGGCCAGGGCGGCGCTCAGCCAGCGCAGGTGATAGAGGGCGAAGACCCCGGCCAGGGTGGCGCGGACGCCAAACAGCACCAGCGCGTCGGGGGTGCCCGGGGCGGTCTGCCGGTTCTGCCAGAGCAGCATCACGCTGAGCACGAAGGCGATGGCCGGGATCAGCAGCAGGGCGATGTGACGCGGGACCCGCATGATGGCCCGGCCGTCCCGGGCGAACTGCAGCGGCATGCGGGTTTCGGCCGGCACACGCCCCCAGGCCCGATGCGAGGCGCTGGCCATGATCGACAGGGAGACGATCCACAGGGCGTCGCCCACAATGCCCAGCCAGTTCATCCGTCTCTCCCCGCAACCTTGCTCGCCCGACCCATGGCCCAGTTAGGACCGCAGAGTCCAGGCCAGCGACCCTAGACGGTGACCTGGGTGCCCAGCTCCACCACGCGGCCGGGCGGGATCTTGAAGAAGTCCGTGGGATTGGCGGCGTTGCGCATCAGATAGATGAACAACCGGTCCTGCCAGAGCGGCATGCCCGACTGGGCCGAAGGCACCACAGAGCGGCGTCCGAGGAAGAAGCTGGTGGCCATGATGTCGAACTTCAGGCCGAGCTTGCGGCAGAGGCCCAGGGCCTTGGGCAGGTTCGGGCTCTCCATGAAGCCGTAGGCCACGGTGACCTTCTTGAAGTCCTCGTTGACCGGCTCGATCTTGATCCGGTCCTCGTCCTTGACCCGCGGGGTCTCGGTGGTGCGGACCGTCAGGATGACGTTCTTCTCGTGCAGCACCTTGTTGTGCTTGAGATTGTGCATCAGGGCCACCGGCGCGACGTCGGGGTCCGAGGTCAGGAAGATGGCCGTGCCCGGCGCCCGGTGCGGCGCGCGGGCCTTGAGGATCTCGGTCAGCTCGGTCAGCTGGATGCTGTCGCGACGGGTCTTGTCGGTGAGGATCTGCGCGCCGCGGGTCCAGGTCCACATGACCAGCACCAGGGCGCCCCCCATGACCAGGGGGAACCAGGCGCCCTGGGGAATCTTCAGCAGGTTCGACGAGACGAAGACCAGATCGATGAGGCCGAAGGCGCCGGCGGCCAGGGCCGCCTGCCACCAGGGCCGCTTCCAGAGGGCGCCGATGATCACGAAGAACAGCATGCTGTCGACCAGCATGGAGCCGGTCACCGCAATCCCATAGGCCGCCGCCAGGTTGGACGAGGTCTGGAACATGGCCAGCAGGGCCAGCACGCCGGCCAGCAGCAGCATGTTGACCTGCGGCACATAGATTTGGCCCGCCAGGGTCTCGCTGGTCCGTCGGATGTCGATCCGCGGCAGCAGGCCGAGCTGCACCGCCTGCTGCGTCACCGAGAAGGCCCCGGTGATCACCGCCTGGCTGGCGATGACCGTGGCCGCCGTGGCCAGGATCAGGATCGGCCAGAAGGCGAATTCCGGGATCATCTCGAAGAAGGGATTCAGCCGAGCGTCGGGATTGTCGAGCACCAGGGCGCCCTGGCCCAGATAGTTCAGCAGCAGGGCCGGCAGGACCAGGAACACCCAGGCTGCGCGGATCGGCCCCTTCCCGAAGTGGCCCATGTCGGCATAGAGCGCCTCGGCGCCGGTGACCGCCAG
>CAZERE010000029.1:13046-21402 GCA_964515365.1 uncultured Phenylobacterium sp. | reverse complement strand
TGTCGAGCAGGAACAGCACCCCGTAGTGCGGCGACAGGCCCATCAGGATCCGCGGCGCGTCGAAGATGTGCAGCACGCCCAGGCTCGCCAGGGTTATGAACCACAGGGCGGTGATCGGCCCGAAGAAGCGCGCCACGCTGGCCGTGCCGCGGGACTGCACCATGAACAGCGCGATCAGGATGCCGGCCGAGATCGGCAGGACGAAGGGCGCCAGCGCGGTGCCCAGGCCCGGCGCCACCTTCAGGCCTTCCACGGCGCTGAGCACCGACAGGGCGGGCGTGATGATGCCGTCGGAATAGAACAGGGCCGCGCCGACCATGCCCAGGAAGAAGACCGCGCCGGACCGGCGGCCCAGGGCGCGGCGGGCCAGGGCCATCAGGGCCAGGGTGCCCCCCTCGCCCTTGTTGTCGGCCTGCAGCAGGAAGACCACATACTTCAGGGTGACGATCAGGATCAGCGCCCAGGTGACCAGGGAGACCACCCCGAACACCGCCAGTTCGTCGGTGCCGCCGCTGCGGGAATGGGCCAGGGCCTCGCGCATGGCGTAGAGCGGGCTGGTGCCAATGTCGCCGAAAACGACGCCGACGGAGCCGAGGGCAAGCGCCCAGAAGCCTTCCGCCTTGGGGTGAGACGCATCTCCATGCGTCTCTGCAGCCGATGGGGTCGGCTCACTCATCCAGACTCTCCGGAGACCGTGGGGGCGGTGTCTCGTAATCCCAGACAGGACGTCTGCGCCCCGACGATGCGGCGGGCGCGATACACCCATTCCGCACGGGGTTCAATCTTAGGCGAGTCCTGGACCCGCGCGGGCGGCTTGCGGCCACGGCCGTCCTTGTCCACCTTCGCCGCAGGACAATGTCCCCCGCGGGGCGTGCCTTCGTCGTCGCAGGAGCGCAAATGGACCGTCGACTGGCCCTGGTGACCGGGGCGTCCGCCGGCATCGGCGCCGCCTTCGCCCGGGCCCTGGCCGCCCAGGGCCACGACCTGGTCCTCACCGCCCGGCGGGCCGAGCGCCTGGAGGCCCTGGCCACGGAGCTGCGTGATCGCCACGGGGCGGACGTGCTGGTCCTCGCCGCCGACCTGGCCGATCCGGCCACGCCTGCGGCCCTGGATGCGGCCCTGAAGGCCCAGGGCCGGAGGGTGGACATCCTGGTGAACAACGCCGGCTATGGCCTGCCGGGGACCTTCGGCGAAAACAGCTGGAACGATCAGGCCGCCGTCCTGCAGGTGATGCTGACCGCGCCCTGCGAGCTGGTCCACCGGCTGTTGCCGGGGATGCGCGCCCGCGGATATGGCCGCATCATCAATGTCGCCTCGGTGGCGGGCCTGACGCCGGGCGGGGCGGGGCTCTATGGGCCGGTGAAGGCCTTCCTGATCCGCTTTTCCCAGAGCCTTCACCAGGAATGCGCCGACAGCGGCGTCCATGTGAGCGCCCTGTGCCCGGGCCTGACCTGGTCGGAGTTTCACGACGTCAACGGCATGCGCGAGCCCCTGAACAAGGCCACGCCGGCCTGGCTCTGGATGGACGCCGAAACCGTGGTGGCTGCGGGGCTGGCGGCGGCCGACGCCAACCGGGCGGTCTGCGTGCCGGGCGCCGTGAACAAGGTCCTGGCGGGTCTCGCCTGGCTGCTGCCCGACCCTTGGGTGATGGCGATCACCGCCGCCCAGGGCTGGCGGTTCCGCAAGCCCTGAGACGACGGCGCCTGTCACTGGGGGACATAGGGGTTGGCGGCCTCGTTGAGGATCACCCCGCTGGTGGCGTCGGCGATCCCCACCAGCACGAACTGCACGGCCATGGCGCAGAGGATCAGGCCCAGCACGCGCACGACGATGGTCATGCCGATCCGCCCGAGGATCTTGGTGATCACCGGCGCAGCCCAGAAGGTGAGCATGACCACCAGGGCGATGGCGCCGATCACGCCGACGCCGATCGCCGCCCCGGCCAGGCCAAAGACCTTGGCCTCGCTGGCATAGATGACCACCGAAGAGATGGCGCCCGGCCCGATCAGCAGGGGCATGGCGAAGGGCACGATCAGGCGCTCGAACTTGCGCCCCGCCCGGCCCTTTGGATTTTCGTCGCCCTCGGCCAGGGCCGAGAAGGAGGCTGTGAAATCGTCCCGGGCCATCTCCAGGCCCAGCAGGAACAGGATGATGCCGCCGGCGATGCGGAAGGCCGGCAGGGAGATGCCGAAGAAGGCCAGCAGGGCCAGGCCCGAGAAGTAGAAGAAGGTCAGGAAGCCCAGGATGAACAGGGCGATATAGACGGCCACCAGCCGCGCATCGCGGCCCTTGCTGCCCTGGGTCGCGGCGCCGAACAGGGGGACGTTGCCGATCGGATCGATCAGGGCGAACAACGCCACGAAGAAGTTGACCGCGAACTCAGCCTGGCTCATGCCTCGCTCCTAGCTCAAAATTGAAGCGGCGCCGATCTCCCTTATGGGGCGGGACCGGCGCAAACCTGCCCGGAGCCTGCGCCATGACCGCCGCCGCCCGCCTGGAGACCGCCGCCGCCGCCGATCGGCGCCTGATCGTGCCCCTGGATCTGCCCGACGTCGACCAGGCCCGCGCCATGGTCGAGGCGCTCGGCGAAGCCGTCAGCTTTTACAAGGTCGGGCTGGAGCTGTTCGCCTCCGGCGGCATGGCCCTGGCCCGCGACCTCAAGGCCCAGGGCAAGCAGGTCTTCCTGGACTGGAAGCTGCACGACATCGGCACGACGGTGCAGCGCTCGGCCGCGGTGCTGGCCGAATCGGGCTGCGACCTCCTCACCGTGCACGGGGAGCCCCAGGTCATGGCCGCCGCCGTTCGCGGCCGGGGGCGTTCGGGCCTGAAGATTCTGGCGGTGACCGTGCTGACCAGCCTGTCGGACGACGACCTTGTGGAGATGGGCTATTCGGAAAGCGCGCGCACCCTGGTGGAGCGCCGCATCCATCAGGCCGTGGCCGCCGGCTGCGACGGGGTGGTGGCCAGCCCCCATGAGGCGCAGTTGGCCCGGGCCATCGGCGGGCCGGACTTCCTGGTGGTGACGCCCGGCGTGCGCCCCGACTGGGCGGCGAAGAACGATCAGGCCCGCGCCGCGACGCCGGCCCAGGCCCTGAGCGCCGGGGCCTCGCACATCGTCTGCGGCCGCCCGATCACCGGCGCCAATGATCCCCAGGCTGCCGCCCTGCGGATCGTCGCGGAGATGGCGGGGGCCTAGGGCTTCAGTGGCCCTTGCCGCCGCCGTGACCGCCCTTGCCGCCATGACCGCCCCTATGGCCGCCATAACCGCCATGGCCATAGGCGTAGCCGCCGCGCACCGAGACCTGGGCTGAGGCCCGGGCCGACGCCGAGGCCGAGGCGTAGGACGAGCTGCGGCCGGACCCGCCGCCATTGATGATCACATAGCCGCCCCCGCCATAGCCGCCCGCGGGGATCGGACCGACGCCGCCGGAGTCCGCGAAGAAGCTCATGGGCAGGATCTCGCCATGGGCCGAACCGCAGGTCGAGGCGCACGGCGCGCAACAGGGGCCATAACCGGGCGACTGGACCGGCGGATAGTATTGGCTGGGCGGGTAGTAGGCGTTGGGCGGGCCGTAGTCCGGCGTCGGATAGGGCGCCGGACCATGTTGCGGCGGCCCGTATTGCGGCGGCGGGTAGCCGTGGGACGGGCCTTGCGGATAGCCATATTCCTGGCGATAGGGGCCGTATTCCTGCGCGTAGCCCCGCGTCCCGTAGGCGTCGCTCACATAGGCCTGTTCATAGCCGTAGCTCTCGCTGTAGCCGGAACTGCGCTGATAGGCCTGATAGCTCTGGTCGGCGCCATAGGCCCCGTAATAGCCGCCGCCCGCATAGCCGCCTCCGTAGGGCGCCGCGCAGGGATTCTGGGCGGGGCAGGCTGCGGCGGCGCCGCCCACGGCCAGGGTGAGGACGAACCCCGCGATCGCGCGGAAAGACCAGGACATCATACGCTCCGGATACAAAACTTAACGGAACGCTAACGCGCCAGGCGGGTCGGCACGAGTCCATGCAAGCTCTGCGCGAGCTTGGCCGCAGGCGAAAAAATGCCGGACCTAGAAGTCGACGGCGATGCCCTTGCGCTCCCAGTCGCCGAACCGTGTGGGCTCCAGCCCCTTGGGGCCGCCCTGCTCGGCGGCCAGGGCGGCCTGCGCCGCCTCGGCCTGGCGACGGGCCTCGGCCTCTTCCAGGGCGCGGCGGGCGGCGGGGGTCAGGGGCTTGTCGGGGGCCGCATGGGGCGGGGGCGCGTCGGTCATGGACCATGATTTAGGACGCCGGGCGCGGCGGCGCCAGTCACGGCGGCCGCCGGTCCAAATCATCGCAGCGCGCGATCTTTCCTTGCCTGAGGCCTGCGGAGCGGGCACGTCGCAGCCGGTGAACGAAGACAATGATCTTGGCCTCCCCGCCCGGGGCGCCGCCCTCGACATCCTGACCGCCGCCCTGGCGCGCCGCACCGGCCTGGAGGAGGCGATCTCCACGCCGGCCTTCAGCGCGCTCTCGCCCCGGGACCGCGCCTTCGCCCGCGCCCTGGCCATGGCCACCTTGCGCCGGCTCGGCCCCATCGACCGGGCGCTGGACGCCAAGCTGGCCAAGTCGCCGCCCGATGGCGTGCGCCAGATCCTGCGGATCGGGGTGGCCCAGGCCTTCCTGCTGGAAACCCCGCCCTTCGCCGCCGTGGCCACCAGCGTCGATCTGGCCGCCTCGCGCCGCGACACCGCGCCCTTCAAGGGCCTGGTCAACGCCGTGCTGCGCGGCCTGCTGCGCGAGCCGCCGGCCCTGGATGACCCCGAGGCCCTGCCGCCGCCCTGGCTGATGGCCCGCTGGAGCGCGGCCTATGGCCCCGAGGCGGCGCTGAAGATCGCCGCGGTGATCGCCGACGAGCCCGCCACCGACCTTTCCGTCCGCGATCCGGCGACGGCGCAGGCCCTGGCCGCCGAGCTGGAGGCCGAGATCCTGCCCGGCGGCAGCCTGCGCACCGCCCGCCGTGGCGACCTGGCGACCTGGCCGGGCTTCGAAGCCGGCGCCTGGTGGGTGCAGGACGCCTCGGCCGCCATCCCCGCCCGCCTGCTGGAGGCCGGCCCCGACCAGCAGGTGCTCGACCTCTGCGCCGCCCCGGGCGGCAAGACCCTGCAGCTGGCCGCCACCGGCGCCAGCGTCACCGCGCTCGACCGCTCCGCCGGCCGGCTCAAGCGCCTGGCGGCCAATCTGGAGCGCATGGGACTGAAGGCCGCCACCGTGACGGCCAACGCCACCGAATGGAAGGCGGCCGACCTGTTCGACGCCGTCCTGCTGGACGCGCCCTGCTCGGCCACCGGCACCTTCCGCCGCCACCCCGACGTCCTGTGGGCCGCGCGGCCGGCCGACATCGCCAGCCTGGCCGAGACCCAGGCGCGCCTGTTGGACGCCACCGCCCCGCGGGTCGCCGCCCACGGCCGGCTGATCTATTGCGTCTGCAGCCTGGAGCCCGAGGAGGGCGAGGGCCAGACCGCGGGCTTCCTGGCCCGTCACCCCGAATTCGTCCTGGAGCCGATCGCGCCGGGCGAAGGCGGCGCCCCGGCCGACAGCCTGCGGCCCGACGGGACCCTGCGCATCCTGCCCTTCCACAGCCCAGGCGGGACAGACGGCTTCTACATCGCCCGCTTCCTGCGGCAGGGCTGACGGCTTCCAGGCTCGCCGGCCCCGGGGTCCTTGTGGCCCGCGGGCGGCTTGGGTTAAGTCCAGACGATGACCGGAAAGACCATCATCGCCCCGTCCCTGCTGGCCGCCGACTTCGCCCGCCTGGGCGAGGAGGCCCGCGCCGTGGCCGCCGCCGGCGCCGACTGGCTGCACCTGGACGTCATGGACGGCCATTTCGTGCCCAATCTGACCATCGGGCCGGACGTGATCGCGGCGCTTCGGCCGCACACCGACATCCCCTTCGACGTCCATCTGATGATCGCCCCGGCCGATCCGTTCCTGGAGGCCTTCCGCAAAGCCGGCGCCGACATCATCAGCGTTCATCCTGAGGCCGGGCCGCACCTGTCGCGCACCCTGCAGCGCATCCGGGAGCTGGGCGCCAAGGCCGGCGTGGTCTTCAATCCGTCGACCCCGCCCGAGGCGGTGGAGTCGGTCCTCGACCAGGTGGACCTGATGCTGGTCATGTCGGTGAACCCCGGCTTTGGCGGCCAGAGCTTCATGACCTCGCAGCTCAAGAAGATCGAGCGGCTGGCCAAGATGATCGAGACCACCGGCCGCGACATCATCCTTGAGGTGGACGGCGGCGTGACCCGCGACACCGCCCGCCTCTGCCGTGACGCCGGCGCCACCGCGCTGGTGGCCGGCACGGCCGTCTTCAAGGGCGGGCCGGGCGTCTACGCCGACAACATCACCGCCCTTCGGGGCGGGTGAGCGGGGCGCCCGTGGCCGGACAGCCCCCACCGGCGCCGGCGTCCAGGCGCCTGCCGGGACAGGTCGCCGCCCTGGCCCTGGTCGTCGGCCTGCGGCGACAGCTGCGCCGTGAATGGGGCGGCTCGCCCCCCCACCGCTGGCTGCTGGCGAGGCCCAGGCCCGAAGGCCTGACCGCGGCGCCGACCGACCCCAGACCGGGGCGGGCGGAGAATGGCCGCCGCATCCTGCTGGGCGACTTCACCTTCGCCGGCGCCACCCTGCATGCCGGCCCCAAGGGCGATCCCTGGGACCGCCCCAATCCCAGCCGCCGGTTCGCCATCGCCCTGCACCGGTTCGACTGGCTGCGCGACCTGCTGGCCCTGGGGGAGAGCGGCGCGGCCGAAGGCCTGCGCCTGGCCCTGCTGTGGCGGCGCATCTTCGGGCGCTGGAACGCCTTTTCCTGGGATCCCGAAGTGCTGGAGCGGCGGGTGTTCAACCTGGCCTGCGCCGCGCCGACCCTCTGCGCCGGCGCCTCGGACGCCGAGACCGCCCTGATCTCCCTCGACCTCGCCCGCCAGGGGCGGCACCTGCTCTCCACCATCGACGGACCGGTGAAGGCGGCCGAGCGCGCCTGCGCCGCGGCGCTCGCCGGCGCCGTCCTGACCGGCGAGGCCGGCGACCGGCTGACCGCCCAGGCGCTGGAGCGCCTGACCAAGGCCCTGCCCGTCACCGTCGAGCCCGATGGCGGCCACGCCTCGCGCTCGCCCCAGGCGGCGCTCGGCCTGCTGCTCGACCTGCAGACCCTGGACGCCGCCCTGGTCCAGCGGGGCCTGGCGCCGCCGGACGAGATGATGCGGGCCATCGACCGGCTGATCGGCGCCGTCCGGTTCTTCACCCTGGCCGACGGCGCCCTGCCAGTCTTCCAGGGCGGCGAAGCCCTGCGGCCGGCCCTGGTGGCCGCAGCCCGGGCCAGCGAGAGCGACGGCGCCCGCACCCTGCCGGCGACGCGCAACGGCTATCACCGCATCGAGAGCCGCAGCCTGCAGGTGGTGGCCGACACCGCCCCGCCGGCCACGGGCGTCTGGAGCGTCACGGCCTGCGCCCAGCCGCTGGCCCTGGAAATCCTCATCGGCGGCCGCCGCGCCATCACCAATTGCGGCTGGTCCCCCGACGCCGTCGGGCCGGAGGCCCTGCGCCTGGGGGACGCGGCCTCCACCGCCTCCCTCGGCGACCTCTCCTGCGGGGCGCCGGTGCGGGGCCTGAGCGCCCGGGCGCTCGGTCCCCGGCTGATCGGCGCCGATGCGGCGGTGAACGCCAGGCGCCAGCAGGCCGACGGGGCCCTGTGGCTGGAAATGTCCCACGACGGCTGGGTCCGGCGGTTTGGCCTGCGGCATGAGCGCCGGCTCTATCTCGACCTCGCCGCCGACGAACTGCGGGGCGAGGACCGCTTCACCCCGGTCACCGACGCCGCCCCGGGCGAGGACCCGCGGCGGTTCATCCCCTTCGTGGTCCGCTTCCACATCCATCCCGACGCCCGGGCCTCCCTGGCCCGGGACGGCAAGAGCGTGCTGATTAAGGGCGAGGGCGAGGACACCGGCTGGTGGCTGCGCAACGACGCCATGGAGGTCTCCATCGAGTCCTCGGTCTTCTTCCAGGACGGCCAGGCGCGGCGCACCAGCCAGGTGGTGCTGCGCGGCCAGGTCCGGCAGGAGGTGGGCGCCCGCCTGCGCTGGAAGCTCACCGCCGCCGAGCCCTGGCCGCCGCCGCGCTGAGGCCGCGGGCGCGCGTTGACTCCGCCGACCGGCCGGGACTAGGAAGCTCCTGTCCTGTGTGACTGGCGAAATCGAGGTGGGCGACCACCGGGGAGCCAGGACCTCATACGCCGCTCGCCTGGGCACGCCTCGTCCTTCCCGCCAGGAGACCGCCGTGCCCGCAGCCCCCCCCTTCCCCCCCCCCCCCCCCCCCGCCCAACCCCTCCCCCCCCCCTTTGCGGGCC
>CAZERE010000029.1:11976-13036 GCA_964515365.1 uncultured Phenylobacterium sp. | reverse complement strand
CGTCAAACCCGTCCGCGCCCTGTTGTCGGTCTCCGACAAGACCGGCCTGGTCGAGGCCGCCCAGGCCCTGTCCGACATGGGGGTGGAGCTGGTCTCCACCGGCGGCACCAAGGCCGCCATCGCCGCCGCCGGCCTGCCCGTGAAGGATGTCGCCGACCTGACCGGCTTCCCGGAGATGATGGACGGCCGGGTCAAGACCCTGCACCCGGTGGTGCATGGGGGCCTGCTCGGCGTCCGCGACGCCGCCGACCACGCCAAGGCCATGGCCGAGCACGGCATCGGCCCGATCGACATCGTCTATGTCACCCTTTATCCGTTCGAGCAGACGGTGGCCGGGGGCGGCGACTTCGCGTCCTGCGTCGAGAATATCGACATCGGCGGGCCGGCCATGATCCGCTCCGGCGCCAAGAACCATGGCTATGTCGCCGTCTGCACCGAGCGCGCCGACCTGGAAGAGGTGATCGCGGCCCTCAAGACCGACGGCGTCACCTCGCTGGCCCTGCGCAAGGCGCTCGCCGCCCGCGCCTATGCCCGCACCACGGCCTATGACGCAGCCATCTCGCAATGGTTCGCGAAGGAGCTGGCCGAAGAGGCCCCGCGCCGCCGGGCCTTCGCCGGCGAGCTCGTCCAGACCATGCGCTATGGGGAGAACCCGCATCAGGCCGCGGCCTTCTACCGCGACGGCTCGAACCGCCCCGGCGTGGCCACCGCCACCCAGCTGCAGGGCAAGGCGCTGTCCTACAACAACATCGCCGACACCGACGCGGCCATCGAGCTGGTCGCCGAGTTCGACCCCGCCGCCGGCGCTGCGGTGACCATCATCAAGCACGCCAACCCCTGCGGCGTCGCCCTGGGCTCGGACCTGACCGAGGCCTATCAGCGCGCCCTGCAATGCGACCCGGTCTCGGCCTTCGGCGGCATCGTGGCGGTCAACCGCCGGCTGGACGCCGCCGCGGCCCGGGAGATCGTCAAGGTCTTCACCGAGGTGGTGGTGGCGCCCGAGGCCGACGAGGAGGCCATCGCCATCTTCAGGAAGAAGAAGGACCTGCGCCTGCTGATC
>CAZERE010000029.1:0-11966 GCA_964515365.1 uncultured Phenylobacterium sp. | reverse complement strand
CGGAGGACAGTCGGATGTGCAGACTCTGCGGATCTATTCGTCCGACGGCGATCCGGAGGCCGGCGGCCTGCCCGACCCGAAGGCGGCCGGCGTCACCTGGCGCCAGGTGGCCGGCGGCTTCCTGGTCCAGGGCCGCGACACCGCTCACATCACCGCCTCTGACCTGAAGATCGTCACCAAGCGCCAGCCCACCGAGGCGGAGCTGCGCGACATGCTGTTCGCCTTCACCGTGGCCAAGCATGTGAAGTCCAACGCCATCGTCTATGCCAAGGACGGCCAGACCGCCGGCATCGGGGCGGGCCAGATGAACCGCAAGGATTCGGCCCGTATCGCTGCGCTGCGCGCGGCCGAGGCCGCCGAGACCGCCGGCCTGCCGGAGTCGCTCGCCAAGGGCTCGGCCTGCGCCTCAGACGCCTTCTTCCCCTTCGCCGACGGCCTGATCCAGGCGGCCGAGGCCGGCGCCACGGCGGTGATCCAGCCGGGCGGCTCGATCCGCGACGAGGAGGTCATCGCCGCCGCCGACGCGGCCGGCCTGGCCATGGCCTTCACCGGCGTGCGGGTCTTCCGCCACTAGGCCACTGTAAGTCCTGCTCAGGCCTCTGCGCGAACCGCCAGTTCGCGCAGGGCGCCATGGGCGATGGTGAGCTTGGCGAAGGTCCAGCCGCCGGCTGAGGACTCGATCTCGGCCATGGTCCGGCGGGCCTGGGCCACGGCGTCCTGCGCCGCGGCCGCCCAGGTGGCGATCGCCGCCTGGGCGGCCTCGCCATCGGCGCCGGCGCCGGCCTTGCGGGCCTTGGCCATCACCGCCCGGGCCACGGTCGTCTGTTCGGCCAGCAGGTCTTCGACCAGCCGGCGGACCGCCGTCCGTTCGAAGATGTCGCCGGCCGAGTGGCTGCCGGCGGCGGCCCGCAGGCGATCGAAGCCGAAGACCTCGCCCACCTTGTGGTGCAGACGCGCCACATTCTCCACCGGCCAGCTGGAGGCCTCGGCCAGATCGACCAGGTCGGCGGCCACGGTCAGGGGCTGAAGCTCGGCGACGGCCTTGGCCATGTCCTGCGGGGCGCCGGCGGCGACCAGCTTTTCGGCCAGGGCGTCCAGGTCGGCCCGCTCCACAGGCGTCAGCACCTCCGGGGCCAGGACCTTCAGGGCCTGGGCGGGCCTGGCGTAGCGGTCGATCAGGGCGGTGACGCCCTCGCCCTGGCGATAGGCCCGGCGAGCGAACCAGAAGGTCAGGCCGCGCAGCTGCCGGGCGAGCTGGCGCAGCAGCAGCAGCTGGGCCCGCGCCGGGATCTGATTGTCCAGGGCCTCGACGGATTCCCACAGTCTGGCCAGGTCCAGGACCGCGCGGGCGGCCTCGTAGCCGACGAAGAAGGCCCGGGCGTCGCAGCCCGCCGCGGCCATCAGCCGGCCGGGGAAGCTGGGGCCACAGCGATTGACCACGTCATTGGCCACCACCGTGGCGATAATCTCGCGGCGCAGCCGGTGGCGGCGCATCTCAGGCGCGTAGCGCATCAGGGGCGCGGGGAAGTAGCCCTCCAGCACCTGCTCGAACCAGGGATCGTCGGGGACCTCGGTCTCGACCATCTCGCGGAAGAGCTGGATCTTGCCATAGGCCATCAGCACGGCGAGTTCAGGCCGCGTCAGGCCCTGGCCCGCCTCGGCCCGCTCGGCGATGGCCACGGCGTCGGGCAGCCCCTCCACCGCGCGGTCCAGGCGGCCCATGGATTCGAGCCGGGCCATGAAGCGCGCATGGGGCTCAAGCTCGCCCACGGCGTCCAGCTCCAGCAGGGACAGGGCCTGGTTCTGGTCGTAGTTGTGCTCCAGCACATGGGCGGCCACGTCGTCGATCATCGAGCGCAGCAGCCTGTCCCGGTCGGGACGATTCAGCTCGCCGGCCCGCTCGACCATGCCGGTGAGAATCTTGATATTGACCTCGTGGTCGGAGGAATCGACCCCGGCGGAATTGTCGATGGCGTCGCTGTTCACCCGGCCGCCGGCCTTGGCGAAGGCGATCCGGGCGGCCTGGGTCAGGCCGAGATTGGCCCCCTCGCCCACCACCCGGACATGCAGGTCCTGGGCGTTGATGCGCAGGGCGTCATTGGTCTTGTCGCCCACATCGGCATGGCTCTCGGCGGCGGCCTTCACATAGGTGCCGATGCCGCCCAGATAGAGCAGCTCGGCCTTGGCCTTGAGGATGGCGCTGATCAGCTCGGTGGGGGTCAGGGCCTCGCCCTCGATCCCCAGCACGCGGCGGATCTCCGGACTCAGGGGGATGGACTTCTGCGTGCGGGGGAAGACGCCGCCGCCGGCCGAAATCTTCTCCCGGTCATAGTCGTCCCAGGACGAGCGCGGCAGGGCGAACAGCCGCTCGCGTTCGACGAAGCTCGTCTCGGGATCGGGCTCGGGATCGATGAAGATGTGGCGGTGGTCGAAGGCGGCCAGCAGGCGGATCTGCCGCGACAGCAGCATGCCGTTGCCGAACACGTCGCCGGCCATGTCGCCGACCCCGACCACGGTGAAGGGCTCGGTCTGGATATCCTTGCCCAGCTCGCGGAAGTGGCGCTTGACCGCCTCCCAGGCGCCGCGGGCGGTGATGCCCATCTCCTTGTGGTCATAGCCGGCCGACCCGCCCGAGGCGAAGGCGTCGCCCAGCCAGAAGCCGTAGGATTCCGCCAATCCGTTGGCGATGTCGGAGAAGGTGGCCGTGCCCTTGTCGGCGGCGACCACCAGATAGGGATCCTCGCCATCATAGGCGACCACGCCCTGGGGCGGGATCACCTTGCCCTCCGGCGTCAGGTTGTCGGTGATGTCGAGCAGGCCGCGGAGGAAGGTCTTGTAGGCCTCGATGGCCGCGGCGCGCACCGCGTCAGGGGCGCCGCCTACGGGCAGGGCCTTGGGATAGAAGCCGCCCTTGGCGCCCACCGGCACGATGACGGCGTTCTTCACCTGCTGGGCCTTGGCCAGGCCCAGGACCTCGGTGCGGAAATCGCCGCGGCGATCGGCCCAGCGCAGGCCGCCGCGGGCCACCGGGCCGAAGCGCAGATGCACCCCCTCGACCGTGGTCGACCAGACATAGATCTCGCGATAGGGCTTGGGCGCCGGCAGGTCGGCCAGGCTTTCGCTGGCCACCTTGAAGCTGATGAAGGGGGCCGGCCGGCCCGCCTCATCGGTCTGATAATAGTTGGTGCGCAGGATCGCCTGGACCAGCAGGGCGATGCGCCGCAGCACCCGGTCGTCGTCCAGGCTCTGGACAGCCTGCAGGGCCTCGGTGATCTCGGCCATCACCGCCTCGCCCTGGGCCTTGCGGCCGGCGAGGTCGGCCTTCACGGCCGGATCAAAGCGGGTGCGGAAGAGGTCGAGGATCAGGCGGGTGACGCCCGGATGGCGGCTCAGCGCCTCTTCCTGCAGCCGCTGGGAGGGATCAAGGCCGCTCTGCTGGCGATAGCGGGCCAGCGCCCGGACCAGGGCGGCGTCGCGCCAGCCGATGGACAGCTCCAGCACCAGGCGGTTGAAGCCGTCATTCTCGGTCTGGCCGGTCCAGACCGCGACGAAGGCGGCCTCGAAACAGCCCTTCACCTCGTCGAACACCAGGTGTTCGCCCCGGGGATCGTCCAGTTCGAACTCGTGGACCCAGACCGGATCAAGGCCCGTCCGCCGCACGGCGAAGCCCTGCTCGACCATGGCCTTCAGGCCCATGCTCTCCAGGATCGGCAGCACCTCGGCCAGTGGCGCCGGCTCGAGGGGCCGATAGAGCTTGAACCGGAAGTGGCGGGCGGTGTCGCCATTGCGCCGGAAGGCCCGGACGCGGATCGCCTCGCCGGGCTTGAGGTCGTCGATCACCGCGATGTCGGCCAGGGCCTCGGCCGCGTCGTAGCGGTCGCGATAGCCCGGGGAAAAGGCCCCGGCATAGCGGCCCACCAGGTCTGCGGTGGCGGCGGCCGGGCGATCCTGGCCGCGGACGGCGGCTTCGAAGCGGTCGCCCCAGGTGCGGGCGGCCTCGGCGATCTGCGCCTCGACCTGCGCCAGATCGGGTTCCCGGGCATGGCCGGGCGTAAAGCCGATGATGAAATGCACCCGCGCCAGCGGCGATTCCGAGAAGCTGGGATAATAGGCCGAGACCCGGCCCCCATAGGCCTGGGCCAGGAGCTGACCTGCCCGGCGCCGCAGGTCGGAATCGTAGCGGTCCCGGGGCACGAACATCAGGACCGAGGCGAACCGGTCGAAGGGGTCGCGGCGCTCGAACAGCCGCACCCGGGGGCGATCGAACAGGTGGAGGATGCCGAGCGCATTGGCCAGCAGCTCGTCCTCGGTCATCTGGAAGAGTTCGTCGCGGGGATAGTTCTCGACGATGTTCTTCAGGCGCTTTTCGTTGTGGCTGCCCGGCGCCTTGGCCGCCCGGGCGAGCGCGCCGGCGGCCTTGGCCCGCACCAGGGGCACTGCGCCCACCGGCTGGTCATAGGCCTCGGCGGTGAACAGGCCGACGAACCGCACCTCGCCCGAGGGGCGCCCGTCGGGGCCGTACCGGCGCACGCCGACATAATCCATGTAGCCCCGACGATGGACGCGGGAGCGCATATTGGCCTTGGCCACGGTGACGGCGGCGTCTTCCTCCAGGCGCCGCGCCAGCTGAACGGTCAGGACGGCCGGCTCATTGGTCCGCCGCAGCACCCGCTGCTCGGGATCGCGCAGCACGCCCAGTCCGTCCTGGGGCTGGAACAGGGGCTCCTCAGGGGCGTAGTCGCCGCCCTCGGCCCGGGGGTATTCGTAGATCCGCGCGCCGAGGAAGACGAAGTGCTCGGTGTGCAGCCAGCGCAGGAAGGCCAGCTCCTCGTCCCTCCGCGGCGTGTCGGGGCTCAGCGCCTCCAGCTCCGAAACCGTGCGGGACATCAGGTCCAGCATGGCCGGAAAATCGGCGACGGCGGCCCGGGCGTCGGCCAGGGCGGTGCGCAGGCCCGCCAGGAGCTGTTCCTCGCGGTCGGGGCCAATGCGGTCGACCACCACCTGGATCATGGATTCCCGGCGAAGCCCGCCCTTGGGGTTGCGCACGCCCTTGTCGTCCCGGCGGACCTCGACCACCGGGTGGAACATGGCGCGGACCTGGAAGCCCTGGTCGGCGATCTCGCCCATGACGCTGTCCACCAGGAAGGGCGCGTCCTCCTGGACGATCTCCACCAGGTCGAACTCGGCCGGCTCTGGGGCGGCGCCGGCCCGGGTGGCGCGGGTGATCCTGAGGATGGGCGAGAGCCCGCGGCGCTTGTCTGCGAAACGCCAGAAACCGGCGAGGTTGGTCGCCAGATCGTCCAGGTCGAACTGCGGCAGTTCGGTCGGGACCACATCCTCGGCCGCCTGGGCGGCGAAGGCCTCCAGGGCCGGATCCTCCCCGGCGTGAAGAAGGCTCAGAAGCCTGCGGGAAAGATCCTGGCCGACCCTGGCGGCCTCTTCGGTCACGGACACGCTCATGCGGCCCTCCTGAAAACGAGAACGCCGCCGGAGGAGAGAGTCCGGCGGCGCCTGGCTCCGCCGAGGGGGGTCAGCGAAGCGCGGGGGGCTCGTTGCGCCGGCGTCCCTTGCGGGGCGGCGCTCTGAGGCCGGGGGTGGGGAAGCCCCGACAGGACTTCAGATAGGTGTGGACGGCGCAATTAAAAGACCTGCTGTCGATGCGTGGCGCTGATTCGCGAACCCACGCGGTGGCGGGGTCAAGGCGGACCCGAAACGCCGCCCCGGTCAAGGGGCCGACCCTGTCATTTCGTGCGGCCTGTCATGCGTCTGGCGGCACGGGAGTCGGCCGGCTAGCTTGAGCGTCAAATGGGAAGAGGACCGATCATGGCGATGGCGCAAGATGGAGCCGGCAACGGGGACGTGCTGGTGGGCCTGGGCGAGGGCGCAGGTCAGCTCTTCCTGCGCCTGGACCGCGCCAACCGCCATGGCCTGGTGGCCGGGGCCACCGGTACGGGCAAGACCGTCACCCTGCAGGTCCTGGCCCAGGGTCTGTCGGATGCCGGCGTTCCGGTGTTCGCCGCCGATGTGAAGGGCGATCTGTCGGGGGTGGCCGTGGCCGGCGCGCCGAACGAACAGCTGCTGGCCCGCGCCGCCAAGATGAACCTCGACCTGCCAGCCCTGGCTGCGCCCACGGTCTTCTGGGATCTGTTTGGCGAGCAGGGCCACCCGATCCGCGCCACGGTGTCGGAGATGGGGCCGCTGCTGCTCTCGCGGATGCTGGAGCTGAACGATGTGCAGGAGGGCGTGCTCACCGTCGCCTTCCGGGTCGCCGACGAGGAGGGCCTGCTGCTGCTCGACCTCAAGGACCTGCAGGCGGTCCTGGGCTTTGTGGGCGAGAACGCCGCCGACATCAGCCAGAGGTACGGCGCCGTGGCCAAGGCGAGCCTGGCGGCCATCCGGCGCAAGCTGCTGGTGCTGGAGGACCAGGGGGCGGGCAGCTTCTTCGGCGAGCCTGCCCTGGCGCTCAGCGACCTGATGCGGGTGGACGGCGCGGGCCGGGGTCACGTGAACATCCTGGCCGCCGACCGGCTGATCAACTCCCCGCGGCTCTACGCCACCTTTCTGCTGTGGCTGCTGTCGGAGCTGTTCGAGGAGCTGCCCGAGGTGGGCGATCCCGAAAAGCCGCGCCTGGCCTTCTTCTTCGACGAGGCCCACCTGCTGTTCCGCGACGCCCCGCGGGGCCTGCTGGAAAAGGTCGAGCAGGTGGTGCGCCTGATCCGCTCCAAGGGCGTCGGGGTCTATTTCGTCACCCAGAACCCGGCCGACATCCCCGACAGCGTGCTGGGCCAGTTGGGCAACCGCATCCAGCACGCCCTGCGGGCCTATACCCCGGCCGACCAGAAGGGGCTCAAGGCTGCGGCCCAGTCCTTCCGGGTCAATCCCGCCTTCGACACCGCCGAGGCGATCCAGGGCCTGGGGGTGGGCGAAGCCCTGGTCTCCCTGCTCGACGAAAAGGGCGCCCCCTGCGTGGTCGAGAAGACCCTGATCCGGCCGCCGGCCTCCAGGCTTGGCCCCGCGACGCCGGCCGAACGATCGGCCCTGATGGCCCAGAGCCCGGTGCGCGGCCTCTATGACGAGGCCCGCGATCGGGAGTCGGCCCATGAGCTGCTGCAGGCCCGGGCGCAGGCCCAGGCCGCGCCGGCTCCGCCCGCCAAGACGGCGCCCGAACCCCGCGCGCCCGCCCGACGCAGCGGCGGCGGCGGCGGAAACCGCCAGGGCCTGGGCGAGGCCTTCACCAAGTCGGTCCTGCGCACCGTCGGCAGCCAGATCGGCCGCGAGATCGTGCGTGGCATGTTGGGCGGCCTGCGGCGGCGGCGCTGAGGCCTTAACCTAGGCCGCGCCGGCCGCCTGGCGGACCACGGCGCTAAGCTGTTCGGCGCGGAACGGCTTGCGCAGGATGGGCCAGGCTTCGGCCTCCTGGGCGTCGTCCAGTTTTTCGCCGCTATAGCCGGTGGTCAGCACCACCGGCAGGTCCGGATGGGCGTCCCGCAGCCGGCGGGCGAGATCGACCCCGCTGACCCCGCCGGGCATGACGATGTCCGACAGCACCAGGTCGAAGTCGGCCCCGCGTCCCACCCGGAGCAGGGCCTCGACCCCGTTGATGGCGGTCTCCACCCGGCAGCCGAGCTCGCTCAGCAGGCTCTCGGTCACGGCCCGCACCGCATCGTCATCCTCGACCAGCAGGATCCGAAGGCCGGCCATCATGGTCTCGATCCCGACCTCGGCCTCCGGCGCCAGGAGATCGGCGTGGTCGGCGGCGGGCAGGTAGAGGCTGATGGTCGAACCCTCCCCCGGCGCGCTGCGGACCTCCACCGCCCCGCCGCACTGGCGGATGAATCCATAGACCTGGGCCAGCCCCAGGCCGGTGCCCTTGCCGGTCTCCTTGGTGGTGAAGAAGGGCTCGAACACGTGGTCGAGGACATCGGGCGCCATGCCAGCCCCGGTGTCGGAGACCGAAATCCGGACATAGTCGCCGGGGCCGGCCTCGCGCACCTCCCCCTCGGCCAGGGTGATCCGCGCGGCCTCGATACGGATTTCACCGCCGGTCGGGGTGGCGTCGGCGGCGTTGACCACCAGGTTCAGCAGGGCGGCCTCGAACTGGGCCGCGTCCAGCCGCGCCGCGCCGACGTCGGGGGCGCAATCGATGACCAGATGGATCGCCTCGCCGACGGCCCGGCGCACCAGGGGTTCGATCTGCTCCACCAGGGGCTCGACGGCCAGATTGTCGAGACGCAGCTCCTGGCGCCGCGAAAAGGCCAGCAGCTGGCGGGTCAGCCGCTCCCCGCGGCGTCCGGCCGACAGGGCGGCCTCGGCCAGCCGGGTCACCCGCGCCTGGTCGGCGGGGTTCTTCAGGATCATGTCGAGGCCGCCGATGACGACGGTCAGCAGGTTGTTGAAGTCGTGGGCGACCCCGCCGGTCAGCCGGCCCACCGTCTCCAGGCGCTGGGCCTGGGCCAGGGCCGCCTCGGTGCGGGCCTTGGCCTCAAGGCTGGCCTCCAGGTCCCGGGTGCGCTCGGCGACCCGGACTTCCAGGTCCTGGCGGGCCTCGACCACCTCGGTGATATCCGAGGCCGAACCGAACCAGCGGCGGATTTCGCCGTCTTCGTCCCGCAGCGGCGAGGCGCGCCCATGGAACCACCGCCACACCCCATCGGCCCGGCGCAGCCGGAACTGGGGAGAAAAGGGCAGCGCGCCCTGCACCGCCTGGCGCCAGGCTTCGGCGACGGCGTCGCAGTCCTCAGGATGGACCGAGCCGAGCCAGCCGTCGCCCAGGGCGTCCCCCGCCCCTTCGCCGGTGAAGGCGAGCCATTGCGGGCTGCTGAAGGTCCAGGCGCCCTGCCGGTCGCTGACCCACATGAGCTGGGGCAGGGATTCGATAAAGGCGCGAACCCGGGCCTCGCCCTGGCGCAGGGCCTGGTTCGTCGCCCGCTGCTCGGTGATGTCGCGGAAGATGACGGCGACGCCGTCGCCGGCCCGCACGGCGCTGGAGCGCACCCAGTGCTCCTCGCCGTCGATCATCCGGGAGACCTCGAGATCGTCGGCCTCGTCCTGTCCCAGGGCCTTGCTGAGCCGTTCGATCATGGCCCGGCCCGTTTCGTCGGGAAACACCTCCAGCACCCGGCGGCCCACCAGGCTTTCGATCCCCGCCGGCGCCATGCGGTCGGCCGCGGGATTGGCGTAGACCCAGGTGAAGTCGACAATGGCGTCGCCCTGTCGGACGGGATCAAAGATGACGAAGCTGTCCTTCGCCCCCTGCTGGGCGATGCGGAAGCGCTCCTGCACCGTGGCGCCCCGGCGGATCGCCACCCTTAGCGGCTTGGCCAGGGCGACGGTCAGCCCGCCGGTGAGGATGAAGAGGCCCGCCGCCACGGGCAGGGTCGCGCCGGCCCGCGCTTCGTCCGGCCAGAGCAGGGTCGCGACCAGGGTGCTCAAGATCACGGCCGTCAGGCCGCCGCGGCCGCCGGCGGCCACCGTGGCGAAGATGATGGCCGGATAATAGATCATGAAGGCGGGCGGCGAGGTCAGGGCAAGCTCAAGCAAGCCCTGAAGACTCGTGGCGACGGCCACGGACCCAATGACGATCCCATAGGCGACCGCCGGCCGCTCGACGGCGGTGGCGAAACGCTGGGCCCAGGTGGCCATCATGGCTGGACGCACCCCCAGTGAGGGCTTTTGCTACTCAAGCCCCCACTGTGGCGCAATGTCGCAACGGGGAAAACCCATCGCGACCGCAAATTACCGCGGCGGCATGCGGATCGCGCCGTCGAGGCGGACATGCTCGCCGTTGAAATAGCCGTTCCGGCACATTTCCAGGGCCAGGGAGGCGTATTCCTCGGCCAGGCCCAGGCGCTTGGGGAAGGGCACCGAGGCGGCCAGGGCGGCCTTCACGTTTTCCGGCGCGGCGTTCATCAGCGGGGTGTTGAAGATGCCGGGCAGGATGGTGTTGACCCGCACGCCGTCGTTCATCAGGTCGCGGGCGATGGGCAGGGTCATGCCGACCACGCCGCCCTTGGAGGCCGAATAGGCCGCCTGGCCCACCTGGCCGTCGACGGCGGCCACCGAGGCGGTGTTGACGATCACCCCGCGCTCGCCATCCTCCAGGGGCTCCAGGGAAAGCATGCCCTGGGCCGACTTGGCCACGCAGCGGAAGGTGCCGATCAGGTTGATCTGGACGATCTTCTCGAAGATGGCGATGGGGTGGGACTTGGCCTCGCCGGTGGTCTTGTCGCGGCTGGCGGTCTTGGCCGCAAAGCCGGTGCCGGCGCAGTTGATCAGGATGCGCTCCTGGCCATGGGCGGCCCGGGCCTTTTCGAAGCCGGCCTCGACCGTGGCGTCGTCGGTGACATCGACCTTGCAGAAGACGCCGCCGATTTCCTTTGCGACCGCCTCGCCCTTGTCGGCGTTCATGTCGAAGATCGCGACCTTGACGCCGTGGGCGGCCAGGGCGCGGACGGTGGCCTCGCCGAGGCCGGACGCGCCGCCGGTGACGACGGCGGCGACGGAGGAATCAAGTTTCATGGACGGTTCGCCTCCAGATGCGTTTATGTGGTCTCACTCTGAAGCTGGCTTAAACCGATGATCGCCAAGACCAAAGCATCACCCCACGTCAAGGATGGCGGTTTTGATCCGGCCAAGGCGCTGGACCCCAGACGGGCCCTTGTTCCCGCCGTCGTGAAGGTCAACGAGACCCGCGTCCGCAAGGGATTCTGGCCCAAGATCGTCAGCACGGCGGCGAAGATTCCCTTCGCCTCGGACGCCGTGGCGGTCTGGTACTGCGCCAAGGACCCGGCCACGCCGAGCTCGGCCAAGGGCATGATGCTGGCGGCGCTGGCCTATTTCGTGATGCCCGCCGACGCCATTCCCGACGTGCTGGCCGTGGTCGGCTTCACCGACGATGCGGCGGTGTTCGCCGCCCTGCTGGCCGTGGTCGGACGCCATCTGAAGCCCCGCCACCGGGCCGAGGCCAAGGCCTTCCTCGAACGCCAGAGTCAGGCCAGCGACCAGGCCTAGGGTTCACTGGCCAGGGTCTTGGCTGAGGCCGCCCGCGCCTGCCTGGAGATCTGCTGTTCGCGCCAGGTGATGAACAGGGTCGAGACCACCACCACGGCCGCGCCCATCAGGGTCCAGATGGTCGGCACCTCGTTGAAGAGCGCGAAGCCCGCCGCCGCCGTGAACACCAGGCGGATATAGTCGATCGGCGCCATGGCGCCCGCGTCGCCGATGGACATGCCCTTGATGTAGAAGCCCTGGGTCAGGGTGCCGACCACCCCCATGACGCACAACAGAAAGAGGTCGAAGGGCTCAGGCCAGCGCCAGACGAACAGCGCGCCGGGCAGGGCGAAGACCAGGCCCAGCGTCGCCGACCAGACCAGCAGCACCATGGGGCTGTGATCCCGCGTCATCACCTTCATGCCGGTGATGGTGAGCGCGAACAGGAAGGACGAGGCCAGCATGGCCGCCGCCGGCCAGCCGATGGCGAACTCGCCCCCGGCGCCGGGCCGGATCATGATCAGCACGCCGGCGAACCCCACCAGGGCCGCGCCGATCCGCAACGGACCCACCGGCTCGCGCACCACGAAGAAGGCCAGCGGCACCAGCCACAGGGTGCGGGTGAAGGAGAGCGCATTGGCGTCGGCCAGGGGCATCTTCTGGAAGGCGTAGAAGGACAGGATCATCCCCAGCGTGCCGGCCGCCGAGCGGAACAGCAGGATGCCCGGCCGGGTGGTGGCGAAGGCCGCCTTCCGCCGGCTGAGGATGAACGGGATCAGGATCACGAACCCCGCCACCTGCCGGTAGAAGGTCTGCAGAGCGGCCGGATAGTCGTCGCCGAGGAACTTGATCAGCGTCGTCATCACGGTGAAGCCGAGCGCTGACGCCACCATCCACAGCGCCCCGTGGACATTGGGCGCCAGGGGCTGCCGGGGCGCCTTTGTACACGACCTCATGAACCAGCCCTGCGACGTCAG
>CAZERE010000028.1:16565-27872 GCA_964515365.1 uncultured Phenylobacterium sp. | reverse complement strand
CGGGCGTCGAGCAGCTCGGCGATGCGGTCCATGGCGCCGGCGGCCTTCTGGACATCCCCCCAGGTCTCGCCCAGGGCCCCCACCGAGCCGGCGGCCATCACCGCCAGGAAGGCGAACTGGAAGAGCGCCCCCCAGCTCATCTCGCCGCGCAGACCTGCATGGACGCCCAGCCAGAAGATCGCCACCACCCCGCCGAACACCAGGGCGATGACCAGGGCGGTCATGACGGCCCGGGCGGTCATCCGCTGCAGGGAGGTGGAAAAGGCCTGCTCCACCGCCGCGCCGAAGCCGCCGGCGGCCGCCGCCTCGCCGCCGAAGGCCTGGACGGTCTCCAGGGCGTCGAGGGTTTCGCCGGCCTGGCCCACGGCGCTGGCGAACTGGTCCTGGGTGGAGATGGTCAGGCGCCGCACCTTGCGGCCGAACAGGAACAGCGGCGCCAACACGAAGGGGAAGATCAGCAGGACCAGGCCCGTCAGGCTGGGACTGACCCAGACCAGCAGGATCAGCGCCCCGATCAGGGTCAGCAGATTGCGCAGCGCCACCGAGACCGAGGTGGCCATCAGGCTTTCGACGATCTGGATGTCGGTGGTCAGGCGCGACAGCACCTCGCCGGTGCGGGTGCGCAGGAAGAAGCCGGGATCCAGGGTCAGGATGTGGCCGTAGACCGCCTTGCGCAGGTCGGCCACCACCCGCTCGCCGAGCTTGGTGACGAAGAAGTAGCGAAGAGCCGAGGACAGGGCGAGCGCCACGGCCACCGCGCCGATCAGCCCGAACCACAGGTTCACCTGCGCGGGCGACACGCCGGGCTGTGTCAGGGCGTCCACCAGCAGGCGCACGGCGCCCGACAGGCCGAGCGTCGCCGCCGTGGCGGTAAGAAGAAAGATCAGCGCCCCCAGGGCGTCGCCGCCCCGGCGACGGGCGAAGGGGACCAGCCGGCGCAGGGCGCCGACATTGCGGCTGCGGGGCCTTCGGGCGGCGGCTTCGTCCAGGTTCTGGACGAGTTCGGCCCCCAGGCCCGGTCGGCCGTCGGGCCTGGGTTCGGCGGCGGCGGGACGGCTGGCTGGTTGGCTCATGAAATCCGTGCGCCCTTGCTTCAGGGCCGCCGTTTCTGTATACGCGCGGCTCGTTTGCGCACCCAGCCCTTGGGTTGGGGGCGCATCACCCGCTTGCTCTTACGTCGGTTGTCCTCGCGATGAAACAAGACACCCACCCCGATTATCACTTCATCACCGTGGTGATGACGGATGGCACGTCCTATCAGACCCGATCGACCTACGGGAAAGAGGGCGCGACCCTGAACCTGGATATCGATCCCAAGACGCACCCGGCGTGGACGGGCGGCGCCCACACCCTGCTGGACCGCGCCGGCCGGGTTTCGCGGTTCAACGCCAAGTTCGGCGGCTTCACCCGCAAGTAGGTCGCTTAGGCCCGCCGCGTGGCGGGCCTAAGCGACCCTATGGGCCTACAAAAGAAGACGCCGCGAGCCCCTCGGCCCGCGGCGTCTTCTTTGTGTCTGGAATTCCGGGTCTGGAACGCCGGGCCGCGCCCGGCGTCAGGCGGCGCCGAAGGCGTCCCGCAGGCGGTCGAACTGGGACAGCACCGGGTTGGGGGCGTTTTCCTCGGCCGATTCCACGTACATCCGCTTGTCCAGATGCCGGACCCGCTCGAACAGGCGCTCGGAGCGGTCCATGAGATCGGCAAGACCGCCGGGCAGCAGACCGACGCTGGCGTCGGAGGGACGCCGCGCCACCTCGGCGCCCAGGCGATAGCGGTCCTCGCAGGCGGCTTCGGCCGCCATGTCGCCCTCGCGCACGGCCCGCTGGACCAGCAGCCAGGAGGCCACCTGCATCAGGCGGGTGGTCAGGCGCATGCTCTCGGCCGCATAGGCCAGGGCGGCGTTGCGATCCAGGCGCTTGGACTCCTGACGCCCGCCCCCGTCCAGATAGGCGGCGGTCTCTTCGACCAGCTCCATGCCTTCCTGGAAGGTCCGCTCGAAAAGCTCGGAGCGGGCGAAGTCGGCGATGACGTCGGCGCGCCAGGGATTCGCCAGTGCGGTAAGTTCGCTCATCAATTCCTCAAGCCCTTGCCAGCGATTGCACGATCTGTTCGTCCGTGGTCTGGCGACCTGCAACCCCCATGCCATAGCGGGCCGCCCCGCCCGGAGTCTCGCCCCAGAGTGGGCCTGCGACCCTATTGCCGGAAAAGCGCGTCGGCCGCGGCGCGTCCGGCCTTCTTCTTGTCGATAAAGGTCTGGGTGCGCGCCTTTTCGGCGTCCAGCGCCGCAATGCGGGCCTCCAGCTCCTCGACGGCGTAGAGCTCCAGGTCCTCCCGGGCGACCTCGGCCAGTCGCTGTCCCCGCCCGAGGCGGATATCTGCAGGCTCTTCCATGTCGCGCCTCCCTTTGCCCTGGCTTCAGAGCGGTTTATCCAACCCTCTGCGCCGCTCCGGCGCAAGCACGTGGAGGCGACTACGATGGCGCAGGCCGAGACTCTTCCCCCCCAGATGACCGCCATCGCCATCGAAGGCGGCAAGGGCGCCGCTGAGGCCCTGCATCCCGTCACCCTGCCGACGCCTGTCCCAGGTCCGGGCCAGATACTCATCCGGGTGGAGGCCGCCGGCGTCAATCGCCCCGACATCGCCCAGCGCCTGGGCTTCTACGCGCCCCCGCCCGGCGCGCCCGAGACCATGGGGCTTGAGGTGGCCGGCGAGGTGATGGTCGCCGCCGGGCGCTGGAAGGTGGGCGACAAGGTCTGCGCCCTGCTGGGCGGTGGCGGCTATGCGCAATACGCCGTCTGTGACGCCCGCCACGCCTTGCCGATCCCCGCGGGCCTCGGCCCCCTGGAAGCCGCCGGCCTGCCGGAAACCGTCTTCACCGTCTTCGCCAATGTGTTCGAACATGGGGCGCTGAAGGCCGGCGAGACCCTCATGGTCCACGGGGCCACGTCCGGCATCGGGACAACGGCGATCCAGATGGCCAAGGCCGCCGGCGCCCGGGTGATCGCCACGGCCCGGGGCGCAGACAAGGCCCGCCAGGCCCTGGCGCTCGGCGCCGACATCGCCATCGACACCACCGCCCAGGACTTCGCCGAGGTCGCCATGGCCAACGGCGGCTGCGACGTGATCCTGGACATGGTCGGCGGCGACTATTTCGCCAAGGATCTGGCGGCCCTGAACACCGGCGGACGGCTGGTCTTCATCGCCGCCCAGGCCGGCGGCAAGGTGGAGCTGAACATCGGCGCCCTGATGCTGAAACGCGGGGTGATCACCGGCTCGACCCTGCGGCCCCGCAGCGCCGACGAGAAGGCCCGCCTGGCCGCCGCCGTCGAGGCCACGGTCTGGCCGTGGGTGGCCGCGGGCAAGCTGGCGCCGCAGATCGACAAGACCTTCCCCCTGGCCCAGGCGGCGGACGCCCACGCCTATCTCGAGGCCGGCGGGCATTTGGGCAAGGTTATGCTCACCCTCTAGGTTCCGGGGATGGCGGCGCTCCGGCCCGGACCTGTACCGCAGGCAAGAATGGCGGCGCTGGGGTCCCGGCCCGCCGCCGCCGCGGCCGGCCGGGCGACCCGGGCGCCGGAGCTGGGGCGCGACTGCCACGCCCCTCACAACCCGTTGTAGGCCAACGGTTAGTTTGTGTCAGACTTGTAAGATCATAAGCGTTGACGCTGCGATAAGCCTCGCCCACGCTTGTCAGCGATCGTGTCTGCTCATCGGCGCCATATGTGCGGCTGTGCAAACGCGAGACAAGAATGACCGCGCCCGCAAAGAGGCGCGGCAGGGAGGACCGCGCAGTGACCCGCAATTTTCTTGCGGTTGAGCCTGGGGAGCTAGGGCCCGTCCCGTCCAGGCCAGAGACTTTTAATTTCCTTTCGACGGCGCGCCCCGCGCCGAGCCGTGTTTCTGCGCCCGTATTTGACCGCTTTGCCGCCCGGAGATTTTGATGACGGCGATCCCCTCAGAGATTCCCCCTCTGAAGCTGCAGACCAAGCTGCTCTATTCCCTTGGCTCGGTGGCCAATGCGGTCAAATCCCGCGGCCTGGCGACCTTCCTGATGCTGTTCTACAATCAGGTGGTGGGATTGCCCCCGGCCACGGTGTCGGGCGTCCTGATGCTGGCCCTGATCTTCGACGCCTTCGTCGACCCCCTGGTGGGCCAGGTGTCGGACAATTTCCGCTCCAAGCTGGGGCGCCGCCACCCCTTCATGTACTTCGCGGCCCTGCCCGTGTCGGTGGCCTATTTCCTCCTGTGGAATCCCCCCGGCGGATGGAGCGATCAGGCGATCGTGGCCTGGCTGGTGGTCTGCCTTCTCACCGTCCGCCTGTTCGACACCTTCTTCGAGCTGCCCTCCTCGGCGCTCGCGCCTGAACTGACCCGCGACTACAACGAGCGCACCAGTCTGGTGTCCATGCGGGCCTTCTTCACCGTCGTCGGCGGCCTGGGCATGACGGTGGCGGCCTACCAGTACTTCCTGGCCGAGAACCCGGACGGCTCCGGCGGCATTCTGGCCAGAGACGGCTACCTCGCCTATTCGGCGGTTTCGGCCGTGCTGATCTTCGTGGTCATCCTGGTGGCGACCGCCGGCACCCACAGCCGCATCCCCTATCTGGTCCAGCCGCCGACGCGGAAGATCACCTTCAAGGCGATGGCGCGGGAGGTGGCCCACACCCTGAACAACCGGGCCTTCGTCATCGCGACCCTGACCGGCATGTTCATCGCCGTGGCCGCCGGCTCGAAGAACGGGCTGGAGATCTATTTCGCCCTCTATTTCTGGGAGCTGACCCAGGGCCAGCTGGCCGTCCTCACCACGGTCAGCGTGGCTGGCAGCCTCGCCGGCGTGGTGGTCGCCCCCCACATCGCCCGCGCCATGGGCAAGAAGCATGGGGCGATCCTGATGTTCGCCAGCGCGCTCGCCGTCGGCATCACCCCCATCGCCCTGCGTCTGGTGGGCCTGATGCCCCCCAACGGCACCGACCTGCTCTTCTGGATCCTGCTGACTGAGACCTTCTTCAATTCCGGCATGGCCGTGGCCACCGGCGTGATGCTGTTCTCCATGGTCGCCGACGTGGTCGAGGACGCCGAGGTCAAGACGGGGCGCCGCTCCGAAGGCCTGCTGCTCTCGGCCGACAACCTGTTCAAGAAGATCGTCTCCGGCGTCGGCATCTTCATCGCCGGCGCGGTGCTCAGCATGGTCAGCTTCCCCGAGGGCGCGCGCCGCGGCGAGGTGTCCCCCGAAATCCTGCAGAATATGGGCCTGATCTACCTGCCCCTGGTCACCCTGCTCTACGGCATGGGGATCGTCTGCCTCTCCCTTTTCAACATCGACAAGGCTAAGCACGAGGACAATCTCCGGATCCTCGACGAGGCCGGCGCGAAGGCCACGGCGGCCGCCCACGAGGCGACCGACACTACGGCCGAGCCCCTGCCCGGCGGCCCCGCCCCCATCGGCTCCAAGGCCTGAGGATCAACCACATGACGGCCTCTTCGACCCCGGCTCCGGCTGCGGCCTCCGCCGACCGACGCCTCAGCCTCACCACCCGCCTGCTCTACGGCGCGGGCGGCGCCGCCAGCGCGATCAAGCAGCGGGGCCTCTCGACCTTCCTGCTGCTGTTCTACAATCAGGTCATCGGCCTGCCGCCGCAGATGGTCTCCACGGCCATCATGTTCGCCCTGATCTTCGACGCCTTCGTCGACCCCATGGTGGGGCAGATTTCGGACAACTTCCGCTCGCGCTGGGGGCGGCGTCACCCGTTCATGTATGTGGCCGCCCTGCCCGTGGCGATCGCCTTCTTCCTGATCTGGAACCCGCCGGCGGGCTGGGAGCAGGCGCAGATCTTCGGCTATATGCTGGCCTGCCTGCTGGTCATTCGCCTGTTCGACACCTTCTTCGAGCTGCCCTCCTCGGCGCTCGCCCCCGAACTGGCCAAGAGCTATGACGACCGGACGAGCCTGATCGCCCTGCGGGGCTTCTTCGGGGTGGCGGGCGGCCTGGGCATGACGCTCCTGGCCTATCAGGTCTTCCTGCGGGAGAACGCCGACGGCTCCGGCGGCGTCCTCGCCCAGGAGGGCTATTTCAGCTACGCCCTCTGCGCCGCGGTCCTGATCTTCATCATCATCCTGGCCTCGACCGCCGGGACCCACAAATACATCCCCGAGCTGCGCAAGCCGCCGACCCGGAAGATCACCTTCAAGGGCATGGCCCGCGAGGTGGCCCACACGCTGAACAACCGCTCCTTCGTGGTCCTGACCATCTCGGGCATGTTCATGTCCATGTCGCTGGGGGTGAAGGGCGGGCTGGAGCTCTACTTCTTCCTCTATTTCTGGGAGCTCACCCAGAGCCAGCTGTCCCTGCTGACCGTGGCCGGGGTGATCGCCAGCGTCATGGGCGTGTCGCTGGCCCCCAAGGTGGCGGCCAAGATGGGCAAGCGGAACGGCGCCATCACCATGTTCGCCGGGGCCGTGGTGGCCCTGCTTGGGCCGATCGCCCTGCGTCTGCTCGGCCTGATGCCCGCCAACGGCACCGACATCCTGTTCTGGATCCTGTTCGTCGATGTCATCGCCAACGGGGCCATGGCCATGATGACCGGGGTGATGCTGGCCTCGATGATCGCCGACGTGGTCGAGGATTCGGAGGTCAAGACCGGCCGCCGCTCCGAGGGGCTGCTGTTCTCCTTCGACAACCTGTTCAAGAAGGTGGTGTCCGGCGTCGGGGTCTTCGTGTCGGGCGCCGTCCTGGCCTTCGTCGCCTTCCCGCAGAGCGCCGTCCGCGGCGGGGTCGACGACGAGGTGCTGCGCAACATGGCGCTGATCTATCTGCCGACCCTGCTGTTCTTCTACGCCATCGCCATCGGCTGCCTGTTCATGTTCAAGATCGACAAGGCCGCCCATGAGGAGAACCTGCGCAAGCTGGAGGAAACCGCCCTCAAGGCCGAGGCCGCCCGGGAAACCGGTCCGACCTCCCCGCCGGTGACCGGCGCCTGAAGCCCTGAGCGACAGGCGGCCGCCGGCCCGGGACGCGAATTCCCGGGCCGCGCCCTTGTCTGAAAGCTGAAGCGTCACTTAGATGCGCCGGCCTGTTCGCAGGCCGCCTTCAGTACGCGGCGCCGGTCCCGGCGTCGCCTCCGGCCAAGGATCGACCGTGACCGCCAGCGCCGTGCGTCCCCCTCGCAAGAAACTCAGCCTCCCCACCAAGCTGTTCTACGGCTTCGGGACCGTCGCCTTCGGGGTCAAGGACCAGGGTTTTTCCTATCTCCTGCTGATCTTCTACAATCAGGTGATCGGCCTGCCCGCCCATCTGGTCGGGCTGGTGATCATGATCGCCATGGTCTTCGACGCCATCTCTGATCCGCTGATCGGCCAGGTTTCGGACAACTGGCGCTCCAAGTGGGGACGCCGCCACCCATTCATGTATGCCGCCGCCCTACCGGTGGCGATCACCTACGGCCTGTTGTGGAACCCGCCGGAGCTGTCCCAGACCGGCATGTTCTTCTACCTGCTGGTGGTGGCGGTGATGATCCGCACCTTCATCACCCTCTATGAGATCCCGTCCACCGCCCTGGCCGCCGAGCTCACCACCGACTACGACGAGCGCACCAAGGTCCTGAGCTATCGGTACTTCTTCGCCTGGTGGGGCGGGCTGACCATGACGCTGCTGGCCTTCCAGGTCTTCCTGCGCCCCAGCGCAGAGCATCCGGTGGGGCAGCTGAACCCCGACGGCTATGTCGCCTACGGAACCACCGCGGCAGGGGTCATGCTGCTGGCCATCCTCGTCTCAGCCATTGGCACCCACCGACACATCCCTGAGCTGATCACCCCGCCCAAGCGCAAGCTGACCGTGCCGCAGGTGATCAAGGAGATGGCCGGCACCCTGTCCAACCGCTCCTTCCTGGTCCTGATCATGGCCGGCCTGTTCAACGCCATGGCGGGCGGCCTGGTCCTGTCGCTGAACCTCTATTTCAACACCTATTTCTGGGAGCTCTCGGCCGTCGAGATCTCGCTGTTTGCGGTGGCCAACTTCATCTCCGCGGCGCTCGCCTTTGGCCTGGCCGCACCCTTGTCCCTGCGCATGGGCAAGAAGAACGCCGCCCAGCTGGCCAAGGTGCTGTCCTTCCTGGTGGGGGCGGCCCCGATCACCCTGCGGCTGCTGGGCGTGTTCCCCGACAACGACAATCCGGTGATCATCCCGATCCTGTTCGTCCAGACCATGCTGTCGACCGGGCTGTCGATCACCGCCTCGATCCTCATCTCCTCGATGATCGCCGACGTGGTGGAGGATTCCGAGCTGAAGACCGGACGGCGCTCGGAGGGGCTGTTCTTCGCCGCCGCCAGCTTCGTCAACAAGTCGGTCTCGGGCATCGGCATCTTCGCCTCGAGCATGATCCTGCTGGCCATCGCCTTCCCGCAGAACGCCCGCCCTGGCGAGGTGTCCGAGGCGGTGATCCGGAATCTGGGGCTGCTCTATGTGCCGCTGCTGGGCCTTCTCTACGCCGCGGCCGTCGTCTTCGTGGCCTTCTACGCCATCACCCGGGACAAGCACGAAGCTTCGGTGCGTCAGCTCGCGGCCGAGGCCGGCGCGGACGGGATCGAGACGCCAGGGCCGCAATAGGCGCTAGACTCTAAGTCTTGATCGCGTTTTGGTCCGATAACCGGTTCCCACTTATCGGAACGCGCTCTGGGCTCAGGGCTTGAAGACGCCCATCAGCATGGGCCGGACGAACACCGCCGGCGCCGCCTTCTGCCGCACGCCGGGCACCCAGAAGGCGAGCTCGGCCCCGGCGTTGAGGGTGGCGGCCAGCATCTGGGCGGCGATGAACGGATCCACCGGCCGGATCGAGCCCTCGGCGATGCCGTCGGAGATCATCGAGGCGAAGCGGTCCGATACCCGGTTGAAGTCCTGGCCCATCTCCCTGCGGATCGGTTCGGGCAGGGCGCTCAGCGCCGAGGAGCGCAGAAGCGGGCCATAGTCCGAGAGCTGGTACTCGGCCAGGGCGGCCGCGGCGCTGGAGAGCTTGCTCCACTGGTCGCCGTCCCTTGCCATGGCCAGCCGCTGGACCCGGCGCATGACCTCGAAGCTCCGCTCGAAGCAGGTGACCACCAGGTCGTCCTTGGCCTCGTTGTGGTGGTAGAAGGAGCCCTTGGTCACGTTCAGCTCGGCCGAGATCCGGTCCACCGAGGCGCCCTTGTAGCCATGGGTGTTGATCAGCCGGGTGGCGGCCCGCAGGAAGGCGTCGCGGCTCATCTCCAGGCCCTCGCCCGGCGCCAGTTCGGACATGGGCGGGAGCTTCGGCGCCCATTCGGCGGCGGGAACGGCCAGGCCGTTCAGCAGGATGTCGCACATGCGCTCACGGATGCGCGGATAGTCTTCAGGATCGTATTTGGGCAGCCAGGAGGCCGACCAGAAGATCTGCTCCAGCAGCATGTGGGTGCGGGCCGTGCGACGGCCCCGGGTCAGCCAGGCCAGCTCGGGCGCGTCGAAGATCTGCCGCATCCGGCGGAAGGCCTTCATATAGGCGGCGAACACCTCGCCCCGGCGGGGCTGGTTCAGGGCCCGGATATCCGACAGCACCGGCAGGGGCGGCGCCTGGCCCGTGGCGGTCAGACGCAACCGCTCCAGGTGAAGATCAAACACCAGGGCCAGTCGCTCGGCGGGGTCATCGATCGCCTGGGCGCTCTCGGCCAGATGGGCCAGCCAGTCGACGCCGCGCATCAGGCAGGCGGCGGCCAGGTCGTCCTTGCGCTTGAAATAGTAGGTGACGCTGGTGGTCGACAGGCCCACCGCGCCGGCCGCCACGCTCAAGGTCAGGCCTTTGACCCCCAGTTGGTTGAGGATCACCGTCGCGGCGTCGAGGATGTCCTCGCGCTTCTTTTCGTATCGATCCGTCGCGCGCGCGACGTTCCGTTCGCCCATGGGGATGACGGCTCCAATCCTCGGCGGCCCTGCGTGGGGAGACCCAGGAACCGGCGCAGCCCCCTCTCTATCTACACCTTGACGCAAAGGTAAAGCGAAGGTCACGCCGGTTCTGGGACGACCCGCCTCAGCCGATGGCGCCGACCGTGGCCAGGGCCACGCCGCCGTCCACGGCGATGGTCTCGCCCACCACATAGTTCCCGGCCCGGCTGGCCAGATAGATGGCAGCGCCGGCCATGTCCTCGTCACGGCCGATCCGACGGGCGGGAATCGCCTTGGCCACGGCGTCCCCATGGTCGCGGGCGGTGCGGTTCATCTCCGAGGCGAAGGCGCCCGGCGCAATGGCGCTGACCACGATGTTGTCGGCGATCAGCCGGGCCGCCAGCCGGCGGGTCAGATAGATCAGGCCCGACTTGGACGCGTGATAGGAATAGGTGTCCTGCGGGTTCAGGCGGATGCCGTCGATCGAGGCGATGTTGATCACCTTGGCCGGCTGGTCGTGGGTCCCGGCCTTCTTCAGGGCCACATGCAGGGCCTGGGTCAGGAAGAAGGGGGACTTGAGGTTCAGGTCCATCACCTTGTCCCAGCCGTGCTCGGGAAACTCCTCGAAGGGCGCGCCCCAGGCGGCGCCGGCGTTGTTCACCAGGATGTCGAGCTTGTCCTCGCGCTCCTCGATGGCCTTGGCGAGCGCCTGGCAGCCGGCGACGGAGGATACGTCCTGCGGCAGGGAGATGCAGGTCCCGCCGCCTTGCGACAGTTCCTCGGCGGCCGCGTCGCAGGCGTCGGCCTTGCGCGACGAGATATAGACCTTGGCCCCCTGGGCCAGGAAGCCGGCGGCGATCATCTTGCCGATGCCGCGCGAGCCGCCGGTGACGAGGGCGGTGCGCCCCTGGAGGGTGAAGAGATCGAGCGCCATGATGCGCCTCCTTTGCCTGTGCGTTTCCCTTGCCCCGCCTGCCCTTGGGTGAGGCCGGCGAGCCTTGATCGGGGGCGAGGCCGATTGACTCAGCCCCATCCTGTCAGGCCTATAACACGCGTTTGAATCAGCCAGGTCGCCCGTCCGAGAAGCGGCCCCATCGAAATTCGAGGACGCGCATGAGCCAGATCAATCCGGTCACCGACCTGACCCTCGACGGCGACGTCGCCGTCATCACCCTGAACTCGCCGCCGGTGAACGCCCTGTCGGCCGCCGTGCGCCAGGGCCTGTTCGAGGCCTTCAAGCAGGCCGACGCCGACGGCGCCGCCAAGGCCATCGTGCTGATCTGTGACGGGCGCACCTTTATCGCCGGCGCCGACATCACCGAGTTCGGCTCAGCCATGGCCGATCCCCAGCTGGCCGACGTGCAGAACGTCATCGAAGGCGCGTCCAAGCCGGTGATCGCCGCGATCCACGGCACCGCGCTGGG
>CAZERE010000028.1:0-16555 GCA_964515365.1 uncultured Phenylobacterium sp. | reverse complement strand
CCTGGAGGTCGCGCTCTGCGCCCACTACCGCGTGGCCGTTCCCTCGGCCCGCCTGGGCCTGCCGGAGGTCAATCTCGGCCTGCTGCCCGGCGCCGGCGGCACCCAGCGCCTGCCCCGCGTCGTCGGGGTGGAGAACGCGCTGTCGATGATGACCTCGGGCCGCCACGTGCCGGCCAAGGAGGCCGCCAGCCTCGGCCTGGTCGATGAGCTGGTGGAAGACGGCAAGCTGCGCGAACAGGCCATCGCGTTCGCCCGCAAGGTGGTGGCCGAGGGGCGGCCTCTGGCCAAGATCCGCGACCAGAACGAGAAGCTGGAAGCCGCCAAGGGCAAGCCCGAGATCTTCGAGAATTTCCGCAAGGCCAATGCGCGGAAGTTCCGCGGCTTCCTGGCCCCGGAATACAATATCCGCTGCGTCGAAGCCGCCGTGAACCAGCCCTTCGAAGAGGGTCTGGCCACCGAGCGCAAGCTGTTCAACGAGCTGATGAGCGGTCCGCAGTCGGCGGCCCAGCGCTACGCCTTCTTCGCCGAGCGCCAGGCCCAGAAGATCCCCGACGTGGCCGACGACACCCCCATCATTCCGGTGAACAAGGTCGGCATCATCGGCGCCGGCACCATGGGCGGCGGCATCGCCATGAACTTCGCCAATGTCGGCATCCCGGTGGTGCTGACCGAGGTCAAGCAGGAGGCGCTCGACCGGGGCCTGGCCACCATCCGCAAGAACTATGAGCGCACCGCCTCCCGCGGCGGCATCACGGCTGAGCAGGTGGAAGAGCGCTGTGCGCTCATCACCGGCTCGCTGGAGATGGAGGCGCTGGCCGATGTCGACCTCGTCATCGAGGCGGTGTTCGAGCGCATGGACATCAAGAAGGACATCTTCACCAGGCTCGACGCCATCTGCAAACCCGGCGCGATCCTGGCCACCAATACGTCTGGCCTGGACATCGACGAGATCGCCGCGGTGACCAAGCGCCCGGAAAGCGTCATCGGCCTGCACTTCTTCTCGCCGGCCAATGTGATGAAGCTCCTGGAGATCGTCCGCGCCGACCACACCAGCAAGGAGGTCATCGCCACCTCCATGAAGCTGGCCAAGAAGATCGGCAAGGTCGCCGTTCTGGTGGGCGTCTGCCCGGGCTTCGTCGGCAACCGCATCCTCGGCCAGCGCCAGCGCGAGGCCCAGAAGCTGGTCATGGAAGGCGCCATGCCCTGGGACATCGACCGGGTGCTCTACGACTTCGGCTTCCCCATGGGCCCCTTCGCCATGAGCGACCTGGCCGGCCTGGACATCGGCTGGGTCAAGGAGCGCTCCAAGGGCGAAAGCATCCGCGACGTGCTGTGCGAAATGGACCGCCGCGGCCAGAAGACCGGCGCCGGCTATTACGACTATGACGAGGCCCGCAACGCCAAGCCCTCGCCTGTGACCGAGCAGGTGATCAAGGACTTCATCGTCAAGACCGGGGCCAATCCCCGCGAAGTCACCGACCAGGAGATCCTGGAGCGCTGCATCTATCCGATGATCAACGAGGGCGCGAAGATCCTCGAAGAGGGCAAGGCCATCCGCCCGTCGGACATCGATGTGGTCTGGCAGAACGGCTATGGCTGGCCGGTCTATCGCGGCGGCCCCATGTGGTACGGCGACCATGTGGGCCTGCCCAAGGTGCTGGCCAAGATGCAGGAGTTCCAGGCCAAGATGGGCGATCAGTTCAAGCCCTCGCCCCTCCTCGAAAGGCTGGTCGCCGAAGGCAAGTCCTTCAAAGACCTCTAAGACCCCTCCCCGAATTCCCAGAGAAGCAGGATCCTTCCATGCGTGAAGCTGTCATCGTCTCCGCCGCCCGGACCCCCATCGGCAAGGCCTATCGCGGCGCCTTCAACAACACCACCGCCCCCACCCTGGGCGGCCACGCCATCGCCGCGGCGGTCGCCCGCGCCAAGGTCGACCCGGCCGAGATCGATGACGTGGTGATGGGCGCGGCCCTGCAGCAGGGCACGACGGCCCAGAACATCGGCCGCAGCGCCGCCCTGCGGGCCGGCCTGCCGGTCAGCGTCGCGGGCATGTCCATGGACCGCCAGTGCTCGTCGGGCCTGATGGCCGTGGCCACCGCGGCCAAGTACATCACCCATGACGGCGCCCCGATGGCCATCGGGGCGGGCCTCGAGTCCATCTCGCTGGTCCAGAACGACAAGATGAACCTGTTCCGCGCCCGCGACGAATGGCTGGCCGAGCATGTGCCGGAACTGCAGGTCTCGATGATCGAGACCGCCGAGATCGTCGCTGATCGCTACAAGATCAGCCGCGAAGCCCAGGACGAGTACGCCCTGCAGTCCCAGCAGCGCACCGCCCAGGCCCAGGCCGAGGGCCGGTTCGCCCAGGAAATCGTCGCCATGACCACCACCATGATGGTGTTCGACAAGGCCACCGGCCAGGCGTCGGAAAAGGAAGTCACCATCGCCCAGGACGAGGGCAACCGTCCCCAGACGACGCTGGCCGACCTGCAGAAGCTGCAGCCGGTGTTCAAGGGCGGCCGCTATGTCCAGGAAGGCAAGTTCGTCACCGCCGGCAACGCCAGCCAGCTGTCGGACGGCGCCGCGGCGCTGGTGCTGATGGAGGCCAAGGAAGCCGAGAAGCGCGGCCTGGAGCCGCTGGGCGCGTATCGCGGCATGGCCGTGGCCGGTTGCGGCCCTGAGGAGATGGGCATCGGCCCGGTCTTCGCCATCCCCAAGCTGCTGGCCCGCAACGGCCTGAAGATGGACGACATCGACATCTGGGAGCTGAACGAAGCCTTCGCCTCGCAGCTGCTCTATTGCCGCGACACCCTGGGCATCCCCAATGACAAGCTGAACGTCTCGGGCGGCGCCATCTCCATCGGCCACCCCTACGGCATGACCGGCGCCCGCTGCACGGCGCACATCATGTACGAAGGCAAGCGCCGCGGGGCCAAGTACGGCGTCGTCACCATGTGCGTCGGCGGCGGCATGGGCGCGGCTGGCCTGTTCGAAATCTTCTAAGTCGAAGCCATCGCGACGACCGAGGGGCCGCTCCAGCCGGGGCGGCCCCTTTTTCGTGGGATCGCCGTCACGAAACTTTTTTGCGAATGAATTGCAACTAACCCTTTCGATGGGCCATTGATGTCCTATATGGAAATCGTCCACACGAAAGATTGAGACGATGAAACGCACCGTCGCCAAGACCCTGAGCTACAGCGTCATGCACCTGATCGTGGCCTTCACCGTGGCCTACGTACTCACCCGGGATTGGCGGGCGGCGCTTGCGATCGGCATGGTGGAGCCCCTGTTCCAGACGATCGCCTTCGCCTTCCACGAACGCGCCTGGGCCAAGGCCGACGCCCAGGCGGCCGCCCCGCCCCAGGGCGGAACCCCTGCCTAGGCTCAGCCGTTCGACAGCAAGCTGAGCCGTAACCGACAAGAAGGAGCTATCTCATGGTCGAGAAGATCAAAACGGGCCTCGACGCGGGCGACCGCAAGGCCGTCGCCCAGGCCCTGTCCAAGATGCTGGCCGACACCTATGCGGTCTATCTCAAGACCCACGGTTTCCACTGGAACGTCCGTGGCCCCAACTTCTCGTCGCTCCACGCGCTGTTCATGGAGCAGTACACCGAGATGTGGCAGGCCATCGATGATGTGGCCGAGCGCATCCGCGCCCTGGGCGAACTGGCCCCGCAGGGCTATGGCGCCTTCGGCAATCTCAGCTCGATCAAGGACGGCGATCCCGAGGGCGACTCCCAGTCGATGCTCCAGGCCCTGACCGCCGACCACGAGACGGTTATCGCCACCTGCCGCGACGCCCTGGCGCTCGCCCAGAAGGCCGAGGACGAGGCCAGCGCCGGCATCATCACCGACCGTCTGGAAGCCCACGAGAAACACGCCTGGATGCTGCGCGCCACCCTCGGCGGCAAGTAGGCTTCAAGGCTGAGGGTCAAGGCCCGCGGCGATCTCATCGACGCGGGCGACCCAGCAACAGTCATGACGTTCGGGCCAGGTCGCCACCTGACCCTGCGGCCCGGCGAGACGCCGGGCCGTTTCCTTGACCACAGCCGGCCGCACGACCGGATCGAAGGCGCCGGTCAGATGCACCTGCGGCGTGGCGATCGGCGACAGGTCGGCGGGGTCGAGGCCCTGCAACGGACTTAAACCCCGACTGCGTGTCCAGGCCGCCAGGTCCAGGGGCGCGGCGATCGTCACCAGACCGGCGACGTCGTCCCGCCGCGCGGCCACCAGGGTCGCCATCACGCCACCGCCGGACCAACCCACCAGCCTCACCCGGTCAGCCCCAGCGCGCGCCATGAGCCCGCTGACCGCGGCGTCGGTCATGGCCACCGCCTCTTCCGAAAACCTGTGGGTGGTCCAGTCCGCAGGTTCGCACGCGACATCCCGCACATACTGGCAGGGCCGTCCCAACCACGCGGCGGGGCCAGACCAGGCCTTGGCCAGCGCCAGCCCAACCGCCTTATCGGGCGTCGGATCTGCGCTCGCCCGACCCCGACGATCGTGGGCCCGACCGTCCCCTTCGATCACGACGGTCAGGATTTCGGTCGGCTTGACGTCAGACGGCATGGCGGCGGCGAGGGTTCGCCCCGCCGCCGCCACTTCGAACCGCATCCATTCGTCGCCCGGGGGGTCGGCGTGTCGGGCGGCGACGGGGGATGCGATCAGCAGCGGCGCCAGGAACAGGGGTGTCAGGCGCCGCCACATGGGTTGATCAGAAGGCCCGGCGCAGGGTCACGCCAAAGGTGGACTGGGTCTCGTTGGACTTGCCCACCAGGGCCTGGGCGGTGAAGGCGATGCTGAAGCGGTCGGCCACCGGAATGGCCACCCCCGCCCCGATCAGGCCGTAGTCACGGTCCACGCCCGGCGCATCGTCGGTCTGGTGGTTGAAGCTCGCCGACACGTAAGGAAGCCAGGCCGCGCCGGTATAGAACAGCGAGGCGCCGCCGGAGACCACGGTCATGTCGACCTTGTTCCCCGCGATCGGCCGGTTGGCGTTGTCCTGATAGGCGTCAGTCTCGGACGAGGACGAGGCCAGGCCAAGGCTGGGGATCACCACCCAGCTGTCGCCCAGGGCCTGCTGGGATTCCACCGCCACCGAGCCGAACACCTGGGTCCGCTCCGTGGTCCCGAAGCTGCGCAGGGCGCCGGCGTTGCGGCCGTATTCGACGTCGAAGGCGCCATAGCCCACCGAGGCCGTCAGGCGCAGGACCGGGTCCTGGGACCAGCTGGCGTAGAGGCCGCCGTTCCAGCCGTCGGTTTCGTAGGTGGCCGCGGCGCCTTCCAGGTCGGTGCGGCTGTGGGCGACATAGCCGCCGAGGATCACGTCGCCGGCCGAGACATCGAGGCCAAGGGCCACGGCGCCGCCATAGCCGTCCTGGGCCGAGCCCGCGCGGCCGTCCTCGACATAGGAGCCGGTGGCGTTGATCCAGGCGCCGGCCGAGGGCGTCGATCCGCCGGCCGAGGCCCCGCGATAGTCGCCATTGTCGGTGCGCAGCATCGGCAGCTGGGCCTGCAGGGCCGCCATGCCGATGGCCCGCAGACGCCCGTTCACGAAGCCTTCCAGGCTGCCGATCTGCATCCGGTCGCCCACCAGGGCCATGAACAGCTGGTCGGCCTCGGCGTAGGTGATCAGCTGCTGCTCGGGGACCGACAGCCTCACCACCGAACCGTCCGGATTGGTCACGGTGATGGAGCCGTCATCGATCACCGGCGGCGTCGTGGGGGTGGTCGGCGTGGTCGGGGTGGTGGGCGTCGTCGGGGTCGTCGGCGTGGTCGGCGGCGGCGTCGGTGTTGTGGGGGTCGTCGGCGTCGTCGGCGGCGTGACGGGCGGCGTCACCGGCGGCGAGGTCGACGGCTGGCCGAAGGCCACGGCGCAGGCGCCCGTGCCGGTCACCGCCTGGGTCACCGTATTGACCTGGCAGGTGAAGGGGGTGGTCGCGCCGCCCTGGCTGATGGTGCCGGTATAGTCGATGACGCTGGCGCCGGGGACGACGCTGGTGAAGTTCACCGTCGCCGGATTGGCGCCGAAGTCCGGGCCGCCGCTGATCTTGATGGTGATGTCATTCAGGCTTCGGATGGTCGTCACGATGGTCGTGCCGTCCGCCAGGGTGACGGTGCTGTCAGCCGCCTGGGCCAGGGCTGCGCCGCCGGGCGCGGCGAAGGCGATGACGAGGGCCGAAAGGCCAGCCGCAAACAAACGCATGATGGAGAACCCCCGAGAATAGGACTGTGCAAATCTGTCGCACCTCCTCCACCACGGGTTGGTCCTGCGCCGCATGATCCATCTGGACTATGCGGCCCTGTTCGCCGGCCCCGCCAAGCACCATCGACGGCCAAGAAAAAGGGCGGCGCGGATCGCCCGCGCCGCCCAGTCTGTCTCTAAAAGCCCGTAGCGCTTAGAAGCGGTACTGCAGCTCGACCCCGAAGGTGCGGGGGAAGTTGAGCTTAACGGTCTGGCGGAAGGTGCCGATGCTCGTCAGCGAGCTCGGGGTCGAGCTCTGATAGGCCACCTCGTCCGTGGCGTTCTTCACATAGCCAATGATCGTGAAGCGATCCTCCACATCCTTCCAGATGGCGCGCAGATCGACGATCTCGTTGGACGGCGCGGTGTAGCGCGGCGAGCCGAACACGCCGGTCTGCATGTCGTCGGTATAGGTGTAGGTGGCCCCAAGCGTCAGGCTGCCGGGGGTGAAGTCCATGGTGTAGTTGCCGCCCACATTGATCTTGTGTTCCGGCGTCATGGGCAGACGGCTGCCGACCAGGCTCTGGTTGCGGCTGCCGTTGGGCAGCGGCGCGCCCACCGGGCGGGAGTCCGGCTGGGCGGCCGTCGGATCATTGGTGTCGACGTAGCAGCAGCCTTCGGTGATCTCGGCGTTGATATAGGCGTAGCTGCCGAAGAACTGCAGGCCCTGGACCGGCGCCCACTGGGCCTCGACCTCAAGACCCCAGTTGCGGGCCTCCAGATTGAGGAACTGGGTGCCCGTGGACCCCGTGGTGGAGTTCAGCACCACGGTTAGCGGCGCCTGGAAGCCCTGGTAGTCGGCGTAGAACAGGGCGCTGTTGAGCTGGAACACCCCGCCCCAGGTCTTCTTCAGACCCAGCTCGTAGTTGTCCACATATTCAGCATCGGCATAGGGGTAGGGCGTCAGGCCGTTGGAGGCCAGCCACCCGCCCGACTTGTAGCCGCGGCTGTAACGAAGATAGGCGTTGGTGTCGATGTCGGGCTGCCACTGGACGCCAAGGGTGCCGGTGAAGGCGTCGTATTCAGCGCTCAGGTCCCGCTCAAGACCGCCGCCAGACGCCGCCCGAAGGTTGCTGTAAAGCGGGTTGGCTTGGCACGAGGCGATGGTCGGACCGCCGCAGACCACGAAGGTGGTGAAGTCGACCGCAATCCCCTGGCCGATCGTCGCCGGAATACCGCCGGCCGCCAGCACTGTCGTGGTGGTGTTGGTCCGCGACACATAGCGGGCGAAGTCGGTGCCGGTCTTTTCGTCCTTGGACCAGCGCAGGCCGGCCGTCAGGGTCCATTCCTCGGTCAGATCGTAGTCGATCTGGCCGAAGACGGCGTAGGAATCGACCGCCAGGGTCCCGTCGACGAACAGATAGTTGCCGTCCGGGTTGGGGGGCGCGAGGCCGCCCGTCGCCAGATTGATCGGGTTCAGCATGGCCGGATCACCGAGGACGCGCAGGCCCTGGGGCTGCGAATAGTCCTGATGGTACTGATAGAGCCCGGTGATCCACTGCAGCGGACCGTCGGAGTTCGACGACAGGTTGATCTCGTTCGAATACCAGCTCTGGTCTTCCTCGTAGAAGAAGCGCTGGTTCGGCGAGACACCGGTCGCCGTATAGGCGCCGAAGGGCGTGGCGGCGGGGATGCTGTAGGTCCCCGTGCGGGCCGACCGATCCTCATCGCCGTTGGTGTTGTAGACATACTCCTGATAGCCGGCGAGGTACTTCAGGGTGGCGCCGCCCAGGTCCCAGGTCAGGTCGAAGTGCAGGCGATGGTGGTCGCTGAGCTTGCCCTCGTTGGTCTGGTTGGTGTTGATCTTGTACTCGTCCGCAGTGCTCGGATTGACGCCGGCGAACCCAAAGGTCGGGTTGTAATACAGGGCCGAGTTGCCGAGACCAGTGATCGAGGTGGTGTCATAGGGCGTAATAACCGCCTCATGCACGTTCCCGACGCCGTAGCTGTCGTCCCAGTCGAACTTCGAGTAGCGCAGGCGCGCCACGATGTTCTCACCGAGGTCGGCCTCGACCTGCGCCTCAAGCATGTAGCGCTTGACGGCGCTGGTGTCGCCGGCCGGGCCGATATTGTCGATGTAGCCTTCTTCCCGGCGCTGAAGCGAGCCGCCGACCAGGAAGCGGAGGCCCTCGGTCACCGGTCCGCTCAGCAGCAGATCGGTCTGCCAGGTGCCATAATTGCCCACCGCGCCGCGGAACTCGCCTTCGAACTCGTAGGCCGGCCGCTTGCCGATGATGTTCAGGGCGCCGCCGACCGAGTTACGGCCATAAAGGGTGCCCTGGGGGCCGCGCAGGATTTCGGTCCGCTCGATGAACAGGGACGGGGTCGAGGAGTCCGCCATCGAGTTGGAGAAGATGCCGTCCGAATAGAGGGCCACCGACGGGTCGGTGCCGATGGCGTTGGTCAGGCGGCCAAAACCCCGGATCGAGAGGCGGTCATTGTTGGTGTAGGCCACGCTGGGCGACGAGCGGGCCAGATCCTCGACCGTGGCGATGCCTAGAAGATCGCGACGCTCGCTGGTGTAGGCCGTGACCGCGACGGGCACGTCCTGCAGGCTCTGGTCACGGCGCTCGGCGGTGACGACGAGCTCTTCCAGCATGGTGGCTTGTTGAGCGAAGGCGGGCGTAGCCGCAACGATGGCCGCCGTCGAGACGCCCATAACGAAAAGGCTGCGCAAGCGCAGTGTGTGGTTCATTGGTTTCCTCCCAGCCGCCGCAGGCTCTTTTTTGGCCCGTCGTGCGAAATTGATAGGACCAAGCTGGACCAGTCGAACACTGTTCGGATAGGCGAAAATTCAAAGAGGCGTCGCCACGCGAGAATGAGGCCTCGCCACGCGCGTATGACGCGAATTCAGCGTCGCGAAACCAGGATTTCCAGGCCCAGAACGGCCTCGCGCACCGTCGCTGAATCGAGTCGTCCCGGGCCGCCGCGGGCCAGGGCGAGCGCAGCGACACCCCGCGCACAGGCCCAGATCGCCTGGGCGACCTGGCGGATCGTGTCGGGATCCGAGCCGGGTCTGTAGTCCTGGCCGACCGCGCGGATCATCTCGGCGAAGGCGGCGCTCTCGGCCTCCTCGACCTCCTCGCGCCGGCCGACATCACGCATCTCATACATCAGGCCATAGAGGGCCGGACGGGCGCGCACGAAGTCGAGATAGGCCATACCGGAGGCTCGAAGACCGCTGACCTCGCCGCGGGCGTCGGCGGCGGCATGCAGGGCCTCGGCCAGGTCGCGGAACCCCTCCACGGCCAGACAGGCCAGAAGGGCGTGCTTGTCGGCATAGTGATAATAGACGGTGCCCAGGGCCACGCCGGTCCGCCGGGCGATGGCGCGCAGGCTGAGCGCCGAGGCGCCCTCGGACTCCAGCAGGGCGCTGGCGGCGGACGATAGCTGCGAGCGGACATTGCCGACGTGATAGCTGCGCCGCCGAGCCAGAACCGCGGAGGTGGTTGCTGTCGTGCCCATCTGTACTCCGACCCATCCGAACTCGAAGGACGTTGCGTGAACAGTGGTAACCTAAGCCCATTGACGCCACGGCGCCCAAACAATTGCGCCGGCGCGGCGGTCTGGCTCTAGCTGAAGCTGGCGGTGGTCGCGCCGAGCACGGCGATCAGGTCGGCCGGGGCGATCTGAATCTGCAGGCCCCGCTGGCCGCCATTGACGAAGATCTGGGCGTGATCCAGGGCCGCGGCCTCCACCAGGACCGGACAGGCGCGCCTTTGGCCCAGCGGGCTGATCCCGCCCACCTTGTAGCCGGTCATCCGCTCGGCCTTATCCGGGGCCATCATCACCGCCGACTTGCCGCCCGCGGCCTGGGCCAGGCGCTTGAGAGCGGCTTCCCGGTCCGAGGGCAGGACGGCGCAGACCGGCTTGTCGTCCACCAGGGTCATCAGGCTCTTGAACATGATACCGGGATCAACCCCCAGGCTCAGGGCCGCGTGCCGGCCGATGCTGTCGGCCTTGGGGTCATAGTCGTAGGTGCGCAGCCCATAGGCCACGCCGGCGCGGTCAAGGACCCGGGTGGCGGGGGTGACTTTCGACATGGGCCGGCGATTGGACCGGCCGCGGCCTGCGGTCAAGGCGCGGGCGCATCTGGGCCGGCGCCGCCCCAGGCAGCCGGGCCTGGAAGAGGGTCGGGGCGAACAGGGCGATCGGGGCGGGCGGGCTCACAGGCGTCCCCCCTTGACCGCGCGCAGGACCGGACGGGGCGTCGGGGCCTGCCACAGCTCTTCCTCCCAGGCGTCCTCCCACCAGGCGTGGCTCGACTGGGTCTTGCAGCGCAGGGGCGCGTCGTCGATCACCCGCACCACCTCGGCCTCGGCCTCGTCCCAGACGACCGAGATGTCCAGGCTGCGCGCGGCCTCTGCGGCGTTCAAGCGGCCGGCCTCGCGGAGTTCGGCCGCCCGGCAGGGCGAAAGCGATCGGCGGACGCGCTGGGGACCCAGGCGGGTCTCCAGGTCGGCATGGGTCAGCACCGCAGCGATCAGGTCGGCGCCCGGCGCGTCGGGACGCGGCGCCAGGTCGAGCAGCGGCGCCGGGGCGGCGGACCGCGGGCGGGGGCGGCGGGATTGGCGGTGGGCGGCGGGCATGGCGATCTCCGTTCCTTTCGACACCCTGGACCCTAGGGGCCGGGTGCGTCAGAATCGGGCGTAACGATTCCGGAGCGCCGCATGCGACACGAGAAGGCCGCCCAGCTGCTGGAGCTGGCCCGGGCCCTGGCCAGCACGGCCGAGGGGCTGACCCTCGACGAAATGGCCGAGGCCGCCGGGGTCGGCCGGCGCACGGCCGAACGGATGCGCGACGCCCTGCGCGAGCTGTTCCCCCAGTTCGAGGAGATCGACGACCCGCCCACCCGACGCTTTCGTATCCCCGCGGGCCTGGACGGCATCTTCCAGACCCCAGACGCCGAGGAGCTGGGCGCGCTGCGGGCGGCGGCCGAGCACTTCCGGGCCAGCGGCGGGGCCGGGCGCGCCGCTGCGCTCAGCCGGCTGGAGACCAAGGTGCTGTCGGCCATGCGCGCCCCGGCCCGCCGGCGGCTGGCACCGGACCTGGAGGCCGTGCTGCAGGCCGAGGCCATCGCCGTGGCGCCGGGACCCCGGCCCTTCGAGGACGAGGCGGTGCTGCGCCAGGTGCGCGAGGCCATTGTCAGCCTGCGCCGGCTGGCCTTCGCCTATATGGGCGGCAGCACGCCCGGCCGTGTGCGCGAAGTCAGTCCGCTGGGCCTGCTGTTTGGCCGCAGCAACTATCTAGTGGCCGCCGAGGGCGAGGGCGGCGAGCCGCGCACCTGGCGGCTGGACCGCCTGGCCGATGTCCAGGTGCTGGCGGCGGCGGCCACGCCGCCGGCCGGCTTTTCCCTGGCCGCCTTCGTCGACCGCAGCTTCGGCATCTATCAGGACGCGGTGGAGGAGGTGCGCCTGCGGGTCCGCCCCCACGGCGCCGAGGAGGCGCTCGGCTGGCGCTTCCACTCCACCCAGCAGGCCACGCCCCAGCCCGACGGTTCGGTGCTGGTCGCCTTCCGGGCCAGCGGCATGCGGGAGCTGGCCTGGCACCTGTTCAGCTGGGGCGACAAGGTGGAGATCCTGGGGCCGCAGCGGCTGAAGGACATGATGGCCGAGCAACTGTGTTTGGCCTTGCGCGCCCATCAGGCTTAAGCATGGGGCCCCGCCTTGAGAGCCCCCAGCATCTTGCCCTATCGTCTGGCCCCCCCTTCCCGGTTCAACCCGCCCTGCGGGCCAAGGCCATGACCGCGGGTCTGTCGGCCGCCGCTGGGGCCGCCATCCGGCGCCTGCGCCACGCCCGAGGCTGGACGCTCGCCGAGCTGAGCGCCCGCGCCGAGGTCCCCCTGTCGAGCCTGTCCAAGGTTGAGCTTGGCCAGACCTCCCTGGGCTATGAAGTGCTGATCCGCCTGTGTCGCGCCCTGGAGGTGGACGTCGATCACCTGATCAAGCCGGAGATCCTGGACGCAGCCCCGCCCCGCCAGCCCGGCCGCCGCGCCGTGGTCCGGGCCGGCGAAGGCGAACCCCGCGACATTGGCGGCCTGGCGGGTCTGGCCGGCGCCACCGATCTGCTGCGGCGCGACTTCACCCCGGTGGTGCTGGACGTGGTCGAAGGCCAGCGGACCGGGCGGCTGCTGCGGGCCCAGGGGGACGCCTATCTCACGGTGCTGGCCGGCGCCGTGGTGCTGCATTCCGACATCTACGCCCCCCTGGGCCTGGGGAGTGGCGACGGGGTCTATTTTGACGGCGGCATGGGCTTCGCCCTGACGGCCGAACAGGGCCAACGGTCGCGGGTGCTGCTGATCCACCAGGGCGCAAACGTCGTCGAAGACTAGAATTCTCCACCCGGCGCGCCGCCGAAGGCCCGGCAGACAGGGCGTCAGGACACCCAGGTCCCAGACGCGCCCTAGCGATCACCCCCGTTGGCCATGACCCGCTGCGCTGCACTGCAGCATCTTGCGCGGGCCATCAGATTCTCCTAATAGAGAAATATTCTCCATATTAACCTTAGATTACATCACATCTGAGAATGGTGTGAGGAGTCACCCCGCTGTTTCCCCACGGAGTTCCCGCCCCCGATGCTCGCCGCCCAGTCCCTGCCGGAGCGCCGCATGTCTGGGCCTGAATCCGCCCGGGCGGCCTTTCAGGCTCAAGGGGCCGCCACCGTTCTGGTGGTCGACGACTCGCCGGTGATCCGCCTGCTGCTGGGCGATATCCTCAGCGCCGCGGGCTATGACGTCCGCCTGGCCGAGGACGGCGCCCAGGCCCTCGACATGATGAGGCGCCGCCGGCCGGACCTGGTGCTCACCGATCTCAACATGCCCCAGATGGACGGCTTCGGCCTGGTGGCGGCCATCAAGGGCGATCCGGATCTGTCCGACCTGCCCATCGTGGTGATCACCAGCGAAGAGACCGAGGCCAAGCGCGCCCGGGGCCGCGAGCAGGGGGTGGACGGTTGGATCGTCAAGCCGTTCGAGCCGGCCGAACTCCTCGAAGTGCTCTGGCGGCTGGACTTCTAGCCGCCCGCTCAGCCGGCCTTGCGGCGGGGGAGCTCCACCGGCGCGGCGTCGAGGCCGGCGGCCCGATCGATCAGGGCCTGCTCCAGGTCCCGCGCCAGACGCCCCTCGGGCGTGGCCAGGGCCTGAAGCTCGCAGAAGGCTTCGAACAGATCATGCTGCATCGGGTCCGCGGTCTGGCGTCTCAGGACATCGGCCTCCTGGCGCAGCGCCGCTTCCACGGCCTGGCGGGTTTCGTCGGAAAGCACAGCCAGGGCGCTGAGGGTCGCGCGGCCAAGCGCGCTGGCGCGCTGGGCCTCATGCTGCAGTTCATCCAGCCGGCGACGAATATCGTCGAGGGCCGCCTCGGGCGGTCCATTCATATCAACCTCAACAGTCTGCGATGAGGCGCTGCACGGAGTGGGCCGGCGAGACACCTCTCGCGCCCGAGCCAGCGGACAGCGCTGCCTATGGAACTGGAGCCCACCTAGTGACCGAACCGCGTCATGTCAATGTCTGTGCATTTACACCTATTGCAAATGCGACTTGTGCAACCGCACGGATTAGGGCCACCTTGCCGGCGAAGGGGCCGCATTTTCATGAGTGAATCCAGGAACAGTCTCCGGTCCGTCGACCCGGAATCCGAGTTTGGCCTAGATGTGCCCGAGTACTTCTTCTACCTCCTGTTCCAGGCGGTGCGACGGCGTGACGCGGCGTTTGAGCGCGCCCTGGCCGGTCTGGACCTGACATTGGCCCAGTGGCGGGCCATTTCGACGATCCGACGCTTTGAGTCCTGCGCCATGTCGGAGCTGTCGGCCTTCACCGCCGTGGACCGCACCACCCTGACCCGCAGCGTCGACCAGCTGGTCCGTCGCGACCTGGTGGCGCGCCGGACGCCGGAAAACGACCGTCGGCAGGTGCGGCTTTCCCTCACCGAGGCCGGCCAGCGCCTCTACGCCCAGGCGGTCGATCAGCTGCTGGACTTCAACCGCCAGGCCCTGGACGGCGTGCCCGCAGAGCGCCAGCGGGATATCGCCCGCGGTCTGGCCGCCGTGATCCGCAATCTGGAGCCCGACGACGCCATGGCCGAGGCGCTGATCCGGTTCCAGCCCGCCCGCCTTGCAGGTCGCCGAACCTAGCCCGACGCCTCCCCCCCGCTGAATTCTGCGACTCCCTCGCAAGACCTGTGGCATGCTTGGGCGATGTCCGCGCCGCGCGATCCTGTCGAACCCGCCGAGGAGGCCGCGCCTGCGCCGCGGGCCATGACGCCCGTGGCGATTCTGTTCTACCGGGGCCTGGGCATGGCGGCCTTGGGCCTGGGCGTACTGGGCGCCTTCCTGCCCCTGTTGCCGACCACCGTCTTCCTGATCATCGCCGCCTGGGCCTTCGGCAAGAGCGCGCCCAAGCTGCGGGCCCGGATGTACGCCCACCGACGCTTTGGCCCCACCCTGCGGGCCTGGGACGAGCGCGGGGCCATTCCGCCCCGGGCCAAGGTCGCCGCCGTGGTCGGCATGGGGATCAGTTGGGGAATCGTCCTGTTCAGCAACCGCGGCCCGCTGGTGCCGGCCCTGGTGGGCGTGACGCTCCTGGCCTGCGCGGCCTATGTGCTCACCCGGCCCTCGGCCTGAACACCGCCCCCCTGCCGCGCCGGGCCGCAGGACTTCACCATGGAACCGACGCCCCATCCCAGGCGAAGAAGCCGCCGCTGTCGGCCGGGGTCAGGCCGTCCAGGACCGCCAGCAGCCGCTCGGCGGCGAAGTCAGGGGTGAACAGCTTCTCCTGCGCCACGCCCCCCTGGAATGGCGCGCTCAACGCCGTGGCCACCGTGCCGGGATGCAGGGCGACGCAGATGGCCTGCGGCCTCTGACGCGCCAGCTCGATGGCCAGGGTGCGGATCATCTGGTTCAGGGCGGCCTTGGAGGCGCGATAGCCGTGCCAGCCCCCCAGCCGGTTGTCGCCGATACTGCCCACCCGGGCCGACAGGGCGGCGAACACGGCGCGCCGATCCCGGGCCAGGCGGGGCAGGAAGTGCTTGGCCACCAGGGCCGGCCCCACCGCATTGACCTGGAAGGCGGCCATCAGGGCTTCCGGATTCAGGCTCCGCCACGACTTCTCCGGCGACAATCCCGGCCCATGCAGCTGGCCCGTGGCGACGAACACCAGGTCGATACTCGCCCCGGGGCCGAGACCCTCGGCGGCGGCGGCGATCGACGCCTCGTCCGTCAGATCGAGATGCGCCCAGTCGGCCTGGGGCGGCAGAGTCTCGGGGCGCCGCCGCGACAGGGCCAGCAGGCGATCGTCTGGGCGCTCCCGCGCCAATCGGGCGAGCACGGCGGAGCCCAGGCCGCCGCTGGCCCCTACCACCACGGACGTTCCCATCGCCGCCTCCTCTAGTCCTGATGATTTCCACGGCCACGATGGAGCCGCCGACGCGGGCTAGCCAGGCGCAGCGGGCGCCAAATCGTCGCAGGCGCTTGAATGGGGCGCGGCGCCCCCAACATCAGTCCCTGTGCGGGCCGGCTCACCCCCACGGCGGCCGAAAGGTCGCTTGCCGGCCCCGCCAGGGCGCGCCGGGCGTGAGACTGTGACGCTTCTCTCCCCCCAAGCCCCGTCCGGCTTCCGTCGGGCGCGCCCACCCTGCTCCTACAGACCCCGCTTCTAAGGCGGCGCGCCGACCAGGATTTCGCGCTTGCCCGCATGGTTGGCGGGGCTGACCACGCCTTCCTGCTCCATCCGCTCGATGAGCGAGGCCGCGCGGTTGTAGCCAATCTGCAGCCGGCGCTGGACATAGCTGGTCGAGGCCTTGCCGTCCCGGGTGACCACGGCCACGGCCCGGTCATAGAGATCGTCGCCGGAATTGCCGCCGGCCCCGAAGTCATCGCCCCCGCCGCCATCCTCGTCATCGCCGCCGGCGGTGACGTCCTCGACATACTGCGGCTCGCCCTGGGCGCGCAGGAACTTGGCCACCGCCTCGACCTCCTCGTCGGAGACGAAGGGGCCATGCAGGCGGGTGATGCGTCCGCCGCCGGCCATGTAGAGCATGTCGCCCTGACCCAGCAGCTGCTCGCCGCCCTGTTCGCCCAGGATGGTGCGGCTGTCGATCTTGGAGGTGACCTGGAAGGAAATGCGGGTCGGGAAATTGGCCTTGATGGTGCCGGTGATCACATCCACCGACGGGCGCTGGGTGGCCATGATCAGGTGGATGCCGGCGGCGCGGGCCATCTGGGCCAGACGCTGGACCGCGCCCTCCACGTCCTTGCCCGCCACCAGCATCAGGTCGGCCATCTCGTCCATGACCACCACCAGATAGGGCATGGGCT